>DASVEP010000104.1:0-55030 GCA_036380475.1 Candidatus Dormiibacterota bacterium
CCATACCGGCAGTCGGAGCGGGTCGACCTGTACCGGCAGCACGCGGCGAAGCTCCTGGCGGAGGGCAAGGCCTACAAGTGCTTCTGCACGCCGGAGGAGCTCGAGGCGGAGCGCCGCCAGGCGCAGGCGGAGAAACGGCCGTACAAATACTCGCGACGCTGCTTGATCGATCCGCCCAAGGACCGCATCGAGTTCACCGTGCGGTTCAAAGTCCCGGGCGGCGAGATCAAATTCACAGACATGATCAGGGGCGAGATGACCTTCGACGCCGACCTCATCGGCGACTTCATCCTCATGAAATCGGACGGGTTCCCCACGTATCAATTCGCGAGCCCCGTGGACGACGCGGTCATGAAGATCACGCACGTGATCCGCGGCGAGGAGCACCTGTCGAACACGCCCTACCAGCTGATGATCGTCGACGCCCTCGGCTACGAGCGCCCGTCAGCCTATGCGCACATGCCGTTGATACTCGCCAAGGACGGCACCAAGTTGTCCAAGCGCAAGCACCCGGAAGCGAATCTCGTCCTCTACCGCGAGCAGGGCTACCTGCCCGAAGCGATGATCAACTATCTCGCGCTGCTGGGCTGGAACCCAGGAACGGTGCAAGAGATCTTCACCTTCGACGAGCTGGTGCGCGTTTTCTCGTTCGAGCGCGTGCAGCACGCGGGTGCGAGGTTCGATTGGGAGAAGCTCAACTGGATCAACGGTGAGTGGATCCGGGCGATGGATGACGCCGAGCTCGCTAGGCGACTCCGGCCGTTTCTGAAGCAGCTCGATGAAGCCACGATCATGCGCGCCGTGCCGGCGCTCAAGACCCGGATGGTCAAGCTCTCGGATGCAGCCTCATTGCTCGAATACCTGTGGACCGACCCGCCATCCCCGACGCTCGATGCTGAGGCGATCGAACGCGTCAGGGCCGCGGCCGCGGCGCTGCGCGACGTCGCCTGGGAGCCGCCGGCGATCCATGAGGCTTTGATGCGCGTAGTGGAGGCATCCGGCCTCGGGCCGAACAAGACTTTCATGCCCATTCGCCTGACCGTGACCGGCAAGAAGATCTCACCGCCAATCGACTACACGCTCGCGCTGTTGCCGAAAGAAGTAGCTATGCAGCGTATTTCCAGTGTGTTGGCATGATCCCCCTCGCAATCGTCATCGACCTCGAACCGAACCTGTTCAAGCTCGGACCGCTGCTTATCACCTGGCATGGCGTCTTCTCTGTGCTCGGCATTCTCGCTGCGGCCAGGCTTGGCCTGTGGCTTCTGAGCAAGGACAACGTCGACGTGACTCACGGCGCGGATGGCGTGACGTGGATGGTGGTGCTGGGGCTGATCGGAGCGCGTGTCCTCTATGTGTGGGAGAACTTCAAGCTCTTTTCCGGTCAGCTGATCCACATCTTCTACATCACGGAGGGAGGCATCAGCCAGTGGGGCGGTTTGTTCGGGGCGATCCTCGGCGCGTACGTTTGGGCGCGGCGCGCGCATTTCTCGTTCTGGAAGGTCATCGATGCGGGCGGCCCCGCGGCGATGATCGGGCTGGCTATCGGTCGCATTGGTGACGTCATCAACGGCGAGCACCATGGGACTCCCACCACGGCCCCATGGGGTGTCGAGTACGTAAATCCGGACACCCTGGGACAGCCCGGCGAGGTGGTGCATCCCGAGGTGGCATACGAGATGATCCTCACCCTCGCGCTGCTGGCGCTGATCCTGCCGTTTCATCAGCGGCTGAAGAAGAGGTTTCCCAACGGCGTCCTCGGCTTGACGTATCTAGGCCTGTACGGCCTCGGCCGATTCTGGCTCAGCTACTACCGCACCGACCCCGGAATCCTGTTTGGATTGCGGCAGGCGCAGCTCGCGTCGCTGGCGATGTTCATCGTCGCCGTGATCGTCATCCCGATCATGATCTGGCGTTCCCGAGCGCATTTTGCACCCGCAGTGCCAGACGCGGAGCCGGCGGATCGTGCTTGAAGTACACGTGCACCTCGTCGTGCGACCCCATCGCGTTGCCTAAGGTCTCGATCCACGGGGCCAGCGCCTTCACCGAATACCCCCGCCGCAATCGGAAATAGGCGACCGGCCCGACCTCGACAGATGGCGCCTGCGGCCACTTCTCTTCATCTGTTACGACCAAAGCCGCCGCGTGGGTCTTGAGAACGGCGTAGGTCTCATCATGGAACCAGGATTCGTGGCGAAACTCTGCCGCCGCACGATGCCCGAGCGCCTCGAGAAGTCCATCCAGCAGCGCGACGTTTCTCTGGCGGACGGGTGGGAACTGCAGAAGTATCGGGCCCAGCCGGTCACCCAGAGGAGTCAGGCGGTCGCGCAGAATCCGGGCCAGACCAATGCGGTCAAACGAGTCAGCCGAATACGTGAGACCGCGATTCGCCTTCATGCAGAAGCGGAAATCCTGCGGCGTGCTGTCGGCCCAATTCCGCAGGGTTGTCTCGGGAGGCGTTCGGTAGAAGCTGCCGTTCAGCTCGACTCCGCGCAGGCGTTCCGAGTAGTACGCGAGCATCTTTGCGCCGGGCAGGCGCTCGGGGTAGAAAGTCCCCTTCCAGGTTGCGTAGCTGAAACCGGACGTACCGGTGTAGAGACGCCCTATGACGCGGGAACCGTAGCTCTTTCGCGCATCACGCGCTCATGCAGCTGCCCGCACGCTGCATCCGCCTCACGCCCCCGGGTGTCGCGCACAGTGACGTTCAAGCCCTGTGCCTCGACCAGCTCCTTGAACTTGCGCACGCCATGGCGATCTGGCGCGTGGTACGGCGTGTCGTCGACGGGGTTGAACGGGATGAGATTGACGTGCGCCAGCTTGCCGCGCAGCAGCCGGCCCAGCTCCTTGGCGTCACGCTCAGTGTCATTGACGCCCGCCAGCAGCACCCACTCATAGCTCACGCGCCGCCCGGTTCTGTCCGCGAACGCCTGCGCAGATGCGACCAGATCCGCAACCGGATACTTGCGATTGATGGGCACGAGCACGTCTCGAAGCTCATCACGCGCCGCGTGCAGCGAGATTGCAAGCGTCACTGCGAGCTTCTCCGTACCCAGCTGCTCGATGCGCGGTATGAGACCGCTGGTCGACACCACGATGCGGCGCGCGCTTATGCCGAGCAGCTCCGGGTCGGAAAATCGCCGCGCAGACTCGATAACGGCCAGGTAGTTGGCCATCGGCTCGCCCATGCCCATGAACACGATGTGCGAAAGGCGGCGGCCTTCAGCGGCCAGGATGCGCACAGCGTCCACGGCCTGCTCGACGATCTCATGGGCCTTGAGGTTTCGGCCGAACGGAAACTTTCCAGTCGCGCAGAATGGACAGCCGATTGGGCAGCCGGCCTGCGACGAGATGCACAGCGTCGACCGATCGGTGTAGCGCATGACCACCGACTCAACTGAATGTCCGCCATCCAGCTCGTACAGCGTCTTCGTGGTACGCCCGCCATCTGCTTCCGAGACGGCAACGGTCTTCAGCGACGTAATTCGAAACTCGCGCTCGAGATCCGTTCGCAGCGATTTCGGGATGTCGAGCATCTCGTCGAATGACGCCGCCCCGCGCGCGAGCCAACCCCAGACCTGGGCGCGACGATATGCCGGCAATGAGTTGGATGAGAGCCACGCTTCGAGCTCTTTCGCAGAGAGAGAAAGGATCGCGGGCCTGTCGGTCACGGGCCTACGATACCGATCGCTCGTAGACCTCTTCGCCTTTGATGATGCGCACCTTGACGAGGCGATCGTCGACCAGCTTCTTGAGGTGAGCGCGCAGAGTCATTTCCGCGGCGGCCATCAGCTCGCCACCCAGCTCGGGGCCGTAGACCCGGCGCGTCAGCTCGGGCGCGGTGCCGCGGCCGCGCCGAATCTCGGCGAGGACCTGCGCCTCGCGGGCGAGCCGGTGCGTGCGGTATTCCTCCAGCTTCGCCATCGCATCGGTCACGGGATCCCAATGCCCGGGAAACAGCATCCGCGGGTGCAGCGCCGCGACGCGCTCGAGCGACCGCAGGTAGGCGGCGACGTCTCCCTCGGGATACGTGACCATCGAGCTGCCTTTTCCGAGAACCAGGTCCCCGGTGAAGAGAGATCCGTCGTCTGCGAGCCAGAAGCTGAGGTGATCGCCGCTGTGGCCGGGGGTGTGCAGCGCAGTCACGTTCAGCGTGCCGACGCGAACGATGTCTCCGTCCGCGACTTCCGGATAACGCCCGACCGATGCGCGGTGGCGTGCGGCCAACCGGGCGGCCAAAGGCAGATGGTCGGGATGCGAGTGAGTGACCAGGATCAGGCCGACGGTGTTCGACCCCAAGCGGCGGTCGATTGCGGCGAGGTGCGAATCGTCATCCGGACCTGGATCGATGACGACCACCACCGGCCCTGC
Organism: Candidatus Dormiibacterota bacterium; assembly: GCA_036380475.1. Taxonomy (GTDB): domain Bacteria; phylum Chloroflexota; class Dormibacteria; order Dormibacterales; family Dormibacteraceae; genus UBA10449. The sequence goes on from DASVEP010000104.1 coordinate 4,366, forward strand.
ATCGACGATCCAGGTGTTCGTGCCGGGACCCGTGTACGGACCGGGATTGGGCGCGATGACGCGCTGGACTGTGGTCATGCGGCTGACGTTAGCGTGCGGGTTGGGCAGGAAGGTAGATGTCCGCGCCGCCTGGCCTGCCGGCGTCGAGCCAGCCATCGAGTCGCGTGTCGACGATCAGCCTGATCAAAGGCTCGCCCATCTCGGGCACAGAAAGCGGCCGCCTTTCGCCACCAGGGGCCACGCTGACCTTCCACCAAGAGCCGATCGGCTCCGCCGCGATCGTCATACCGGGTCCGCCCATCCAATCCTGTATACGCGTGAAGGCTTCGACGAGCGAGGTCTCGGAGCCGAGCACCACCGCACCGGCCGGAAGCTCTCGCGCGGCGATCGGAAGGGCCAGGTTGAGAACGGCGCCGAGAACGACCCCGCGCGCAGCGTCCTTGGGCTGAATGGCCGCCGCTTCTACTGCCGCGGCGCGGCGCGCCACCTCCTGCGCCTGCTCGAAGACGGCTTCCAGCAGCTCCGGGCGCCCGAAGGCCGCCTGCCGCGCCGATTCCTGAAGCGCAAGAACCGCCGACCGCAGTTTGTGACCGAGGCGTCCGAGCAGGTGCACGCGCTGTTCTTCGGCAAGTAGCTGGCCGAGCTCTGCACACCGCCGCGCCTGCGCCAGGCCGCCGTGCTCCGCCCAGCCCACGAGCCGTCCGTTCAACGAAACGGGCTCCCAGGGGCCGCCGGGCGGTGGAAAGTCGCGGTCGGCAGGACCATGGCGAGCGTGCTCGGGGACGGACTCCATTCCGCCTCCGACCCTGACCCACAGGGGTGCGCTCGAAGACGGGCGCCGCACGGCGCCGGCTGAATGACCCCCCACGCTAGTGGGTCGTCCGGAAAAGCGTTCGCCAATCCGTCGGCCTAGTCGGCCGGGCTGCGCTGATGCCAGCGTCGCCTCCTGCGCGCGCTCGGTCACGCATCTGACTGGATGCGCTCCCTTGCGTGCTCGTCGGCTCCTTGGCACCGGCCGCCGAGGCCGCGTCTTGGCGAACTGTTTCCGAGCGCCCCACTACCTCGATATGACGGACTCGCCTGTGCGCGTCTTGCCTGTAGAGACGGCGATGGCAGGGACGGTGAACTTGAACGTCGTGCCGCCACGATCACTCGAGGCCACCCAGATGCGCCCGCCGAAGCTGCGCTCGACGACGAGGCGGCACAGGTAAAGACCGAGCCCGAGACCACCCTGCGAGCGGTTGCGTCCCGCGGGGCCGGTCTTCTCGAACAGGCCTTCGAGGCTTCCCGCCGCCAGGCCCGATCCATGGTCGGCAACCGTCACCTCGAGCCAGCCCCGTGACGCGGCCCGGGCCTGCACCGACACGGCAGCCGATGTGTACTCGAGTGCGTTGCCGATGAGGTTTGTGAGCACCTGGGCAAGGTGGGCCGGCTCGCAGTTAGCCGGGGGCAGCCCTGGCTTCACGTCGATCTCGACAGCGAGCGCGCGCTCCGCATAGCGATGGCGAATCACGCCCATCACGCCTTCGAGGGTGGACGTGACGTCGACTGGCTCCGGGTTGGGCTCGAAATGGCGGGTCTCCAGCTTGGCGATGATCAGCTGGCTCTCGACAAGGCTCAGCAAGCGGTCCGACGACTCGTAAGCCTCCTGCAGCAGCTCGCGCCGCCCGGAGGCATCGATGGTGGTGTCCCACTGCATGATGCCGGCGAGAGTGTTCTTCATCGCGGCGGCGGGGCTGCGGACCTCGTGCCCGATCGCGCGCAGCATGAGGTCTTTGGCCTCCAAGGCAAGCCTTTGCGCGGTGACATCTTCGTGCAGCGTGAGCACACCGGCGGGCTCGCCTTCGAGTCCCGGGATGACGACGCGGCGGACGTGGACGATGCGAACCGGGTCACCCATGCGCAGCTCAAGGGTGCCGTCGGCCTGGTCGTCATCGCCGCGCTCCGCGCCGGCGGCGGAATAGATTTCCGACAGCTTCTGGCCAGGCATTTCCGAAGCCTGGAGCCGGTAGATGGACTCGACCTCGGGGTTGGCGTAGACGATGCGACCGGCGGAGTCTTCGAGCATGACGCCGACCGGCGAGTGGCGGAGGATCGCGTTCATCATCTGGCGCTCGCGCTCCAGGGCATCGACCAGCTCCAGCTGGCCGATGAGCACCGACGCCTGGCCGGCGAGCACGGTCGCCAAGCGCCTCGTTTCAGAAGCACCCGCGGTCATCCTCGCCACCAGCAGCCCGACCAGCCTGCCCTCCACCTGGATCGGCAGCCCGAACGCATCGGGTGACGCGCCAAGCAGATCGAGCAGCGCTCGCATCCGGCGTCCGCCAGTCGGCGAGGTCAGCGCGCGCAGCAGCTGCGCCGGCTCGTCGACGGGCACCCTGGGCGCGGCCCCGCCATCGGTCGCACGCCTGACGAGGTGACCCTCCTCGAGCAGCCACAGCTCGCCTTGCGATCCTGCCAGCGCTCGTCCCACGAGCCTGCCCATCTCTGAGCGAGCGCGGTCGGGCTCGGTTGGCGTGAGCTCGGTGAAGGCGGCCACGGCTTCGAGAGTGCGGATGCGGCCTCGGGTCTCGGCGACCAGCCGCGAGTTCTCGATCGCCACCGCCGCGTGCCGGGCGAAGTCGAGAGCTGAAGGTGGCTCGCCCATGTGGGTGGCCGCATGCACCGAGCCGATTGCGCCCACGAGGCGGTCGCCGTACCACAGCGGGATCAGGCTCCAGGACTGCCCGTTAGCGCTCCCCGACAGCAATCCGGTCGGCGCCTCGCGCCACGTGTCTTCGGAGTTGAGACCCGCCCAGGCGAGCACCGACTCCGCAGCCGGGTCGCCGCTTGCGCGGGTGGCGCTGATCCGTCCCTCGGTGTCGAACGCCCAGCACGCGACCCCAGCCGACTCGAGCATGGTCCGCGCCTGGTCGGCGATGTTCGACACGACGCTCATGAGCTCGTGCCCTGCAAGCGCCGCGAGCTCCTGGATGCGAACAGATTGCGCAAGAGCGAGCTCGTTGGCGTGGTGGAGTCGCATCGTCCTCAGCGCGATTCCCACAACCGGGGCCGCCGCCTCGAGCAACTTCAGGTGAGCCGGCAGGAACTTGCCTCCGTCGTCGCGGAGCGCCGAGATGCCAGCGACGACGCGCTCGCCCTGCATGATCGGCACCCAAACAACGGCACTTGGTTTGCGCGAGAAGATGAAGTGGCCGTCCGGTCCCGCGAGGTCGTCGTTGTCGAAAGGCTCGACTGAATCGAGCACCTGGCCGTCCGACTCCATGAGGCGCGAGAAGAAACGCGCGTCCGATATCGGTACCGGTCCGAGCGTCCCAGTCGCGCCTCCACGCTCTCCTGTGAAGCCGACCACGTTTCCGCCGACGTCGAGGTATGCGAGGACGACGTGGGTTGCGTCGGTGTAGTCGCTTACGGCTCCGAACACGGCGCTCGCGATCTGGCTCTCGTCCGACGCGCCCGCGACGCCCATCTCGAGCACATGCAGCGCCTCGAGCCGTGCCCGCTCCGCCTGCGCCTCTGCGAAGTGATCCGCGTTGGCGAGGGCCAGGCTCACGTGAGCCGCCACGTCCTGCAGGAGCTTGACGTGCCAATCGTCGAACGCGGCTTCGTGATACGACTGCAGCGACAACATTGCGGTGATCCGATCGCCGCTGACGACGGGCACCCATACGAACGATCGCGAGACCAGGCGTTGCGAGTCAGGTGGTCCTGATGGGAAGACCGCCGCGCCCTCGCCCACGTTCCATCGCTCCTTCTCGAGGCCCTTGCGCGTAAACGACCTCGCCCATGGCGAGCTGCGCACGAGGACCGGTTGACCGGTTTCATACGCCTCGCGCGATGGCCCGGTCACTGCGAGGGCCACCGGCGGCACCACCTCTTCGATACCGCCGACGTACTGGTATCCCTCTGCCACAGGGCCATCCTTGGATTGGGTGATCGTCGCCAGGATGAAGCCGTCGAAGGCGAGGAAGTGTGCGAGCTCCTCGCGCAGCGTGCGCATGATCGACCACCGGTCGAGGCTTGATGCCAGCCGGCGGCCGATAGCGTTCACGACCTCGAGGCGGCGTCGCTGACCCTCGATGGCTTCGTAGCTGCGCGCGTTCCGCAGCGCGAGCGTGACCTCATCGCTGACGAGCTCGAGGAAGGCAGCGGTCGATGCCTCGTACGCATACGACCTCGAGCTCGTGATGCCGAGAGCGCCACGTACCTTGCCGCCTTCTTTGATCGGCACCCACAAAGAAGAGGTTGGCTCGTGGACCAGGACCGGGCGCGGGTTCTGGGCCATCGCACGTGCGGGCGCGATCTGCGACGAACGCATCGAGACCAATCGGGTGGTCGGCGCGGAATCCGATTCGACGCGCATGACGCGCGCGCTCTCCACTCCGTCCTCGGGGAGCGAGACCATCTCGAGCGTGTCGACGAGAAGCAGCTCGCTGAGGGTCGCGTGCAGGGCGGTCAGGACAGTGGTCTCGTCGAGCGTCGATGCCATCGCGCGGGCGATGCTGTTCAGCGCCTCGAGGCGGCGCGCCTGGTTGCGGGTCAGCTCGTTTAGGTCGGCGTTCGCGATGAGGACACCGAGGCGCTTGTGGACCTCGTCGAGGAACGCAGTCTCGGAAGGCGGCACACGGCGGTTGCGGTACGACTGATAGACGACGCTGGCGATGACCTCGCCGCGGTGCTCCACAGGCACCCAGATCGAGAGCTTTGTCATCCGGTGCGCGCCCGGCCCCCTCGCCTGCTCCTTTCGCTTGGGGTCGTTGACGATGACAGTGGTTCGCGGGTTCTTGTAGTTGCCGCCGAAAACGGTGCCGGCAAGCGGGCGGCGGCGAAGGTCCTGGAGCACGCCGAGGTCGATGGCCAACGAGTGGTACCAGCCCTCCCTCTCCAGCACCTGTAGGAGCACCACTCCGTAGTCGAAGAGTGGATGGAGGCCCCGGTAGAGGACCTGGACGATGTCGGCCTCGGTCACACAGCTGCTCAGCTCGTGGATCAGCGCGGCCGGCGTAGGGGTCGGGATGGCTTCCTTCAGCCGCTTCGGGGCGGCCGGCCGCACCGGCGTACGGGACGCCCTTGACACGCGCGCCGGTGCCGAACGGGCCCTACGCGGGATTCCTCTGCGAACGGGAGCAGCCATTTCCACCGATATACTGCGCCACGAACGCGTGCCATTCACCCCGCCGAAGCCGATTGCGCCCACTCCAGAAGACCTGCGCGGCTCCACAGTCCTGGTTGTCGACGACGAACGCGCGTGGCGCGTGATCCTCGAAACCGACCTGCGGATGCTCGGCTACAAGGTCTCGATGGCCGAAGATGCCGACCAGGCCCTCGAGCGGGCGCAGTCGGATCAACCGGAGGTGGCGATAATCGACCTGATGCTCCCCGAGCCGATGGACGGCTGGGGGCTTCTCAACGAGCTGCGGGCACGTGGGCAGAAGCTGCCTGTGATCTTCTACACCGCATATCCCGTCTTCCCGTCGGGAACCGACGATCCAGACGTTGTGGGATACATGAGCAAAGCGGTCGACCGCGCCGACCTATATGCGCTGCTCCCGCCTGCGATCCGGCGCTCCCGTGAGCGCCGGAACGCTTAGATCGTGCTTAGGCGAGTCCGAACCAGGACAGAGTTTCTGTCCAGCTTGCACCTGAGGCCATGGCCAACGCGGCCACGACGCCCAGACCAAAAACGACGCGTACAACTTTGAGCTTCCAGGTCATCCCCATTACACCCCTTGGTTTTACCAACTACGGCCAGGCTCGGGCCAGAGTATGCCACCGCCCCAGCGAGATTGAATGTTCACACCTCGCCAATTATCGTTAAGAATCATATAGGGCACACCTTGGAAAATCACAGCTTTATACGCCACCGCAACAAAATCCGTGAGGTCAGGCTTCCTCCGCTTCCGCCGGGCCTCGAGGTTTACCGTCCGGCAGAGGTGCTTGGCTCCGCGGTATTGGTGGTCGAGGACGAGGCCGCGATGCAGCAGCAGCTGACCATCGACCTGCACGACCTCGGCTATCGCCCGTCGGCGTCATCCTCCGCCCCCGAAGCCATGGAGCTCCTTTCCCGGGAGCGCGTCGCGGCCGTGTTGCTGGACCTCGTGCTCGACGAGGGCGAGGACTCCGGGTTCGAGCTGCTGACGTGGATCCGCGAGCATCACCCCGGGCTGCCCGTGATCGTGTTGTCCGCGGCCCAGGTCAACTCGGCCGCGATCCGCCGCGCTTACGAGCTAGGGGCCAGCTCATATTTCGTCAAGGGCAACGTCCCGATGGCCCACATCTACTCCGACCTCGCCGCCCGCCTCGTCGAACGCGGCACCGGCAGGCCTGGGAGCTACAAGTTCGGACGCCTCGAGTTCGACCCCACGCGGCGCACAGTCAAGCTCGGCGAACGCGAGATCCGCCTCACCCCGCAGCAGACAGCATTGGTGCTGCACCTGGCCCAGGGCTCCAAGCCGGCGACGGCCCGCGACCTGATCCAGGCTGGACTCTTCCGCACCGATGCCGCTCACTCGACGGTGCACTCCGCCCTGCTCACGTTGAGGAGGCGCCTCGACGAGCTCGAAGAAGGTCTCGGTCCGAACTTCGTCAGGGCGACCGCGCGTGGCTACAGCCTGGTATCGGTGCAGTGAGCGACGAGCGGTCGACGACGCCGCTCCCGAGTCGCTCCGTGATGGACGAGGTCATCGAGCTCCGCCGTCACTTCCATAGACATCCAGAGATCAGCTTTGGCGAGCACGACACGAGCACCTTCATCGGCGAGCGGTTGCGCCAGCTCGGCCTCGAGCTGAAGCGCTGCCCCACCGAGACAGGTGTGGTCGCACTGCTCGATACAGGCAAGCCGGGCAAGACGGTCATGCTGCGCGCCGATATCGACGCCCTGCCGATCTACGAGGAATCAGGCGTCGACTTTCCATCCATGACCGACGGCCGCATGCACGCATGCGGCCACGACGCGCACATGGCGATCATGGTCGGCGTCGCCCGGACCATCGTCGATCGCATCTGGGATGTGGGCGGCCGCTATCTCTTTGTCTTCCAGCCCGCCGAGGAGATCGTCAGCGGCGCGAAGGCGATGATCGCGAACGGGTTGCTCGATGACCACCACCCCGATTCGGTCATAGGGCTGCACGTGACCAGCTTCACCGAGTCCGGCACCGTGATCACCAAGCCTGGGCTCATGTGGGCGGGCTCGGATGCGTACGAGATCCGCTTTGCAGGACCCGGCGGTCACGGAGGCATGATGGGCCGGCGCGGGAATGTGCTCTCTGCGCAAGCCTTTCTGCTCGAACACCTGCACAGCGTCGTCGAAGGGCTCGAGCATGACGGCGTGCAGTGCCATACGACGGTAGGGAACATCAACAGCGATGGGGCATGGAACATCGTCCCGCGCGGAGTCTCCGTCAAAGGGAGCCTGCGCACATTCAACCCCACGCTTCGCGAACAGGCTCTGGGCCGTTTGCGAGATCTGCTGCTCGAAGTCGATGGAGAGTTCGAGGTCCGCTCGACGCTCGAGCTCGTCCACGGCACGGTTCCGGTGATGAACGAACCCAACGTGACGCGCACAGTTCTCGACGTGGCGCGGTCTGTTGTCGGCGACAAGGCCAGCGTGCTGGGTCGCCCGCTGACCGTAAGCGATGATTTCGCCGAGTTCCTGACGCGGATCCCGGGCTGCTACTTCATGCTCGGAGCGATGCCTCCTGGAGAGACACCGCCCGCGCACCACTCGCCCGGCTTTCACATCGACGAGAGCGCGTTCGAGGTCGGTGTCAAGGTGCTCGCCGGCACGGCGGCGCGGCTCGCCGCCGACTAGCGATTCCCGCCGGTGCTGGTTCTCGTCCCACTCGTCCTCGGGCTGCTGATCGGCGTCGCTTCCGGGGGCAAGATCGGCAATCTGGCGCATCTGAAGCTGCGCTGGCCGTGGTTCGTGCTCGCCGTGCTGCTGATCAGGGAAGCGGCCGTCATCGACCCGCTGAGCCGGATCGACGGGGTGCAGTACGTGTACGCCGCGTCGCTGGCGGGATTGGTGGCCTGGACGGCCTGGCATGTCAGGCGGGTGCCGGGCGTGTGGGTGGTCACCCTGGGCGCTGCCATGAACCTGGTCGTGATTCTGGCCAACGGCGCGCGCATGCCGGTGGCGTCCGGGCTGGCGGGCTCATTGCTCGCGCGCGGCCATGTAGGCCAGTACGTGGTCATGGGAGCCGACACGAACCTCAACTGGCTGGCGGACTGGATCGGCTTCCCGTGGCCGGTGAAAGGCGCCTACAGCCCGGGCGACCTTGTCATTGCGGTCGGGATCGGGATCGTCGTCCTATTGGGAACTGTTCATCCGTCCGATGCAGCCACTAAGCTGGACTGAAGCTGGACTGAAACCCAACACCGTATAGGGAGATACCCGCCGTGATCATCTTCTGGATCTTCACGCTTTTCGTCGGCGCTTCTGCCTTTGCGTTCGCGTTCATCTTCCTGCAGTACGGCGTCGAATGGTCCATCGCGTTCGCAATCCTGGCGATGCTGGTGTGCCGCGGCCTGCTCAGCATCGTTCGGCGCTGGCTGATCGTGCACGAGCGGATTAAACCGGAGACCGACGTGCTCGCGCGGACGGTGGAGACCAACCGCGCGATCTTCTGGAAGCGTGCGCTGTGGCTGATGGTCGTGCCGTTCGTGTACTTCGCGGCGATGTACGGGATCTTTGGGTTGGCCCCACTCGACGCACTGGGCGTCCTACCTCAGATCTTGCAGTCCTTCTTCACCAACTTGATCTACGTGATCTTCCTGATCATCGCCCAGTTCATGATCTTCTTCCTTCCCTTCTACATCTACACGCGCATCGGCAAGACGATGATCAACCCCGACGACGCGAACTTCGGGGTGAGCATGGAAGATGTCCGCGGCCAGAAATCTGCGGTCGTCGAAATGCGGAGGATCCTGCGGCTCATCGAGCACGGTCGCCTGTATGTCAAAGCCGGCGGCAAGCGCGAGCGCGGCGTCCTGATGGTCGGCCCTCCCGGTACCGGCAAGACGATGCTGGCGAAAGCCATCGCGTCATCACTCCACGTTCCCATCTACATCGCCGCGGGCGGTTCATTCGCCGGCATGTTCCTCGGCATCGACGCGCTGAGCGTCTTTCTGATGGTCCGCGCCGCGCGCAAGAAAGCGAAGGTCTGGGGCGGATGCATCGTGTTCATCGACGAGATCGACGCCCTTGGTCAGCGAAGATCGGGTACGGGCGGCGGCGGCGGCGGAATCATGGGCGGCATGGGCGGCATGTTCGGCGGCGGTCAGCTCGGCCTGAACATGCTCCTGGTGTTGATGGACGGCATCGACAACCCGGGCATGATCGTCCGCCAGCTGCGCAGCCTCGTGAACCTGACGCTCGACGGTTTGTTCTTGCCGCGTGTGATCGCCTTCAACGGCACTCGGCTCCAGCTCCGCATTCCCGCGCTGAAGGCGCCCGCCTACAACATGCTGTTCATCGGCGCAACCAACAGGCCTTCCGTCCTCGACGAGGCGCTGACCAGGCCGGGTCGTTTCGGACGCCAGATCGTTTTCCGTCTGCCCAACCGCGAAGACCGCAAGGACATCGCCTCGCTCTACTTCGACAAGAAGCAGCACGACCCCGCGCTCGACACCCCGAGCCGGCGCGAGGAATTCGCTCGTATCACCGACGGCTACTCACCGGCAGACATCGAGCAGGTCCTGTCGCTTGCCCTCCTGTATGCATTCGAGGACGGCCGCGACTCGCTCTATTGGAAAGACATCCGTGAGGCCATGGGCAACGTCGAGGCCGGGCTCGCGATACCCGTCGAATACACCGAGCGCGACAAGATCGCAGTCGCGCGCCACGAGCTTGGACACGCGGTCGCATCGCACTTCTTCCAGAAGGACCACTCGCACGTCCGCCTTTCGATTCGGCGGCGCGCCAACCCGCAGATCGGCGAGATCGGCGGCTACCACAAATCGCTGCCTGCCGAGGAGGAGTGGTTGGAGTTTCGCTCCCAGCTTGCGGCCGATATCCGCGCCGCGCTTGGGTCGCTTGCGTGCGAGCACGTCTTCTACGGTGAGAACACAACTGGCGTGACGATGGACTTGATCCAGGCCACCAACACCGCGAGCCGGATGGTCGGCATCGTGGGCATGGGACCCGACAAGCTGGACCCCGAGATGTCACTCAAGGCGATGAACATCGGCGAGCAGCTCATCTCGGTGGTGCAGGTCACGCAGGGTATGCACGAGCAGGGGACCTCGGCCGGCGCTGTGCTGAACAATCCACGGGCTCGGCGCACTGTCGCGCAGCTGCTCGGTGCGGCGTACATCGACGACTGGCGCCTGATGTACGTGAACAAAGAAGCCATCGACCTGGCCGCCGAGGCGCTGATCGCGCAGGGCGAGCTCGTCGGGGACGAAATCAGCGGACTGCTCGATTCGGTGGGGATGCGCGAGCCGACCGAGGCCGATCCTTATCCGGAGGACATGCCGGCGCTTCCGGATCAGCAGCGTCCGTCGGTCGTCGCGGCAACGGGGTCGGCCTGAACCGGATTCCCGCGGCGGCCCTCGCCGCGCTTCTGCTCGCCATCTCGACGCGCTCGGTCTTCGCGCAGGATCCGCTGGTGCCGCCTTCTGCGCATCACGAAGCGGCCCGCATCATGAGCGCCGAGGTGGCGATGGCCCAGGCTCAGTCACAGCTCCTGGCGCTCAAGGCGCAAGCGGCGCCCGCCACCCTGGGCGATCGCATCCGCTGGGACCTCTCGATCGAGGCGGCTGCGTACGCGTATCGCGACGCGACACGCCAGGAGGAGCTGCGCGTATACGAGCTTGCGAGCTACGCAAGCGTGCAGGGCGCCGTCGCGCCACTGCTGCCGGCCAAGGTCGCCCAGCCAATGCAGGATGTCGTCGCCGCCCTTCACTACCTGTACTCGCTCGCCGGCATCGACCAGTACTACCTGGTCAACGTGCATTTCGTCCACCCATATGGCGATGCCGCACCCGTGGACGCGCTCCGTTCGTACTATGCCGAAGCTCAGCGCCTCTATGGCGTCGACACCAGCTACCTCGCCTCAATCAACTTCATCGAGAGCAACTTCGGACGCGTCAATGGGCCGTCGTCGGCCGGTGCGCTCGGTCCAATGCAATTCATCCCCGGCACCTGGCAGGAGTACGGCCAGGGCGGCAACGTCATGGACCCGCATGACGCGATCCTGGCCGCTGCCCGCCTCCTGGTGCACAACGGCGCTCCGGCCGACATGGCCAATGCGCTACTCCACTACAACTACGACTACGACTACGTGAACGCCGTCGAATCTTTTGCTCGTGCCTACCGCGCCGATCCCCAGTGGCTGGACCGCATGTACTACTGGAACACCACCGGCTGAGACTCGCTCGCCGGCTCTCGGCGATTGTTAGAGTAACTACTCATGGAGTATCGGATCGAACAGTTGGCTCGGGCCGCCGGGGTGGCCGTCGACACCATCCGCTTCTACCAGGGCAAGGGCCTGCTGGACTCGCCCCGGCGTGAAGGGCGCGTCACGTGGTACGGCGAACCCCACCTGGACCGCCTGCGCCGCATCCGTGACCTGCAGCAGCGAGGGTTCACGCTGACCGTCATCCAGCGATTCCTCGCCGGCGAGCTCGAGCCCTCCGACGAAGACCTGGTCGCGGCAATCACCAGACCATCGGCGCCGCAAACGCTGACCCGGGCTGAGCTGGCCGATCGCAGTGGCGTGGCCGAACCCCTGCTGGCAAGCCTCGAGCAGGCAGGACTCCTGGTCCCGATCGAGGGCGGTGACGAGCCGCGCTACCCGGCCGACGATCTCAACGCCATCGCGGCCGGGATGAAGCTGATCGCCGCCGGGATCCCATTGGGCTCGTTGCTGGACCTTGGCAAAGAACACGCCACCAACATCGATCGCACCGCGCGCCAGGCGGTCGAGCTGTTCGACCACTACGTGCGCGAATGCATCCAGGCCGAGGGCGGCGAGACGGAGGCGGCCGAGCGAAAGCTGCTCGCCCTCTTCAACGAACTGCTCGAGGCGAGCGGAACTCTTGTGCGCCATCATTTCGAGCGGACCCTTCTGCGCGCCGCGCGCGAGCACATCGAAAAGCGGCAATGATCTCGACCACGCCCGTGCGCTCCTGGGAGCTCGAGCGCACACCCGACCTGGTCGATCTCGTCAGCGCGGCCCGCGACGCTGGACACGAGGTTCTTCTCATCGAGCGGCCGATGCCGGACGCGGTCAGCGTGGCCGCGCTCGGTCGTGCGTTTGACATCGTCGCCGGCAAGAATGGCGTGGCGCTTGAAGACGCTCGCGGCGAGGTAATCGATGTCGAGCCAGGCGATGACCGGCTGCTCGCGGCAGCGCGCCTATGGCGCCGTGTCGGTGGTGCGCTTGGTCAGAGAGGCGGGCCGGCGGGACCGGTCGCCGTCGGCGGCTTTGCTTACCGCGTCGACCGGGACCCCGGCGGTGCATGGTCGGGGTTTCCCGCGCTCCTGTTTCGCGTGCCCGCACTTGCAGTCATGCGGACCAGGGGACGCAGCTTCGCAATCGCGGCGACGCCGGACGCGGCCGACCTGCTCGACCTCGAACCGCCACGAATCGGCGCACCCGCGGCGCGCAACCTCGCGGTCACGCCGCTCCGCAATCCTGTTGCGTGGACGGCAGCGGTCGAGTCGGCCGCTGCGCGACTCCGTGCCGGCGAGGCTGAGAAGGTTGTCCTCGCTCGGGAGGTCATGGCGCGTGGCGACGGCGTCGTAGCCGCAGCCAAGGTGGCGCGCTCGCTGCGGTCCGCCTATCCGTCGTGCTTCATCTATCTGCTGACCGGAGCCGACGGCACCGCCTTCGTCGGCGCATCTCCTGAGCTCTTGGTGCGGCGCTCCGGCACGCGCGCGTTCGCCCAGCCGATGGCAGGCTCCGTCGCCCGGGGCGCGAGCGAGGCGGACGATGAACGTCTCGCCCTCCAGCTCGAGCAGAGCGCCAAGGACACCGCGGAGCATCTGCTTGTATCCAACTTCGTCGTCGACGCGTTGAAGCCCTTCGCAGTGACGGTGTCCGCGCTCCCACCTGAAGTGGTTCGATTCACGAACATCCAGCACCTGGCGACCGCCGTCAACGCGAACCTGCTGCCGCCGGCCGCGCATGTCCTCGAGCTCGCGGCGGCCCTCCACCCCACGCCGGCGGTCGGCGGCTGGCCGCGTGCCGCGGCCGACGCGCTCATCGACGAGCTCGAAGGGATGGAGCGTGGATGGTATGCGGGCGGGGTGGGTTGGATGGATGCCACCGGCGATGGAGAATTCGCCGTCGCCCTTCGATGCGGCCTGCTCTGGGAAGACGGCGCGCGGCTTTATGCCGGCGTTGGCGTGATGCCCGACTCTGACGCGGCTCGCGAGCGCGACGAGACCGAGCTGAAGTTCAAGGCGCTGCTCACGGCACTGGCGTGAAAGTCGACCTCAACGGCGCGCTCATCCACTACCGCCGCGAAGGCGCCGGGTTTCCGATCGTGATGCTGCATGCAGGCGTCGCCGATTCGCGCATGTGGCAGGCGCAGGCGGATGCATTCGCCAGTCAGTTCGACGTCGTCAGGCCCGACATGCGCGGCTTCGGCGATTCGGAGCTGCCGCCTCGTCCCTGGGCACCCCGCGATGACCTGCTCGCGTTGATGGATGAGCTCCAGCTCAAGCCTGCTCACCTGATCGGGTGTTCGATGGGCGGCAGCCTCGCCATCGACTTTGCGATCGATCATCCCGAGCGCGTCTCGAAGCTCGTGCTCGTCGGAGCAGGCGTCAGCGGCCAGAAACAGGACCCACGCCACGAAGGCTTGTACGCGGAGGTCATGGCGGCGGATGAACGCAACGACATGAAGGCCGTGAACGAAGCTGAGATGTACCTGTGGCTGGACGGTCCCTATCGAGCCCGCGGGTATGTCCGCCAGCCGCTGCGAGATCTCTTCCTGGACATGAACGGGGGAAACCTCGATGCCGATTGGAGCAAGGCTCCGATGCAGTCGCTTGAGCCGGGGGCGGTGACGCGGCTGAATGAGATCACCGCTCCGACTCTCATCATCGTCGGCGATGCCGACCTCGAGCCGATTCGTGAGACCGCTGACCTTCTCGCATCCTCGATATCGGGCGCGCGCAAAGTCGTCATCCACGATGCGGCGCACCTTCCCAATCTCGAACATCCCGAAGAGTTCAACCGGATCGTTCTGGACTTTCTGCTGGAGGAATAACCGGCGGCCTAATCGCGTAAAGCTGCCGCGGCTGCCTCCCAGCACAGGCGGTGGCCGGTGACGCTGTCGTCCCGCTTGAAACGCACGACGACCATCGTGGGAGTTGCCTTGTCGATGGCGTCGCTGATGGCGGGCTCGAGCCCCGACCGATCGGCGACGGGGCTGTAGACGAGTCCATACAGGCGTGCGATCTGCGCGAAGTCCAGACCAAGCGGCGTTGCGAAGATCTCCTCGAAGACATCGGGATGCTGGGCCTGCGGCAGAAAGCTGAAGACGCCGCCACCGTTGTTGTCGCAGACGATGATCGTGGCCTTCACGCCATGACGACCGATGGCCCACAGCCCGTTCATGTCGTGGTAAACGGAAAGATCGCCGAGCAACATGACGGTCGGCACGTCGCTTCGTCCAGTGGCAACGCCAAGCCCGGTGGAGACAAGGCCATCGATGCCACTTGCTCCCCGGTTCCCGTAGAAGCGCTGAAGCGGTTTGGACAGGGGCCAGAAGCTGTCTGCGGCGCGGATCGGCATGCTGGAGCCGACGAAGACCTGCGCGGCATCTGGCAAGCGCGCGGCGAGCGCACGGACGACATGACCTTCGTGGATCGGCGTTGAGATGAGTGTCGCCGAGATGGCCGCGCCTGCCTTCTTGCCTGCAGACACCCACTCATCGCGCCACTGGACGCGATTCACCGGTGGCAGCGCATCGAGTAGGGCCTGTGGGTCGCAAGCGAGGACGTGGCGCGCGACGTGGTCCTGATCGGCCCAAGCGTGTTCGGGGTCGATGAGAAAAGTCGGTGGCGAAGCCGCCGCGAGCCACGTGTTCAGCGCTCGAGATGTCGGC
Organism: Candidatus Dormiibacterota bacterium; assembly: GCA_036380475.1. Lineage (GTDB taxonomy): Bacteria > Chloroflexota > Dormibacteria > Dormibacterales > Dormibacteraceae > UBA10449. The sequence continues at coordinate 19,426 of DASVEP010000104.1, forward strand.
GTGGCGCCGATGCGGATCACGAGGTCTGGTCCGTGCTGAAGCGACCAGCCCGCGCGCAACAGCGCTTCATATGACTCGACTGCGCCGCCCGTCTCGGGACGGCGGAGCTGCGACCCAGGCTCGGCCAGAACAGGCAACCCGAGTCGCATGAGCGCCGGCGCCAGCCGGTCGCCATCTCTCATCTCGCCCGCTACGACCAGCGGCCTGCGCGCGCGCTGGAGCGCCGATGCCACCAGCGCGAGCTGAGACGGCGTCGGCAGGATGCGCCCACTCGTGACGGTCTGGCCTTGCTCGCCTTCTGCCGACGGCACCTGGCCGGGCGGCGGGACCAGCGGCTCGCGGAACGGGAGGTTGAGGTGTACTGGTCCGCCGGCCGCCTCCGCAACAGCCCTGGCCGCGAGGCGCCTCCAGATTCGCGCTGCACCCGGAATGTCGACGGGCGTCCCCGGATCGAAGAACCATCGCACGGCCGTGCCATAGAGGTGCTGCTGGTCGATCGCTTGATTGGCGCCTACATCCTGCAGCTCGGGTGGCCGATCGGCCGTTATGACGATGAGGGGAGTTCGCGAGTACGAAGCCTCGACCACCGCAGCGTGAAACTCGGCCGCAGCCGTGCCCGAAGTGCACAGCAGTACCGCAGGCTTGCCGGTGGCCTTGCCGAGGCCGAGGCCGAAAAACGAACCCGACCTCTCGTCGATCTGGACGATCACCTTGATACGAGGGTGCCGCTGCAGCGCCATCGCGATGGGCGCCGAGCGCGAGCCTGGCGACACGCATGCGTACTCGACGCCCTGCACGGCGAGCTCGTCGACGAAGGTCGCGGCGAACGTCTGCGCTACATCCATACGATTTGCCAGTGCCGATTGTGGAGGGCGCCGACGTGCGCCTCAACTATTTCGTGGTCGGAGAGGGCACGCCCGCGACCCTGCTGCACGGGTTTACGCAGAGCGGTCGCAGCTGGCACGAGGTGATTTCGACCATGCCGCAAGGCTGGCGATGGGTGGTGCCCGACCTGCGCGGCCACGGCGAAACGCAGACTTCGCCAGGCGCCGCGATCAGCATGGATGCCTGCGCCGCCGACCTGGAGATGCTTTGGGATGAGCTCGGCATCGAACGCACGCACCTCGTGGGCTACTCCATGGGAGGCCGTCTCGCCCTCCATGTCGCCGCGCGGCGGCAGAGCAGGCTCACGTCGATTCTCACCATCGGCGCACACGCCGGTCTTGATGAGGACGCGCGCGAGGGCCGGCGCCGCGATGACGAGGCGCTCGCACAGCGCATCGAGCGCGAGGGAATCGCGGCCTTCGTCGACTACTGGTGCGCTTTGCCGATGTTCGCCGGCCTTGAAGAGCGAGGCCCGGCGTTCGTCGCAGAGCTGCGTGCCGAGCGACTGCGAAACTCCGGGTCGGGGCTTGCCTCCTCGCTCAGGGGAATGGGCGCGGGCGTGATGGACCCTGTGTGGCGCGATCTCGGTCGAGTGAGCGTCCCGGGCACGTTCGTCGCGGGCGAGCTCGACGACAGATACGTTGCCTTCGCCCACCGGCTTGCGTCGGCAGTTCCGAAGGGGCGGGTCGAGATCGTGCCCGGTGCTGGTCACGCCGTGCACCTCGAGCGACCCGATGAGTTCGCACGTGTGCTCGAGGCTCACCTCGCGGGCGCTGAGGCGGTCTCGAGCTCGACATCCGCGTGAAGGCCGGCCGCATAGCGGGCCGCTCCAAGCCGTTCCTGGTCGAGCATCCCCCCGCCCGCAACCGGGTGGAGCACGAACGACGTGAATCCCCGCGCGATGTCGCGCTCCACCTCGCGGGCAACTTCTTCGGGATGAATCGCGGTCACATAAGCGGTCTTCATGCGAGCAGTCCCACTGTGAGCAGCAGCGCGTAGGCGATCTCAGCGGCCGCCATGCGCTTGAGCGCGGTCACCAGTGCCGGCCCGCCCCGGGTTGCGAAGGCGCTGCGCACGGGCACCGCCGCGATTGGTATTCCGAAATGGACGAGCATGACGGTCCATCCGGCCAACCCTGAAACGAAAATCACGATCGGCACGGCGAATGCGCCGCAAACCAGAACGAGGAGCAGCGTCAACGTGCGGTCCCGACCGATCCTCGTCGCCAGCGTGCGCTTGCCCGCGGCGGCATCGGTCTCGATGTCCCTGAGGTTGTTGAGAACAAGGATCGCCGTGGCGAGAAACCCCATGCCGCAGCCGGCGAGTATCGCCAGCGGCGTCACGCGAAGGTCTTCGACGTACACCGTTCCGCATGTGGCCACGAGGCCGAAGAAGACGAACACGAACAGCTCGCCCAGGCCCAGGTATCCGTAGGGCCGCGGTCCGCCCGTGTAGAGCCAACCCGCGAGCAGGCACGCAGCTCCGACGATGAGCAATCGCCAATCGGTGGCGAGGCTCAGCGCCAAACCGACAACCCCGGCTATTCCGAAGGCAGCAAGCGCCGCCAGCCGGACGCGCTCCGGCGCCACGATCCCTGAGGACGCCGCCCGGACAGGACCCACCCGCCTCGGCGTGTCGGCGCCGCGGACGTAGTCGGAGTAGTCGTTGGCGAAGTTGACCCCGATCTGCATGGCGATCGCCACCACCAGCGCTGCGAAACCGGCTGCCGGCCTGATCCCGCCCTGGTGAATCGCAACCGCAGTCCCGGCCAGGACCGGCGCGACCGACGCGGCCAGCGTCGCGGGCCGCACCGCAGACCACCAGACGCGTCTTGGCGTTAAAGCTGCAGCTGCGACTGCCACGTCAAGGTCTCTTTGGAAACTTCGAAAAGTTCGGCTTGCGTTTCTGGACGTACGCGTCGCGGCCTTCCTGCGCCTCTTCGCTCATGTAATAGAGAAGCGTCGCGTCGCCGGCGAGCTGCTGGATGCCCGCAAGTCCGTCGTCGGCTGCGTTGAGGCCGGCCTTGAGCATGCGGAGCGCGAGCGGGCTTAGCTCGAGCATCCGCCGGCACCAGGCCACGGTCTCCTTTTCGAGCGAAGCGAGGGGAACGACCTTGTTGACGAGACCCATGTCCAGAGCCTGCTGCGCGTCGTATTGCTCGCACAGGAACCAGATCTCGCGCGCCTTTTTCTGACCCACGATTCGCGCCAGGAGGCCGGCGCCGTAGCCGCCGTCGAAGCTGCCGACCCTCGGCCCGGTCTGGCCGAATCGCGCGTTGTCCGCTGCGATGGTCAGATCGCACACGACGTGGAGCACGTGGCCGCCACCGATCGCGTAGCCGGCCACCATCGCGATCACAGGTTTGGGCAACCGCCGGATCTGAACCTGGAGGTCGAGCACGTTGAGCCGGCCCGTGCCCTTGGGATCGATGTAGCCATCGTCGCCGCGGATCCGCTGGTCACCCCCGGAGCAGAACGCCTCGGTGCCGGCTCCGGTGAGAACGACGACTCCGATCTTCGGATCGTCGCGGGCGACCTCGAAAGCGCGTGACATCTCGAACACGGTCGTCGGCCTGAAAGCGTTGCGGACCTCAGGGCGGTTGATCGTGATCTTGGCGATGCCATCGGAGGTGTCGTAGAGGATGTCCTCGTACTTCCCGGAGCGCTTCCAGGTGGTTTTTGCGGTGGTTGGCCGATCTTTCAAGCTCGCACTCCTAGAGCGATCACTAGCACTATTGAGATCGTACGCCCTCGGGCTGCGTCCGAGCGGTGTCCCGGGCGCAGGCCGATACGGTCAGCGGCGCTCGAATGCAAGCCTCGCCCCGAGCGCGATCAGCACGACCCCGGTCACCTTTGTCATCGCCTGGCGGACGCGGGAGCCGATGCCGCTCCGTCCCAACCGACTGACGACATGCCCGTAGGCGATCAGCCAGGTCACGAGCATGACCTCGAACAGCGCCACCATCACGAGGAGCCGGCTCGGCGGGTCGCCGTGGATGGTGAACTGCGGCATCACGGTGACGAAGAACGCGCCAGTCTTGGGATTCAGCAGGTTGCTGAAGAGACCCTGCGCCCAGGCGCCGCGATCGGTCAATTTCGATCTGTCCCCGACCTCCGCGACATGCTTCTCCGGCACTCTTGAAAACAAGCTGCGCAAGCCGAGGTAGCAGAGATACGCCGCGCCGGCAAGCTTGAGGATGGTGAACGCGGTCGACGAGCTTTCGAGGAGCAGACCGACCCCCACCGCGGAGGCTGTCACCCAAACCAACGTGCCCACCGCAACCCCTAACGCGGACATGGTCGATGCCCGGGGGCCGGCCGCCAGCGCATTGCGAATGATCAGCGCCGTGTCGGGACCCGGCGTCGCGATGAGCAACGCCGACAGCGCCACCCACGCGATCAGGCGGGCGTCCGGCTCCACGACGTCAGCTGTGAGTCTGCGTCGGGTTCGGTCGCGGGAAAAGCCGCACGATCTTCGCGTAGTCCTCCAGCGTATCCACGTCGTCGAGGCGATCGAGGGAGGGCACTGTATCGACGAGCTCGGGCCTGCGCTCGAGCACCTGCCTCGCGCCGGCGTCACCCTCGAGCGTCATCAGCTCGTCGAAGAGCTCGCGCGACAGAATCACCGGAGGCGCCCATTTTCCGGCGTCGCCGCGAGACACTGCGACGGCCGGCCGCGAACCCTCGCGGCGCCACGCGCGTAAGAGCGCGGACACAGTTCGAGAGCCCACCATCGGCTGATCGCCGAGCATGACCAGCGCAGCCACCATGTCTGGATTCAGCGCAGCCAGGCCGACCTTCAAAGACGAGGCCATACCAGTCTCAGCGTGCGGATTGTGAACAAGCTCTGCGTCGCCACCAACGGCTTGCTTGACATCGTCCCTCGAATACACGACGAGCACCTGATGACAGCCACCATCGGACGCGGCCTCGATGACGGAGCTGATCATCGGTCTGCCATCGAACTCCAGCAGGAGCTTCTGTGAGCCCGGCATGCGCGAGCTCGAGCCGGCGGCGAGAACGATGGCGCCCACAGGCAGCAATGCGTCAGCCAGGCGATCGAACGGCGGAGTTCCCGATCGGATCCACTCGACGTCGGCTTCCGCCCGGAGGGCGATCTCCGCGAAATCGCGAAGGCGCGCGCCGTCGGAATCGACTAGGAACAGCCGGCGGCCGGCGAGGGCGCTGAGGTCACGATTTTCGGCGGGCAGGCCGACGACCGCCATGGCACGGCAGTCTTCGCGCGCCGCCATGTGCTGGAGGCCGGCCTCGATGTCGCGACCGCGGACGACCACGCAGTGAGGCCCTTCGGGTTCGCGGTAGGTGCGGCCCCGAATCGGCAGCTCGAGGTCGCTCATGACGAAGATGGCCACGATTCCAATATGGCAGACGGGACCGTGATTCGAGCCGTTCCGCGGTACGCCTTAATCTCATTGGATGCCGCTCCTCGGCGCCCACGTCGACTCATCCGGTGGTCTGCATCTGTCTTATGAGCGGGCCAAGGCCATGGGGGCCGAGGCGATCCAGGTCCACCCCACTCCGCCGGGCTTCTGGGGATCGCCCAAGCTCGACGAGGTCCGCATCGCGACATTCAAAGAAGCTGCGGCAAAATACGGCGGTCCGCCCTTCTACTTTCATGCCGTCTATCTGATCAACTTCGCCGGCGACGACGCGACGCTGCGCCAGCGCTCGGAGAGCACGCTGACCGGTTATCTCAAGGCGGCCGACGAGCTTGGCGTCAACGGTGTGATCTTCCACACGGGCTCGCACAAGGGCGCGGGCTTCGAGAAGCGCCTGCCATCGATCCTCGAGCACATCAAGAAGGTCCTGGAACGGGCCGATCCAAAAACAGCGAGGTTGCTCATCGAAAACAACGCCGGCCTGGGTGGTTCGGTCGGCGCGCGTTTCGAGGAGATCGCGAGCATGCTCGACGGGCTTCGCGATCCGCGCGTTGGCGTCTGCTTCGACACCTGCCACGCATTCGCCTCGGGATACGACGAGCGGACAAAGGCCGACGTCGGGCGAACTCTGGACGAGCTGGATCGCGTGGTCGGCCTGAAGCACGTCGAGGTCATTCACTGCAACGACTCGGTGACCGGCCTCGGCTCCAACCGGGACCGGCACGCCAACATCGGTGAGGGTCAGATCGGCGAGGACGGATTTCGGGCGCTTCTGCACGAGCGGCGCCTCAAGGCGCTCCCGTTCATCCTCGAGGTCCCGGGAGCCGGCGACGGCCCGGATGCCGGGCAGATCGCCGTACTCCGCCGCCTCGCGGCTTAGCTGATCGAGCCCTAGCTCAGCTGGCGTTCGTGGCGGTGGGCCCGCCGGCGGGGCGGCCGGGCTGCAGCCAGGCCAGCGAGCAGCCAGGCTCGTGCGCCAAGCTTCCGCAGCGTCCCTACGACTTGCTCGGGCTTCGCGGCCATCAACCGGCTGTTCTCCATCTCGCGCTGCAGGTCCTGCAGGCGCTGCCAGGCGGCGTCCTCGTGGTCATATCCGTACATATTCATTCTCCTTGTAACTAGCGTTCCCTGTTTGCTAGTTAGTATAACTCGTATGCAAGGTTTGTAGGTTACGGATATAATGACCCCCAATATGGCCGACCGCGACACCGCCACCGGCGTCCTGGGCTTGGTGCAGTCGTACGTCAATACCGTCGACCTGCAGGACGGCCCGGAAGAGCTCACCGATCCGAGCGCGCTCGAGGCCTGGTTGGTGGCACGAGGCCTGATGGAGGCAGGGCAGCCCCCAAGCGAGGCGGATCTCAGGGACGCTATCGCGGTGCGGGAGGCGATCCGGGGCCTCATCGCCGCCAACTCAGGGGGCCGGGTCTACCCACTGGACGTGGCAATCCTCAACGAGGCAGCAACCGCCAGCCGGCTGCGCGCGCGTTTCGCCGCCGACGGCAAGGCGCGCCTGGAGCCGGAAGCCGGCGGGGTGGCGGGCGCGATGGGCCGAATCGTCGCAGCGCTCTACACGGCGATGGCAGACGACGATTGGAGCCGCATCAAGCTCTGCGGCTCGCAGAGCTGTCGCTGGGCGTTCTTTGACCGCTCGCGCAACCATTCGAGCCGCTGGTGCACCATGGCCTCCTGCGGCAACCGTCAGAAGGCGAAGCGATTCCGAGCGCGCGCGAAGACGGGAGCTTGACCGCGGAAGGCGGCTCGGCTACGCGACCGAAGACCGGCGGACTTCGCGCATGAACGATCCGGAGCCGCCGAAGCGGACCGCGGTGATCTCCGCCAGGATTCCGAGCGCGGTCTCTTCGGCGCCACGCCCCCCGAGGTCGAGACCGACCGGACCGTGGACACGCCCGATCTGCTCCTCGGCAAAGCCTTCCTTGCGCAGCTCTGAGAACCGGTTCTCGTTCGTCTTGCGACTCCCGATCGCGCCGACATAGCCGACTTCCTTGCCCAACACCGACCGGAGCGCCGGCAGGTCGAACTTCGGGTCGTGGGTGAGGATCACCACGTAGGATGAGCCATCGAGCGTCAGCTTCTGCATGGCCTCGTCCGGCCAGGCGACGATTAGCTCGTCCGCTTCCGGAAAGCGCTCTTTGGTCGCGAATTTCGAACGCGCGTCGATGACCGTCACGCGATAGCCCATCAGCTTGGCCAGCCGGTGCAGCGGAATCGCGATGTGGATCGCGCCGACGATGATGAGATGGGCCGGGCGGGGAAACGGCTCGATGAACCAGTCGCCATCGCGGCTCGCCAGCTGTGAGCCCGCAGGCACTCCCTCAGTGAGCTCAGCCACGCCGGTGACCAGGTTGGTGCGCAGCATCGCCGCCCGGTTCTGGTCGATCAAGCCGATCAACTGCTCATGCACATCGGCCAGCGGCTGAACGAATATCTCGATGTGCCCACCGCACGCGAGTCCAACTGAGAACGCGAGGTCGTCTGCGACCCCGAATGCCGCGAGCTTGGGCTCGCCTGATTTCAGAACCTTCTGCGATTCCTCGAACACGGCGCCTTCGATGCAGCCGTTCGATACGGAGCCGGCCATCTTGCCGGACCGCGTGACAACCATCTTGGAGCCGAGCGGGCGCGGACTGGAGCCCCAGGTCTCGACCACGGTCGCGAGCGCGACCTGCTCACCGCCCGCGGTCCACTCCTTCAGTTCGGTCAGGACTTCACGCATCGTTCTAGTTTCTCGAAGGCCTGCTGTCCAGGCTAGCAAGCAGGCGACCCAGGTCGTCCAGCGCCTGCAGGTTGTGGGCGGCAAGGAAATCGTCGCAGTACGGAAGGGCGGCCACCATGCCGCGCGTGAGCGGCTCGTAGCCGCTGGAGCCAAGCAATGGATTGAGCCATATGAGGCGGTGCGCCGAACGCCGCAGATGGATGAGCTCCGCGGTGAGCTGACGAGGATCGCCGCGATCCCAGCCGTCGCTGACGATGATCACGACCGCCCCATGACCCAGGACGCGTCGCGCCCAGTGCCGATTGAAGTCGCCGAGTGCATCGCCAATGCGAGTTCCCCCGCTGAAGTCGTGCACGCCTTTGCTCACCGACGCCAGGGCTCGGTCGAGATCGCGCTGGCGGAGAAGTCGCGTGATCCGCGTGAGGCGCGTCGAGAAGACGAACGCCTCCAGGTCCTCGCGACGTGCGATCGCGTGCGCAAAGATCATCAGCAGCCTCGAGTAGCGTTCCATCGACCCGCTGACGTCGCACACGAGGACAATCGGCCGCCGGCGCATCCTCGGACGCTTGCGGAAGAGCCTCACGAGCTCGCCACTGGACCGAATCGCGTGGCGTGCGGTGCGGCGCAGGTCGATCGAACCCGCCTTTGATGCGCGAAGCCGGCGCGTGCGGCGTTCGGCGACGCGCCAGGGTGCCTGCTCGAGCAGGCGCCTGACCTGCTCGGTCTCCTGCCACGTCATCGTATCGAAGTCTTTGTGGCGAAGGAGCTCGAGGGCGCTGTAGCCGCTGGATGTCGCCGGGACCGTACGTGGATCCTGCTCCCGATTCATCTGTGAGGTGTTCAGACCCAGAGCCTCCGCCCACATCTTCGCCCGATCGGGCGACATCGGCAGCGCACGCGCGTGACCCGGCACCACGCCCGCGGTGGTTCGCGGATCGGCCGGCGCCCAGAAAATGTCGAATGCGGCCTCGAAAGTCGAGATTTCCTCTTTCCTGCTCACGAACACCGTCCGCAGCGCGGCCCGAAAGTCGGACTCGTTCTTCAAATCGACGAAGGTCAGTGCCCTTGTCGCGTCCGTCAGCCTTCGCGGACCGGCCTCGAGGCCGGCATCGTGCAGCAGCCGGGCGAAGGCGCCAAGGCGCGGGAGGAGGTCCGGCCGGTCAGGCACCTCTCGCCTTCTCGACCAGCGCGGGCACCTGCTCGCGGACCCGCTCCACGTCCTCCTGGTACTTGAGCGCGGCGCCGAGGGTCGCATCCACCAGCTCGGAGTCGATCCGCGTGGCGCCGAGGGCAGCCAACGAGCGCGCCCAGTCCAAGGTCTCGGCCACGCCCGGGACCTTGTACAGCTCCATGCCCCGCAGACCCTGGACAAGAGCGGCCACTTCGCGGGCGAGGCCGTCCGCGGCTTCGGGTGCCCGCGCACGCACGATCTCGACCTCTTTGGCGAGGTTGGGGTAGTCGATCCAGTGGTAGAGGCATCGGCGCTTGAGGGCGTCGTGCACCTCGCGAGTGCGGTTCGAAGTGATGACCACGAACGGCGGCTTTTTCGCCTTGATGGTCCCGATCTCCGGAATCGAAACCTGGAAGTCGGACAGCAGCTCGAGGAGAAAGGCTTCGAACTCCTCGTCGGAACGATCGATCTCGTCGATGAGCAGGACGGGCGGCGTGGGGTCGTCGTTGTCGATGGCGTCGAGCAGCGGCCGGCGGAGGAGGAACTCCGGGCTGAAGATCTCCCGCTCCGCGGTCCGGCGATCGTCGCCCTCGCCCAGCAGGCGGATGTGCAAGAGCTGCCGCGGGTAGTTCCACTCGTAGACGGCATGGGCGAGGTCGATGCCCTCGTAGCACTGCAGGCGGATAAGGCGCGCGCCCAGCACCTCGGCCATCACCTTGGCTGCCTCCGTCTTGCCCACGCCGGCCTCGCCCTCGATGAACAGCGGCTTGTCGAGCTTCAGCGCCAGGAAGATGGACGTGGCGAGTCCGCGGTCGCCGATGTAGCGGCGCTCGCGGAGGCGCTGCTCCACGTCGTCGATGCTCGTAGGAGCTGTCATCCCGTTAGAAGACTACCGGGCGCGGCTACTTGGCCTGTTCGATCGCCCTCTTGGTCAGCACCCGAGCGAGATGCTTCTTGTACTCCGGGCTGGCTCGAAGGTCTCCCGACGGGTTGAGGCCGTCCGACGCGTGCTCGGCCGCCTCCTCGGGCTTGGCACCGTTGTGCAGAGCATCCTCGACGGCCTTCGCCCGCACGGGGGTGGATGCCACGTTGGTCAGCCCGATCCGCCAGCCGCCGTTCATCTTCTGCGCGGCGGCACCGACGATGGCCCAGTCGAAAAGCCGGCGGCGGAACTTGATGTACTTGTGCGGGCCGTCGGCCACCGGGAAGACGACCTCGGTGACGATCTCGTTGGCGGCGAGCGGCGTCGTGAAGATGTCCTTGAAGAAATCCTTCGCGGGAATCGACCGCTTGTTGGTGACGATCTCAGCATCGAGGATCAGGGCGATCGTCGGGTAATCGCCGGCCGCGTCGGCGTGTGCGACCACGCCCCCCATGGTGCCCATGTTGCGAACCTGGTTGTCGCCGACCTCGCCGGCGACCTCAGCCAGAATCGGCAGCTTGTCCTTGAGCACATCGGAATTCTGGATTTGGACGTGCCGCACCAGTGCTCCGACGTGGACCTTGGAGCCCTCCACCTTGATCTGGTCGAGGCCTTTGATGCCATTGATGTCGACGAGGGCGCTTGGCTGCGACAGGCGCAAGCGCATGAGCGGGATCAGGCTGTGGCCGCCCGCCAGAACCTTGGCGTCCTCGCCGAACTTGTCGAGCAGCTTTGTCGCCTCCTCGACCGAGGTGGCGCGTGCGTATTCGAATGCGGCTGGAATCACTTGCGAGCCTCCTCTCCGTTGCTGGATGCGACGCGCGCCTGTTGTATCTGCTTCCAGATCCGGTCCGGGCTGGCGGGCATATCCACATGTTTGATCCCGAATGGCGAGAGCGCGTCGCAGACAGCGTTGATCACAGCGGCGGAGCTGGCGATCGTCCCCGCCTCGCCGATGCCCTTCACGCCCAGCTCGTTGGTCGGGGATGGAGTAACTGTGCGATCAAGCTCGAGGTTCGGGATCTCGTTGGCGGTGGGGATGAGGTAGTCCGTCATCGTGCCGGTCCTCATCTGTCCTGAATCGTTGTCGTAGACGACCTCTTCGTACAGAGCCTGCGCGATCCCCTGTGTCACACCTCCGTGGATCTGACCGTCGACGATCATCGGGTTGATGACGTTGCCGCAGTCGTCGACCGCGATGTAGCGCTGCAGGTCGACGTCGCCCGTTTCCGGGTCAACTTCAACGACTGCGATATGCGTCCCGAAGGGCCAGACGAAATTGGGCGGGTCGAAGTATGCGACCGCCTCGAGGCCTTGCTCCATGTCGGGGGGCAATGACGCGCCGTAGGATGCCAGAGCGATTTCAGCCATGGCCTTCCTTTTGTCCGGGCTGCCTTTGACGTAGAACTGGCCCTGGTCGAAGACAACGTCATCTTCCGATGCTTCGAAGATGTGCGCCGCCAGCTTGCGGGCCTTGTCGACGACCTTCTTCGATGCCTTGTGCACCGCCATGCCGCCGACTGCCAGCGAGCGCGAGCCGTATGTGCCGTAGCCGAATGCAGGTCCTTCCGCCGTGTCACCGTGGCGGAGCTCGATCGAGTCGTAGGGGACACCAAGGGTGTCAGCGACTATCTGGGGGAAGGTGGTCTCGTGGCTCTGACCGTGTGAGTGGGTGCCCACATATACCGAAACCGAACCGGTCGGGAAAACGCGCACCTGTGCGGACTCGACCAGCGCGATTCCGCCGGTGGCCCCGGCGGTCGGCGCGCTCGGACCGATGCCACAGATCTCGATCCAGCTCGACAGCCCGATGCCCAGGTACTTGCCCTTGCGGCGGCCCTCCTCTTGTTCCTTTCGGAACCTGTCGTAGCCGACCATCTCCAGGGCTTTGTCCAGCGCCTTCTCGTAGGCCCCCGAGTCGTAGACGAGCCCGAAGTTGTTGGTGAACGGAAACTCCGTCGCGAAATTCTTGCGCCGGATCGCGACCGGGTCCATCTTCAGGGCGCCGGCGAGAAGATCGATGACGCGCTCGCAGAGGTGGGTGGCCTCGGGGCGGCCCGCACCTCGATAGATGTCGGTGGGAACCCGGTTGGTCAGGACCCCGACGGTACGGGCCGAGATGTGCTTCCACTTGTAGGCCCCGCCGGAGAGAAGACAAGCGACCCCCTGGAACGCGCCCAGGTTGCCGACGTATCCCCCTGCGTCGAGGTACTGCGTGACCTTGAGGGCGACCAGGGTTCCGTCCTTTTTTGCACCCGCCTCGACGTCGAAGAACTGACCACGGCCGTGCGGCGTGCCCTGGATTGCCTCCGTCCGGCCTTCGATCCATTTGACGGGGCGCGAGCTCAGCTTCGCGGCGGCCGTCACCAGGTAGTCCTCGGCTTGGGGATAACCCTTGCTGCCGAACCCACCGCCGACATCCTGAGAGACGACACGAATCCTGCTCTCGGGTAGGCCGAGGCCCAGCGTGAGGTAGAACCGCATAAGGTGCGGAATCTGGGTCGACATCCAGACCGTCAGGCTCCCGTCCGCGCGAGCGTATTCGGCCATCACGCCCCTCGGCTCTATCGCCGTGGGAGAGAGCCGTTGCTGGTGGATCCGCTCCTTGATGACGACGTCGGCTTCCTTCATAGCCTCCGCATCGTCGGGTACATAAGTGAGATCCCACGCCACGTTGTCCGGACCATCTGAGTGGACCTTGGGGCTCTTCGGATCGAGCGCTTTCTCCATGTCCATCACCGCGGGAAGCTGGTCATAGTTGACGTCGACCAGATTCGCCGCATCGACCGCCTGGTACCTGGAGTCGGCCAGGACGACAGCTACGGCTTCGCCCTGGTACACGACCTCCTTCTCAGCGATAGGAAAGCGATTCGGCGTCTGTTTCTTCTCGGCTACGAACGCCGGCGCCACCGGAATGCCGCCGGTGATCGCCTTCGCAAAGTCCTTGTATGTGTAGATGGCGACCACGCCCGGGGCTTTCGAAGCGGCGGTGACGTCAATGCTATTGATGCGAGCGTGGGCATATGGGCTGCGAACAATCGACATGTAAGCTGTGCCGGGCAGCGTGAAATCGTCGACGTAATGGCCGGCACCGCTGACCAACCTCGGGTCTTCGCGGCGGTGGATCTTGGCTCCGATCATCGCGGTGACTGCCATGTCAGCTCCTCCCCGCGGCTGACTTTGCGCCGGCTTTCGCCGTCGCGCCGCCCATCGTCGCGGCGGCGGACTTGACCGATTTGACGATGTTCACGTAGCCGGTGCAGCGACAGAGGTTGCCCTCCAGGCCCTGACGGATTTCGTCATCGGTTGGGTTCGGGTTCTCCGAAAGCAGGTAGGCGGCGGCCATGATGAACCCCGGCGTGCAGTAGCCGCACTGGAGCCCGTGCTCGTCCCAGAACGCTTGCTGCAGAGGGTGCAGCTGGCCGTCCTTGGCCATGCCCTCGATCGTCGTCAGGCTGCGGCCCTCGGCCTGAAGCGCGAACATCGTGCAGCTCTTCACTGCCTTGCCATCGACGAGGATCGTGCAAGCGCCGCATTGGCTGGTATCGCACCCGATGTGAGTGCCGGTCAGGCCGACGACATCTCGGATGTAATGCACGAGCAGGAGCCTTGGCTCGACCTCATGCTCGCGCCTCTCGCCATTGATGGTGGTTGCGACCTTTTGCTTCATCGAGCTCCTCCCAATAGCGAGTAAGGCGCCATGGGCGCCGGGCGGGTCAAGGCCTGTCGAAAAGACGTGCTCCCTTAATTGCGCTACTTTTAGGCCGGAATTGCAACTAGAAAATTCGTTTTCGGTCGCGGCGCCGCCCGAGCGGGTGTTCGCATACCTGCTGGATGTCAACAAGGTCGTGGGCTGCGTGCCCGGAGCCGAGCTCTCCGAAGTCGTCGATCCGACGACGTTCAAGGGCAAGGTCAAGATCAAGGTCGGTCCGGTTACGGTGGCATACAGCGGCACCGCGCGAATCGTCGATCGAAACGACGGCGCTCACAGCGCCACCCTTGAGGCCGAGGGTCGCGAGACGACCGGCCCTGGGTCCGCACGCGCCAAAGCATTCATGAGCGTGGTCGCCGAAGGCGACGCTTCTGTCGTCAAGATCGTCACCGACTACAACGTCGCCGGGCGCGTCGCCCAATTCGGGCGCGGCGTCATGGAGGACGTTTCGAAACGACTCGTGGGTCAGATGGCGGACTGCATAAAGGCCAACGTCGAAGCCGCCGAATCCGTACCTCCGGCTGACACGACCGCCGTCGCTGGACCTGCGGCGGTGGGAAACGGGCCATCGTCGCCGCCGCCGGCCTCCGCAGCAGGGCCGACTACGCAGGTCGCCACCGCAAAGCCGGTCAATGCGATCGGTTTGCTCTTCTCGGTTTTGTTCGCGCGCCTTCGCGGGCTGTTCGGGGGCCGAACCTAGCCGTCAGCTAGCCCAGGTACAGGGCAAGCATCTGGTCGCGGTTGACCCACATGCTCGACTGCGTCCAGCCCTTGCCGGTCGCCCCGATGATGACGATGGTCACATCGACCATGGGGAAGAACCGGCTCTTCAAGATGACCTCGCCATGCATTTTCGGATCTGACGCCTTTGGAAACTCGGCCGCGCCGGTGACCATGAAGTTGGTCGCCTGGAACATCACAAATCGCCGGACGATCTCCGGCTGGTCGGGCATGGGAGGTTCGGGCTCGATCGTCCGGATCCCGCAGAGCGAGGCCTTGTTGAACAGGCCCTCGGGCACGCCGTTGAGAGGTACCGCTCCCGGGAGTAGCGGCTCCGCGCTCACATTCCGCAGGTGGAACAGCGGCTCAGGATCATTGATGGTCTCGCGGATGCGGCCGCGAATCTGCATCTCCGCAGTCAGGCGCTGGTACGACGTCAGAACGTCGACCTTTGTCCACGCGACGTTCGGGCCGATGGCTGCTCCCAGTCCTTGAGACATTGCTGAGTCGGGAGGATAACGCCCCGGCTGGCAGAATTGGCCGAATGGACCTTGGGGAGGCTCGCCGCCGTATTCACAAGCACGCGAACCTCAACGCGTTCATCTCACTCTCGGCCGAAACAGGAAGTGGTCCGGTCGTCGCAGTCAAGGACCTGGTCGACGTGACTGGGATGGTCACGACGGCAGGCGGGATCATCCTGCCCGATGTGGCGGCGCCTGACGACGCATCGGTGGTCAAGCGCATTCGCACCCACGGCTGCGTTGTCGTCGGCAAGGCCAATTTGCACGAGTTCGCATTTGGCGTGACGAGCGTCAACCCGCACTACGGGCCCGTTCGCAATCCTCACGACCCAAGCCTGGTTGCGGGTGGGTCGTCGGGCGGGTCGGCGGTTGCGGTCGCGATGGAGATGTGCGACTGGGCGATCGGCAGCGACACTGGCGGGTCGATACGCATCCCCGCATCTCTTTGCGGAGTCGTCGGATTCAAGCCGGCCCTGGGGAGCATCGACACCACCGGCGTCATCCCGTTGAGCCGTTCCCTGGACACGCTTGGGCCGATCGCGCCCAGCGTCGCCGCGGCTGCCGACGCCTACTCGATGATGTCGGGCGAATCGCTGCCCATCGAGATCATTTCGTCGCCGCGGCTTGGGGTACCGGCTGGTTGGGTCGCCGGACTTGACGAGCAGACCGCGACGACGTGGAAGCTGGTTTCGGCCGATGTTCCCGAGGTGGATTTTCCGAGCCGCGAAGAGCTTTTCGACGTCGGGCTGACCATCCTTCTCGTAGAAGCGGCTGCGTACCACCGGCGGTGGGCGGCGGAGTGCCCCGAGAAGTACGGAGCTGACGTGATCAGCCTCATCAGGAGGGGCCTCGCGCTGCTCGCCGTCGATTTCGAGGAGGCCTTGCTTGCCCGCGAGCGATTGCGCGTGGAGGCATCGAAGGCGATGGAAGGCATCGACGCATTGATCCTGCCGGCGACAGCGATCGTCGCTCCATCGATCACCGCCGGCAACGAGGTTCGGGAGCCTTTGGCACGGTTCACCCGCCCTTTCAACACCACGGGCCAGCCGGTCGTGTGCATTCCCGGACCGGCGGCCGGGCTGCCGGTCGGCATCCAGGTGGTCGGCCGCACCAGCGCAGCGGCAATCGGGGTAGCCGCCATGCTCGAGAGGGAATGGAGCGGCCGCCGGCAGTGAAGGCCAAGGAGTTCTTCCCAGACCTGTTCAGCCGCCACGCCGAGTCGTACCGGCAGCGCCTGGAGGACATCATGGCCCGCGGCGAAGCACGGGGCCGGATGCGCATGCTCGAGCTCGCCGGATTGCAGCCGAGGATGCGGGTCCTCGACCTCGCTTGCGGCCCGGGCAACCTGAGCCGGCTCGTGGCTGCGAGAATCGCGCCTGGCGGCGAGGTCGTTGGGATCGACCTGGCCCCAGGGATGATCGACCTGGCGCGGCGCTCAGGCATCGTGGGCGCGAGCTTCGAGGTCATGGACATCGAGCAGCTTGCCTTCGCCGACGCGACCTTCGACGGGGCGATTTGCGGTCACGGGCTGCAGTTCGCGCCCAACCTGTCGCGCGCTCTCAGCGAGGCGCGGCGTGTGCTCAAGCCCGGCGGCAGGTTGGCCGCGAGCGTCCCCGCCTCACCCATCAGGGATTGTGTTTGGGGCCTGCTCGACGGCGTGATCGACAGATGGCTTCCTTCAGCACCGGAGGTGATCGACGCCGGCCCCACGCGTCAGACCATTCGCGATCCTCACGCCCTCCGCCAGGCGGCGCTTGGTGCCGGATTTGCGTCTGCAACCGTTGTACAGCTCGAGGAAGTGGTGCACTGGGAGTCCGCGGAGCACTTGGTGTCGATGTTCATGGGCTGGTGGGACTGCGCGTCGCGAATGGAGAACGTGAACCTGGATACCCGCGAAGCCCTGAAGAAGGACGCGATCGCCGTGTTGAAGCGCGACCACCCGGGCACCATCTCGACCACCGGCCGCAACCTCGTCCTGGTCGCAAATACATGAGCAGGCGGATCGCAGGCTTTGTGGCGCTGATGGTTCTGACTCTGGCCGGTGGGCAGACCGGTGCAGCTGCAGCCAGTCTCAGTCCTTCACCCAGCCCAATCGTGTTCGGTGCGCCGCAATACCGCGCCCTCTGGGTTGACGCGTTCCACGACGGCATCAAGTCGCCCGCTCAGGTGCAGAAGCTGGTCGCGGACGCTCACCGAGCCAACATCAACGCACTCATCGTCCAGGTGCGCAAGGCTGGCGACGCGTATTTCAATCGATCCGACGAACCGCGCGCGACAGACATCGTGGGGCCGCCGGCCTTCGATCCCCTCGCTTATGTGATCAGGCTTGCCCATGCGGCGATTCCGCGAATCGAGGTCCATGCCTGGCTCAACACATTTTTTGCCGGTGAATCCAGCCAGGTGTACATCCAGCATGGCGACATGTGGGGCAATCGAGCCGACGACGGCAGCTCGAGCGGCTATCTCGATCCTGGCGTCCCTGAGGTCCAGCTGTACACGCACAAGATCTTCATGGACGTGGCCAAGAACTACGACATCGATGGACTGCACATGGACTTCGTCCGATATCCAGGTTTGGGTTGGGGTTACAGTCCGGAGTCGCTTTCCCTCTACATGCTGGAAACCGGAACTCAAACGGCGCCGTGGTCCGGTGATGCTGCCTGGCAAGCCTGGCGTCGGGCCCGCGTGACCGGGTTCGTGCGCGACCTGCATGACGACCTCAAGGCCACGAATCCGTCGATCAAGCTGAGCGGGGCCCTTATCTGTTTCGGTGGCGGCCCTGCGACGCCGGCCGATTGGCCGCTCACCTCTGCCTATTCGTCCGTGTTCCAGGATTGGAAGGACTGGCTGAGCGCCGGTTATCTCGATTTCGGTGTGCCGATGAACTACGACAGCGACTGGAGCGCGCAGCAGAAGGGTTGGTTTGACCGCTGGTTGAACTTTGAGAAAGATTCGGGTTTCGCGGGAAAGGTCGTCACGGGAGTGGGCGCTTTCCTGAACTATCCGGAGCAGACGATGGCGCAGATCAAACGCGCATTGGCTCCGTCGGCAAAAGGTAACAAGGTCCTCGGAATCGCCATCTACTCCTACGGCTCGACGTCGGTATACGGCACCGATGATTTCTACGGCTCACCCGACCTTGCAGCGGGGTTGCCTCGTCAGCCGTACAACGGGGGCATAACAGACCAGGCCGGGCTGATTGCGCGCGCGCACACGTTCAACAACTCGTTCATGACCGAGCTCTCACAACCTGGTTACTACCTCGATGTCCAACTGGGTTTGGTTGCGACTGCGCCCGTGTTCACGCAACCGGCGCTGGTGCCTGGTCTCTCGACTTGATCGGGCATCTCGTGAGGCGCTGAAGCATGCCCCGCGCAAGCGCGCTTCTGCGAATGCTCGCGTTCGCTGTGCCGGCAGCGCTCACGTTGGCAGGGGTGCAGCCTGTGATGGGCGCGGCGACCGGGTCCGTGGCTCCGTCGTGGGCTTTGCAGCTGACCGCCCCCGCCATCTGCGCGTCGGCGCTCTTGTTCGTTGCGGCTCGGCGGCTCGACCGCGGCGACGTGGTGCAGCCGCCCTGGTATTCGGCCTGGCTGCTGCTTCCGGGCGCGTTCCTTCTTGCCGGGGCGGCGTCGATGTGCATCTTCGGCGCGCTCGTCGATTTTCCGATCATCGCGCCGACGATGTGGGCGCTGGTCGCGGTGGGCACGCTGGCGTGGGGCGGCGCGATCGCGGTGGTCGGGCGCGCCTCGCGCTGAACCCAGACCCCTCGGGGGTCCCTCCCTTATCTGTCGGTTCCTCCCCCACCGACTCGCCGGCGCTACCGTATTCGAAAAATTTTCCGACGCCAACCCTGGTTGTTAAGGCGCGCTAGCCCGCCGCACGCGAGTGCGTCATACCCGCGCCGTCCATCAACGTTCGGCGCAAGCACACCGCCACCCACATCCTGAACGGCCGCCACGCCTCGGCCAGCGCAACCAGCTCTGCCGGAGTCGGCTCGGCATCGAGCCCATACTCCGTGCGGATCGCACTGAGAAGTCTCCGCTCTTGCGTCGGCAGCTCATCAACGGCGCTGAGCGCGCGCAGCCGCACCAGCTGCGATCCGAACTCTCCGATTCCCGCCAAACGCTGCAATCGCTCGAGCGACTCCTGCTGCGGCAGCGCGCGCAGCATCTCGGTGTCGAGGTCCCCCGCCAGCGCAGCGCGCCCGAGGCGGTTGAGGTACTCGACCTTGCGGCCGAAGAGTCCTGAGTAGGACTCGAGTGCCACAAGACGCGCCGGCTCGGGGAATGCCCACATTCGGTGTCCATGAACGTCAACCTCGTGGCCGAGCTCACGGCACATCCGGTCCTTGATCGACTGGGCCTGTCGCATGTTGATGCGCGTCGACATCACACACCACGCAGCCGCCTCGTATGCGTCAGACCAGTTCACCGGCCGGAACCCCGGGAACCTGCGCTGCAGCGAACCAACGACGCGGTCGCGCCGCCCTACCTCGGGCCAGCCGCGGCCGTCGATATCGAGGCTGAGGATGCGGGCGACCTGGCGTTGCGCACCCGCAGCGTCACCCTGGCCGTAGACCTCACCCCGCACGACCCCCGGTTCGCTCTGCGTGAGGCAGACTCCGATTGGCTCCCAGCCCGTGTCGGTCAAGAAGGCCAGGTGCAGGTGACCCCGACCTGAACCGCCCTCCGCAGGCGCCGGATGCCACCCACCGATGAATTGCGCCGACTCTTCAAGCGAGTACGGCCCCAATGCCTCGATCTCGAACGCGCTCGTCACTCTTTTGTCTTGCATAGCTGCAAGTGTGGACAGCAATTGTTGACATCGTGTGTCATCATCCAAATCCGATATGCGCGCGGACCGCGTTCTCGCTCTCCTGCTGCTTCTCCAGGCTCGTGGCCGCCTCACCGCCAACGAGCTGGCCCGCCGGCTGGAGGTGTCCAAACGGACCGTGTACCGCGATGTCGTCGCTCTCGGCGCCGCCGGCGTGCCGGTTCGCGCAGATCCGGGACCCAACGGCGGCATCGAGCTGATGGCCGGCTGGCGAACGGATCTCACCGGCCTCACCGCACCCGAAGTCGAGGCTCTCTTCACTTCGGCGGCGGGACCGGCTTTCGAGAGCGCGATGGGCAAACTGGCTGCAGCGCTCCCCGGCGAGGGCGGCCGCCGCGCGGGACGGATCAGGGAGCGCCTGCTCGTGGATTCAGCCGGCTGGGGACGGCGCGCCACAGCCCCCGCCCACCTGCGGATGGTCCAGGACGCGGTGTTCGGCGACCGGCGCCTCCACATTCGTTATCGGCGCGCTGAAGCCCACGCAGTCGAGCGTGATGTCGACCCGCTCGGGCTCATCATCAAGGCCGGGGTCTGGTATTTGCTCGCCGACGTCGCAGGGGAGCACCGCCTGTTTCGACTGTCGCGAATCGAGGCTGCGCAGCCGCTGGAGGGACCGGCGCGCCGACCAAAGCGGTTCGACCTTGCCAGGTCGTGGCGCGAGCTGTCGGCGAGCTGGGATTCGGGACGAGCGGGCTATGAGGTCGTCCTCAAGGTCGCGCGGAATGACGACCTACCCCTCGTCCTTCGCGTTTCGGGTGAGCGCGTCATCGGCAAGCCGCGTCGGGGTGTCGTTCGTCTCGCCTTTCCAGCGCTCGAGCCGGCGGCCGCATTCGTCAGCTCGTTCGGCGCCATGGTCGAAGTTATCGAGCCTGAGGAGGTTCGCATTGCGCTGGCCCGCCGAGGCGCCGACCTCGTGCGCATGTACAGAAAAGGCCGGCCGCCCGTGCGACCGGCCCCGTAAAGCTCAGCTCAGCTGGCGAGCTTGATGCGGTTCGCGCGCGGGCCCTTCTGGCTCGGCTCGATTTCAAAGCTGACGCGCTCACCGCCGGCGAGCGAGTCGAAATTGACGCTCGGGTCGAGCCCGGTGCGATGGAAGAAATACTCCCGCCCGTCCTCGGCCGCAATGAACCCGAACCCGCGGTCGGATACCAACTTCTTGATCGTGCCTGTCGGCATCTCGCAGCTCCTCTTCTCGAAAGCAATCTCGCGAACGCTCGGGCCCTTTCGAGAAGAATCGACGACCGCGGCGAACATCGCGCGACTTCCAGGCGACGAACCTACATTACCACCGCCCTGCAGCTTCACAAAGCGAGCAATGCGACGCCCGCCACGGTGGCGGCGGCGCCCGAAATCTTGAGCACGGCGCCCCGGCGCTCGCGAAGCTTCCACACGCCCCAAACCGCCACCGCAACGACTGCCACCTCCCGCACCGGAGCGACGATCGACAGAGGCGCGATGCTCAATGCCAAGAGCACGAGCAGGTAGGCGACCCACATGAACAGGCCAATGGCCGATGCCTGCCGCCAGCCCGTTGCCGGCTGAGGCGTTGCAGCGCCCGGAGCGACTCGCTGCGCCACCAGCAGCGCGATCGCGAGCAGAGTCACCAACAGCCAGCCATACAGCCAAGGCGCGGCGAGCCTGACCCCGATCCGATCGACGGCGCTATAAGCAGCGATCGCGACCCCGGTCAAAAGTGCAGGCAGGGTCGCGCGGGCGCTGGTCTGCGGCAGCGTGACCGCCAGAATCCCGACCAGGAGAAACGCCACGCCGATGAGCTGAACCGTCGCCAGCCTCTCGCCCAACAGGCCGATGCCGGCGACCACCGCCAGCAGCGGCGCCGAGCCGCGAGCGATCGGATAGACGACAGAAACCTCGCCGCGGCGGTAAGCCGCCGAGAGCAGAAATATGTATGTGAGCTCCAGCGCGGCCGAGACCGCGGCGAGCGCCACTGCCTGGTTCGAAAGGCCTGGACGCCCCGCTATCAGCCACGCAATAAACGCGGCCGGTGTCATCAGCAACGCTGCAGCGACAGTCGCACGCGTGAGCGTGATCCTTGGGTCACCGCTCACCTTGACAAGAACGTTCCATGTGCCATGCAGCGCGGCCGAGGCGAGCGCGAGAACGATCGCGATGGGAATCATCGTCAGCGCCGGGGCGCCGAGCCGTCGCGTCGAGGGCGCGCCAGCAGCCGCCCCAAGAGTCGATACACCTCGGGGTTGACGAGCAACCCGTTGTGACTGCCCCAAACGGCGATCGATGGAATATCTGGGCGGATGCAGCTCCGGAAGTTGACCACGTCGTCCGATCGCGTATAGATCGACGTCGTAGGAACGGCAGGCGGCTGCTTCAAGTCGTAGGCGAACCTTCCTTCCGCGCGGAGCTTCAGGCCGAAGCCGATCTCGTTTGCGGTGCGAACCATCCCGACCGCAGCCTGGGTAAGCGGGGTGATGTCCGACTGATCCGCGAGCGGCGAACCAAGCGTGATCACCTGCTCGATTTCGTTTGGCCGCCGCTGAGCCAGCACCTTGGCCAGAAGACCTCCGCGACTGTGTCCGACGATCGAAACGAGCGAAGGGTCCGAAGCGCGGATCTCGGTCACGCGGCGGCGAAGACCCGCAAGCATGTGCTCCGAGGCGCGCACGTTGAAATAGATTCCGGACAGATGCGGCTTGTAGCCGATGCGCTGCAGCCAGCCGTGGAGCACGGTCAACGACCAATCCCCCGACAGAAACCCGGGAACGAGCAGAACCGGTCGACCATCTCCGTGCGGCACGCCGCGTCCTCGAAAGACCGGATCTCCGAGCAGCGCGGACAGCTCGCGCAGCGC
This sequence comes from Candidatus Dormiibacterota bacterium, assembly GCA_036380475.1. Taxonomy (GTDB): domain Bacteria; phylum Chloroflexota; class Dormibacteria; order Dormibacterales; family Dormibacteraceae; genus UBA10449. The sequence continues at coordinate 42,153 of DASVEP010000104.1, forward strand.
CAGCGGATCCGGAAGCTTCATCGGCAAGGGATGGTAGGTTGTCGGCGCATTGGAGCGGACGGTCTTGACCACGGGCGCCGGAAGCGGGATAGGCCTCGCGGCGGTCATCGAGCTCGCTCGACGTGGCCTCGATTCCGTCGGCGCTGTCCGTTCGGTATCGAGAGTGCGCGCAGTCAAACGCGCTGCGCGTTCGGCGAATGTGAAGGTGCGAACGGTGATGCTCGATGTCACCGACGCGCAGCAATGCGAGCGGGTGATAACCGAGCTCAAGCCGTACGCGCTGATCAACAACGCCGGCGTCGCGGTCAGCGGTGCGGTCGAAGACGTTGCGGATGACGATGCGCGGCTTGCGTTCGAGACGATGGTCCTCGGGCCGATGCGCCTGGCGCGCCTTGCCGCTCCGCACATGCGGGAGCAGGGCGGGGGTCGCATCGTCAACATATCTTCGATCTACGGGCTGATGACCACCCCGCTGACGGGTTGGTACCAGGCCTGCAAGCACGCCCTCGAGGCTCTGTCCGACGCGCTTCGAGTCGAGCTTGCGTCCGACGGCATCGCCGTCGTGCTCATCGAGCCTGGCGCCTTTCGCTCCAGCATCTGGGAGGGCGCGGGCAATGACATGCAGGGCCATGCGGACTCCGACTACTTCACCGCCTATCGCCGCCTGGGCGAGGGGATACGGGCGAGCCAGCGACTGATGGGCGATCCGATCGAGGTTGCGCGGTTGATCGCCAGCGTGGTCACCGCCAAGAAACCCAAGGCCCGGTACCTGGTCGGCTACGACGCGCGGGCCATCGACATCTATTCGAAGGTGTTGCCCACCGAGGTTCGCGATCGTCTGGCGCGGCTGACGCTAGGCCTGTAGGCGCCGGGCGCTCGGCCAGCGATGAGTTGACATACTGTATGTTAATATGGTCGCATGAACGGCCGCCTCGAACTCGGCAAGCGCCAGGCTGGGGTCGATCGCACTCGGGCTGCCGTGCTGGCGGCCGCCAGCGAGCTGATGGCGGCGGCCGGCGATTCCACCCTCAGCGTCGGCGCCGTGGCCAAACGCGCCGGCGTCTCCCGGCTCACGATCTACAACCGCTTCGGCTCGCGATCCGGCCTCCTGCGGGCGGTGTCGGCTGAAGCGCACAGGCGGACGCAGGCGCCTTCACCCAATCGGGCCGAGGATCCGCGAGAGGAGCTGCGCAACCGGCTCAGCGCCGCGTGTTCAACCTGGGCCTCGGATCCCGCCCTCTTCCGCGCACTGCCGGCGGTGACCTCAAACGGCGAGCCGGCCACGACCAGGGACCGTGCGCTCGCCGAACGGTTGGCCTCAGCCGACCAGCTGCGCCCGGGCTGCTCTCTGAAGGAGGCGGAGGACGTCATCGGCGCCCTCACATCGTTCGCCATGTTCGACCGGCTCCATCAGGACGGCCGGCGGTCCTCAGCCGCGGTTGCGGAGATCTTGATGCGCCTCGCCGGCGCCATTTTGAGCCCGACGCCGTAGGATTGACGCAATGCGCCATCGGGTCGTCGACCTGGACGGTCCGGTCCACTACATCGACTTCGGCGGTGACGGCGAGCCGTTGCTCATGGTCCATGGCCTTGGCGGCAATGCGCTGAACTGGATGGCCGTCGGCCCGCAGCTGAGTGAGAGATATCACGCGTTCGCCATCGACCTCGCCGGCTTTGGCCAGACCCCGCTCTTTCATCGGTCCGCGGCAGTCGGCGCCAACGCGGAGCTGGTCCGCCAGTTCATAAACAACGTGATCGGCCAGCCGGTCGCCCTCATGGGCAACTCGATGGGCGGTCATATCGCCGTCATCGTTGCCGCCGACCACCCGGGGTCTGTCACCGAATGCGTCCTGGTCGATCCCGCAGTGCCCATCCCACTGGGCCAGATACGGCGCCCTGATCCCACCATGCTCGGCGTCGCTGCAGCCGCCTCGATCCCTGGGCTTGCCGAGTTCGTCTTCGACCGAAGGCTCCGCGCCCTTGGTCCGGAAAGGATCGTTCAGGAATCGCTTGCGCTCGTGAGCGCGGATCCATCGCGAATCGATGCCCAGGTGATCGAGGCCCACGTACGGCTTACGCGCGAGCGCGGCCACCTGGGACCACAGAACACCCGGGCGTTCTTGCAAGCCTCGCGGTCGATCGCGCTGAGGATGGCGGACCCGCGCTTCTGGACGCGGGTCAAGAAAGTCAAGGCGCCGACGCTCGTCGTCCACGGATCGATGGACCGCGTCGTCCCGGTGGCCGCGGCGCGAGACCTCGTGCGGCGCCGACCAGATTGGACCTTGCGGATCATCGAGGGCGCCGGCCACGTGCCGATGATGGAGACCCCTAAGCAGTTCCTGAACGTTTTGTATGAGTGGCTTGCAGATAGAATCTCATCCGAATCCGCAGTGGTTTCATAACGGAGTCACGCTCAGAACTTAACTTGGCAGCGCTGTCACAACATCCCCCAAGACGACGCGGACGCTGGGAAGAGGTCGCGGCTTCGGTCCTGCCCGACCTCCGCCACCTGGGCACGTGGGACCCGATCCCGCCGATGTGGCTCGAGGGCCGCATCTATCTCGAATACCTGAGCCTCATGCGCGATGAGGTCTTCCGCGGCAAGGACGTCCCTCCCGGACTCGGGCGGCCGGTCATCCTCATTCCGGGTTTTATGGCCGGCGACTGGACCTTGCGCACGCCCTTCAACTGGCTGCGGCGCCTCGGCTACCGGCCCCAGGTGGCGGGCGTCGCTTTCAACGTCACCTATTCGGAGGTCATGCTGCGCCCGCTCATCGATTCCCTCCAGCGGCTGAACCGCCGCACCGGTGCGCGGGTTTCGCTCGTCGGCCACAGCCGGGGAGGCGTCCTGGCCAAGGTGCTTTCGCACCGCCAGCCCGAGATGGTGGAACAGGTCATCACCCTCGGCTCGCCGCTGAATGATCCGTTTGACGTCCACCCGCTGACGATGGCCGGCGTTCGCGCGGCTCATCTCTACAACGTGTTCCGCTACGGCCATCCGGCCTCCGTCGAGATGCGCTTCCTCCGCGACCTGGCAGCGGCGCCAAAAGTGCCGACGACCTCGATCTACTCTCGCTCGGACGGCGTTGTGAACTGGCGGGCGTGCCTGCGGCGGGATGTAAACGCGATCGAGGTCCGCGGCAGCCACGTCGGTCTGGCCCTCAATCCACAGGTTTACCGGATTCTCGCCCATCTTCTCCCGGCCCCCTGGCGGCACAAATGAAACCCCGCTTGACGTATAAGCTGGAGGCCCAATGAGCAAGCGCAAGCGCACCACACCCAAGGACACGCCGGCAGAAACGCCGTCTGAGGGGACCGAAGGCGACCCGACCGTCCACGTCACCTCGGATGTGCTTGCTGGCAGCCCGGACATATTCGCGCCGAGCAAAGAGCGCTCGGAATCGTCCGCAGATGAGCCGGCGACCGATGCGACGGTCTCCGAGGAGCCACAGCCGCCGGCCGACGAACCTACGCCCGTGAGCGAGGACGCGTCGGCGACGAGCGCTGAGACGCCGTCAGCATCAGCAACGCCAGACGAGGCCATTGCCGCCATCCCCCTTACTCCCCCATACCAGCCACGCCCACCGGCCTCCATCGAGCCGGCCCACCCGTCGCGGCGAGCGAGCTCGAGCGTGGCGCTCGGCGTCGTCCTGGTCGTGCTGGGTCTGTTCGCCCTGGTCGTCCAGGTCACCGGATTCGACCCCGGTGGGAGCTGGCCGCTTTTCGTCATCATCCCGGGCCTGACGCTGCTCATCGTCGGATTCATCAGCTTCGGGACCGGCGCGCTCATACCCGGCGCGATCTTGACGGTGGTGGGGCTCATCCTCGCTTACATGAACGCCTCGCAGGACTGGCCCGCGTGGGCGTTCGTCTGGCCGCTGGTTGCGCCTGGTGGTGTCGGCCTCGGCATCTGGCTCCAGGGCCTGCGCACGAATGACGCGCATCTCCTCCGACAGGGGCGCGTGCTGATGTTCGTCGCGCTGATCATCTTCATGATCGGGTTCGTGATCTTCGGGACCATCTTCAGGATCAGCGACACCGACTACGGATGGTTCGGCAAGGCGGCCCTGCCGGCGCTTCTGATCGTGATCGGGATCGTGCTGCTCGGACGCAGCATCCAGCGCAGCCGCTCGACCTAGAAGCTAAGCGCTAACCGCTCCGCGTCAGCTCGCGCATGCGCGCCTCCAGGCGCTCGCGCGTGATCTGGTAATCCGTGCCGGCTCGATACTCCTTGAAGCCCATCCTTTTGTTGATCGCCAGCATCGGAGCGTTGGACCCGACGTTGTCGGTTGTGAACCACTTGGCGTTCGGGTAGAGCTCTCGGATGTGGATGGCCATAGCGGCCTTGAGCCATTTGCCGATTCCGCGCCCGCGAGCATCGGCCCGGACACCGGTGAACCCCTGATGAACGATTGTCGGCGAAAAGGGTGCATAGACCATGTCCGTGATGCCCGAGATGACCCCGTCCGGCTCGCGCGCGAGCATCCAGTGTCCAACGCGCCCGGCCATGTCCATGCGCGCAAACCATTCCGCAATGGCGGCCGGCGTCACCACTATCTCGCCGTGGTCGAGGTCTTCGAACGGCATCGTGTTGAGCATGCTCGAGAGCTGCGGGGCGTAGTCCTCCCACATCGATTCGGGAAGGCGCCCGTCGTAGAGCTCGAGTTTCGTATCGGTTGAGCGTTTGCGGCCCTCGTCGACCCAGCGCCGGAGCGTGGCCCAATCGACGGCGGCAAGGTCGAGCCGGAGCTCCGCGCCTGATAGCTTCGGATCGGCACCAAGCCATTTGAGGAACGCATGCCCGGACGTCTCCTCTGTGCCGATGCCAACGGTCGTGTACGAGTTGCGGGCCATGATCTCGAGAAGGAGCGGTATCCAGCTGCGCCCGATGCCCTGCCGCCGGTGATCCGGATGCACCGACCAATCCGCCCACAGGAGATGCTTGTTTGATTCGTAGCCGGGCGACCCAGGCCTGGTCGCGCCGGCGGTAAACCAGCTCAGCATCTGACCGGCGCCCGCGATTTCGTAGCGGAAATGAACGTCGTACGGATCGACTCGCTTCATGTCGCCTTCGACCACGTGATCAGGCGTGATCGGATCGCCAGGCCGCGTTTCCTGGTGTCGCAGGCGCCGATACGCGTGATAGCGCGCCCAGAAATCAGGGCCGGCGCTGGTGGGATCGACCTCGGTCGCGTGCCGGTTTGTGGTCACGGGATGGAGAGGATAATCCCTGACCAATGTCCGAAACGAAACGCTTCAAGGTCGGAGTCACGATCCATCCGCAGCAGTGCACCATCGGACAGCTTCGCGACGCATGGCGTCGCGCCGATGAGCTGGGAGTGGACAGCATCTGGTTCTGGGACCACTTTTTCCCACTCTACGGGGATCCACAGGGCAATCAATTCGAATGCTGGTCGCTGCTGGCCGCCGCGGCCATCGACACGAAAGTGCCGCAGCTCGGGCCGATGGTCAGCTGCATCGGCTATCGGAATCCCGACCTCATTGCGTACATGGCCGGAACGATCGACCAGCTCTCGGGCGGACGCTTCGTGCTCGGACTCGGGGCTGGCTGGTTCGAGCGCGACTACGACGAGTTCGGGTTCGAGTTCGGCGAAGCGAAGGATCGGCTGCGGACTCTGCAAGCCGCGCTGCCACGAATCAAAGAACGGATTGCAAAGTTGAAGCCCGGCCCCGCGGGGCCGATGCCGATTCTGATTGGAGGCGGCGGCGAGAAGGTGACGCTGCGATTGGTGGCCGAGCACGCGACGATGTGGAACGGCCTCGGCGATGCCGTCGAGTACGCGCACAAGTCCAGGATCCTTGACGACTGGTGCCGTCGCATCGGACGTGATCCGAAAGAGATCGAGCGCACTGCCAACCTGAACGTGAGCTCACCGCGCCAGGTCAAAGAATGGCTCGACGCCGGTCTTCAGCACTTCGTGCTGCGGCTCGCAGTGCCATTCGAGACGAAGAACCTCGAGCGGGTGCTCGAGCAGTCGCGAGGCTAGCCCGGACCCACGCCCGACTGTTCGCCCGGACGTGGACGCCGAAATGGCGGCGATTCGGCATCGACCGCCACGCGCTGCCAGTCGCGCATCGCCTGTAGAAGCTGCTCGGTCGGCACACCAAACGCATTGCGGATGGTGCCGTCGTAATACGTCAGGCCGCGGATGCGTTGAAGCAAGGTTTTCGGCGAGTGCACCAGGGCGCGGTTGAGCCGAAAGAAGATGACGTTGGGGCGCATCCTGGGGTCCTGCCACTCGCCCTCCTCCGACATTCTCATCCCGCTGAATGCGCCCAGTCGCGCCCCAACCAGGTCGGTGATGTGAATCCAGCGCACCGAGCGCTCATGGCCTCTGAGGCCGAGGCGGAACCCATCCTTGGTCAGGGTGAGCGGCTCGCCAAGGCCCTGCATTGCCGTGAAGTAGAAGGCGTTGAGCCCGACCATCACGAGCACCGCCAGCGGAGCGATCCACGGGTACGGTCGGTTGGCGAATACGGCAAGCACGAGGGCGACGGGAAAAACGACCCAGCCGACCAGGCGAACACTGCGCAACAACGGAGGCAGTACGGGCGCCTGCAGCAGCAGCTCCCCATCGCCCTTGGGCCCGAGCCGCCTCACCTCTACGGGGCGGCGGCGCCACGCCTCGTTGATCCGGATCGCGGTCGCCGTCGCCCCGCCTATCGCGATCACGTAGACGACCAGGAGGGCGACCGTGACCAGCAAAACGATCTCCTGGCCATTCACCGGCCGATTGTAAAGGTGGCATGTCGCGGCACAACGAAACGAGCCCCGATTTGTAGGTTGCCCACTAAACAACTTGGGGCATTCGGCCTACGATTCGACCACCACACCCTCTTCGCGGCGCGAGCCTCCGGCCGTCATCGGCCGGGGGCTCGTGTCATTTTCACGGCGAAAGCAGGCTTTCGCCGTGGGTTGGAGAGACACCTTGCCCGGCGGCGCTTGGATGGTGAACGCTTGGGGCGGCCGGCATGAATCCGGCCTTCCACTCCACCTTAGTCTGAGTTAGACCGCCTTGACCGCGGTGACCAGCCTCGTCAGCGAATCCTTCGCGTCGCCGAACAGCATGATCGTCTTGGGGTCATAAAGAAGGTCGTTGTCGATGCCGGCGAATCCTGGCCGCATCGAACGTTTCATGAACACGATGTTTTTCGCCTGGTCGGCATTCAGGATCGGCATTCCATATATGGGGCTGCCGGGCGATGTGCGCGCGGCCGGGTTGACTACGTCGTTGGCGCCCACCACTAGCACGACATCGGCGCTCTTGAACTCATCGTTGATCTCGTCCATCTCTTTCAGCTGCTCATAGGGCACGTTTGCCTCCGCGAGGAGGACGTTCATATGGCCGGGCATTCGTCCCGCCACCGGGTGGATCGCGTAGCTGACCTCCACGCCTCTCTTCTCGAGCAGGTCGGCCAGCTCGCGCACAGCATGCTGCGCTTGCGCAACTGCAAGCCCGTAGCCCGGAACGATGATGACGCGCTGCGAATAAGCAAGCAGCGTGGCCAGGTCTTCGATCGAACCGGTGCGCACTGTGCGCCCCTCTTTCCCTGCTACCGCTGCAGCGCCCTTCTGCACCTGGCCGAAAGCGCCGAACAAGACGTTGCCGAGCGAGCGTCCCATCGCATCGCTCATGAGCTTCGTGAGCAGGCTACCGGAGGCCCCGACCAGCGTCCCGGCGACGATGAGCGCGAAGTTGTTGAGGGTGAACCCGCTGGCCGCGACGGCAAGCCCGGTGAAAGCGTTGAGCAGCGAGATCACGACCGGCATGTCGGCGCCGCCGATCGGCAGCACGAACGCGACCCCGAGGATCAGCGCTAGCACCATCAACGAGAGGAACGAGAAGGGGATCGACGCAATCACGAGCACGGCGACAACGAATCCGATGATCGCTGCAGCGATCAGGCCGTTCACCAGCTGCTGACCGGGGTACGTGATCGGCGTGCCGGTCATCAGCTCCTGCAGCTTGGCGAAGGCGACCATGCTGCCCGCGAACGACACGGAACCGATGACGATGCTGAAGACACTCGGCAGCGCCTCTGCTGTCGATGGGTGCGGACCGAACTTGAGCAGCTCCGCCACCGCCACCAGCGCTGCAGCGCCGCCGCCGGCGCCGTTGAACAGCGCCACCATCTGCGGTATCGCAGTCATCTTCACCTGGCGCGCGCCGATGGTCCCGATCCCGGCGCCGATGACGACACCGACCAGAATCACGACCGCGCCCCCGGTCGTGAAGTGCAGCTGCGGCACAGTCGCACCAAGAGCGATGACCATCCCGACAGCCGCGGTGTAGTTGCCGTTGCGTGCAGTCTTCGGTGAGCTCAGCTGCCTGAGGCCGAGGATGAAAAGCACCGCCGCGACCAGGTAGGCGAGGCTGTAGACCACAGTCACGGACGGAAGCCTCGGCGAGAGATTCGGTGACCAGGTGGTCCAGATGCTAGGCGCGGCCGAGCACCGGAGCGAGCGCATCCGTTGATGCGTGAGCGAGGAGCGGAGGTCGCAACGACGCAGATGGGCCGCATGGGCGCCGAAGATCCGTCGAGGAATTCCGGCCGCGACTGTAGGTTCATTTAGGTTTGACTGGTTCGGGAGTCTTGGTGGCCTGGCGGCCCTTGAACATCTCCAGCATCCGGTCCGTGACGACGAAACCGCCGACGACGTTCGTGGTGGCAAGGACTACGGCGAGAAGCCCGAGAACGAGAGTGACCGGTGAGCTCGCGCCGGCTGCAATGAACAGCGCGCCCACGAGGATGATCCCATGGATCGCATTGGTGCCGGACATCAACGGCGTGTGCAGCATCGTCGGCACCTTCGAGATGACCTCGATGCCGACAAACACCGCAAGCACGAAGAACGTGAATTCGTTCAGCAGCTCGCTGTTCACGAGGCGGCCGGGGCGAGCATCTGCTTGGCGCGCTCGTTCACGATCTCTCCGCCGTGCGTCACGCAGCAGCCTTTGGTGATCTCATCCGCGAAGTCGAGCACGATCGCGCCTTCCTTCACGAGATGGAGCAAGAGATTGGCGACGTTGCGCGCGTAGAGCTGACTCGCGTGCAGCGGCATGGTCGATGGGACGTTGCTTGTGCCGATGATGGTGACTCCGCCGATGTCGATGTCCTTGCCTGCCTGGGTCAGCTCAACATTGCCGCCGGTATCCGCCGCAAGGTCGACGATCACCGAACCCGGCCTCATACCCTTGACCATCTCGCCCGTCACGAGCAGCGGCGCGCGCCGGCCTGGGACAGCCGCTGTGGTGATGACGACGTCCGATTTTGCGATGTGTTCGCCGATGAGCTCGCGCTGCTTGCGCAAGAAGTCCTCGGATTGCTCGCGCGCGTAGCCACCCTCCCCCTCCTGCGTTTCAAGGGCCAGCTCGATAAACGTGGCGCCGAGGGATTGAACCTCTTCCTTGACTGCAGGCCGCACGTCGTAGGCGGACACGACCGCCCCGAGGCGGCGCGCTGTCGCAATCGCCTGCAGGCCGGCAACGCCCGCGCCCATCACGAGAACCCGCGCGGGAGGAATCGTGCCCGCCGCCGTCATCATCATCGGGAAGAACTTGCCGACCCGGCCGGCGGCCATCAGCACGGCCTTGTAGCCCGAGACGGACGCCTGCGAGGAGAGCGCGTCCATCGACTGCGCGCGCGAGATGCGCGGCACCAGCTCGAGGCTGAACGCGGTGACTCCGCGCTTGGCGAGCGCCTGGATGATGTCGCCCTGCGTGGCCGGTTGGAGAAAGCTGATGAGGACGGCCTCCTTCCGAAGCATCTCGACCTCGGCGGTCGAGGGGGCCTGCACTTTGAGCACCACGTCTGACTCGCCGAGGAGCGCGGACGCGCCCTTGATGACTTTGGCGCCGGCCTGCTGGTAGGCATCGTCGGGGAAATATGCCGGGGAGCCGGCTCCGGACTCGACGCTGACCTCGAGAGCAGCCGCGGCCAGCCTGGTCACCGTATCCGGGACGAGCGCCACCCGGCGTTCGTCGGGCGAGCTCTCCTTCGGGGTGCCGACCTTCACAAGTTGAGGACTCTAACCAATTCAACGGTTGGACCACACAAGTTCGGGGCGTAGGTGCGCGTAAAATTCACAATCCGCTCCTAATGACCAAGTGACCAGCCAGATCACCAACGACCTCACCATCCAGGCCGCGACAGTCAACGGATCGGGAAGCCAGACGGCCAACCTGATCTTGACCCGAGCGATCTTCCACATGGGGATTCCGGTCGCGCCGAAGAACGTATTTCCCTCCAACATCGAGGGGCTGCCGACCTGGTACCAGCTCAGGGTCACGCCCCAGGGCCACATGGCGCGCCGGGACCAGGTCGACATCTTGATCGCGTTCAACCCCGCCACCTGGCACCAGGACCTGCGGACGGTCCGGCCCGGCGGCGTCGTCGTCCACGAGGAGGTCTACTCCAACGCCGACGTTCGCGCCGACGTCACCTACTACCCGGTGCCGTTCTCGAAGCTCGCCAAATCGAAGATTCAGAACGACACGCTCCGCAAGCAGCTGGCCAACATGATCTATGTCGGCGTCGTGGCGGGGCTGCTGGGGATTCCCTGGGAGTCGCTCGAGCACGCAGTCAAGCGCCAGTTCCTGTCCAAGCCCAAGGCGGTCCAGGTCAACCTCGACGCGATCAAGGTCGGCTACGACTACTGGCAGGACAACTTCTCGAAGAAAGATCCCTACCGCCTGGAACCGATGACCGGTGTCGTCGACAACAAAGTGTTGGTCGAAGGCAACCAGGCCGCGGCCCTGGGCGCGCTGATGGGTGGCGTGACCGTGGCCGCGTGGTACCCGATCACACCCTCGTCGTCGCTGTGCGAAAACCTCATCGCCTACTCGGAGCGCTTCCGCACCGACCCGAAGACCGGCGAGAAGCGAATCGCCGTGGTGCAGGCCGAGGATGAGCTCGCCGCCGTCGGAATGGCCATCGGCGCCGGGTGGGCCGGAGCGCGGGCGATGACATCGACCTCCGGGCCCGGGATCTCGCTGATGGCCGAGTTTGCGGGCCTGGGCTACTACGCCGAAGTACCGGTGGTGATCTTCGACATCCAGCGCATCGGCCCATCGACCGGCTTGCCGACCCGCACCTCGCAGGCCGATGTCGCCTTCGCCTACACGCTCTCTCACGGCGATACCAAGCACCTGGTGCTGCTGCCGGGGACGGTGGAAGAGTGCTACGAGTTCGGCCGCGACGCGTTCGACTACGCGGACAGGTTCCAGACACCGGTGTTCGTGCTCTCCGACCTCGACCTCGGTATGAACCTCTGGATGACGCCCGAGTTCAAGTACCCGGACAAGCCCTTCGATCGCGGGAAGGTGCTTTCGAAAGCCGACCTCGAGCGGCTCGCAGGCGAGTGGGCGCGGTATCGCGACGTCGACGGCGACGGCGTGCCATACCGCACGCTCCCGGGGACCGATCATGCGGCGGCCGGCTTCTTTACCCGCGGTTCCGGGCACGACGAGCACGCGCGATACACGGAGAGCGCCGAAGCCTACGCAGCGAACATGGACAGGTTGTCGCGAAAGTTCGAGACGGCGCGCGCCGCGCTGCCCGCGCCTATCGTCGACGAGTCGGCAGGTTCTGGGATCGGTCTCATTGCGTTCGGGTCGACGCATGCGGCCGTGGTCGAGGCGCGCCAGGCGCTGCAAGCGGCAAAGCGGCCGGTCGACTACCTGCGGGTTCGCGCCCTTCCTCTTTCGGCTGAAGTCGTCGCGTTCGTTTCGCGACACGAGCGCGTTTATGTGGTCGAGCAGAATCGCGACGGCCAGGTGTTCGATCTCATCCGTCTCGCGCTGCCTCCGGAGCTGGTCGATCGCCTGCGTTCCATCAGGTACTACGACGGTCAGCCCATCCCCGCCGACGCGATCATCGAACCACTTCTGGAATCGGAGGCCGTTCCAGCTTGAGCACGACATTGAATCGGGTCGGCCTGACTCGGGATGCGTATAAGGGCGCGGCCACGACCCTCTGCGCCGGGTGTGGGCACAACTCGATCACCAACCACATGGTCAAGGCGCTCTACGAGCTAGGAGTGGAACCGCACCGTCTCGCGAAGATGTCCGGCATCGGCTGCTCGTCGAAAACGCCGGCGTATTTCGTCGAGTCTGCGCACGGCTTCAACGGGGTGCACGGACGGATGCCCTCTTTGACGACAGGCGCTCAGCTCGCCAACCGCCAGCTGATCATGCTGGGCGTCTCGGGCGATGGAGACACCGCGTCGATCGGGCTCGGCCAGTTCATGCACATGATCCGGCGCAACATCGACTGCACCTACATCATCGAAGACAACGGCACTTACGGCCTCACCAAGGGCCAGTTCTCCGCCACCGCAGACCTTGGCTCGGTGCAGAAGAAAGGCGCCGTCAATACGTTCCAGCCCATCGATCCGTGCGCGGTCGCGCTGACGCTCGGCTGCTCGTTCGTGGCGCGATCGTTCAGCGGCGACGGCAAGCAGGTAGTGCCGCTGATCAAGGCCGCGATCGCCCATCGCGGCACAGCGATCCTCGACATCATCTCGCCCTGCGTCACTTTCAACGACCACGACGGATCGACGAAGAGCTACAGCTGGGTGAAGGACCACGAGGAGTCGATCGCGGACGTCTCCTTCATCCCCTTCTTCGAAGAGGTCCACGTCGACTACGAGCCGGGGACCGTGCGCGATGTGGAGCTGCACGACGGTTCGCACATCGTGCTCAAGAAGCTAGGCGAGGACCACGATCCCACCGACCGCCTCGCCGCCATGAAGGTGCTCGAGGAGGCCCGCACCGCGGGTCACCTCGTAACGGGCCTGCTCTACCTCGACACGAGCATGGCCGACTTCGCAGCCACGGAAGGCATCCCGGAGCGGC
>DASVEP010000105.1:0-8610 GCA_036380475.1 Candidatus Dormiibacterota bacterium
TCGACGATCAAGGTTGGGTTAGGCCGGTCATCCCGCAGGCGCTGCACGGTTCTTGGAATTGACCACTCGAGCCTCGTCCTCCGACACCCAGCTGTAGCGACGGCGTAACTCATCTGGCCTTGGCAAAAGCAGCAGTCCGTGTTCGCGACGAACATCCCCGGCACGCCGAAGCTGCGCCAGGGCCCGGCTGACGTTTTCGCGGCTCGCACCGATCATGTTCGCTAGCGTTGCTTCGGTGACGCGAATGCCGACCTGGACTCCCTGCTCTGATGGCTGTCCGTGCCTATCGGCCAGACTGAGCAGCTTTGTAGCGACCCGTCCGGTGAGACTCCGGTAGGAGGTGTCGGCATCCTGAAGATCTCGCTGCAAAATCCAACGGGAATATGTCCGGAGCATCAGCAGCATCATCTTCGGATTGCTTTCGAGCCAGCGCATGAAGTCCCTGCGCGAGACGATCCAGCACGACGTCGCGCTGATTGTTCGCGCGCCCAGCGTGCGGACCGGAGTCTCTTCGAAAAAGTGGAAAAGGCCCATCACATCGCCTGCCACAAAGGCTTCGACCACGTACTCTTCACCGTCCGGACCAAGGCGCGATACGACCACCTCGCCGGCAAGCACGAGATACATCGTTTCGGCCGGGTCGCCAGCGCTCCAGACCAGGTCTCCTCGGCTGTAGCGCCTTGTCAAAGCATGTCGAGCCAGCAGCTCAAAGTCGCCCGGCGAGGCGCCGTCGAACAGCTCGCTTCGAGCAAGCATCTCCAGAGGCTCCATCGGAGCGGATGATATGCCGGGCCACCCCGATAGTCAGGCGGCCCGGCGGAGGTGGACGCTAGTCTTCGCCCGGCACCTCGACCCGCACAATCTGGCCGGCTCCCGGCGGTGCGCCGAATCCATTGACCGATATGTACAGCTTTCCGTCCGGCCCGAAAGCCATCGCGGTCGGCACGTTCAGGCCTCCGACAATGACAGTGCGTTCGCTTCCCTTGATCTTGACCACGCGCCCGTTCCCTGGACCCGGAAAGCCTGCTGCCGCGTTTGTTTCCAGCACATAGATTGCGCCGTGCTCATCGAATGCCAGACCTACAACGCTCGTGAGGCCGCTCGCAAAGACTGTGAAGCTGCCGGTCTCTGGATTCACTTTGAAGATTTGCGCTGCCCCAGCCACGAGCGGAAACGGGGTCAGGGTCCCGATGTAAAGGGAGCCATCTCGGCGCGCCAATGCTGTCGGTCCGCGCCAGTCCGTGTTGCCCGGAAAATAGATCGAAAAGTCGACCACCCGGCTCACGACCCCAGCGCTGGTTATGCGATCAAGCTCCTGGTGATTGGGCTCTACGGCATAGAAGGAATCGCCCGTGGAGACCATGCTGTACCAGGTTCCGTCAGGTTCGAAATCACCGGTAACGGCGTTGTTGTCAGGATTGGCGACCGGGTGCGCTTTGAGAAATCCGGAGAGGTCGGCGACCACCGTTGTTGTGCCATCGCGACGAACTCTCAGAATCGAGTTGGATGTGCCCTTGAGGCCATGTGAGCAACCCGCGCCGGATGTCATGGCGAAGAGCTCGTTGTCGTCTTTGACGACGACGCTCGCCACTCCGCTCACGAGGCTGCCGGCTATGGGGCCGGTCTGGCTCGATGGCAGTCCGGAGGCGACGACGGTGCGAATCCCGTTTCGGGTGATCTTCGAGATGCTCGCGTTGAAGGCGCCCGAGTAAGGGCCAATGGGAAAGGCGACCTGCTCGCAATCACTGGATGTGGTCGTCGTAGCGCCGCCTCTGCCACCTTCGGCAACGTAGAGGTTCCCGCCCTCGTCGAAGGCGAGGCCGCGAGGGTTGTTCAGGCCAACGGCAAATACGCTGGCGGTTGTGCCCGCGGCGTAGACAGCAGCTGCGGGCAGCAGGGATCCCACCGCCGCAGTTGTCACAAGAACTGTTAGCAGGCGAAATGCCCGCCGTCGAACGTGGTCCATGGTCCCTCCTCCCTGATGTGAGATTTCGATTCCACGCTATGGAGGAAGGGCCGGGACGGCTGTGATGATCATCACAATCGCTCCGGGTTCAAACGAGCGTTGTAAGCAGCGCTAGGTGCGAAGCCGCTCGAGCCCGTCCAGGATGACGTCCAGGCCGACCTCGAATGCCTCGGCCGCGTCGTACCCGTGCATCGCGACATAGCCGCCGACGACAGTCGCGAGGTTCGGGTACATCCGGGCGACGTCCTCGAGCTTCGACTCGACCTCGCGCACCCGCTTTTTGGCCACCCTCGCGAAGTCTTCTCGACCGCCAGGGGGCAGGGTCCGCTCCTGCAGCGCGAAACCGTAGATATAGGCGTCCTGCACCGAGTACGCCTGGATGGCCATCTCGACGGAGAATCCCGCGCGAAGTAGGCATCCAAGCACCGCGTCATGGAGACGTAGGTCAGACGGACCTGGCGCTTTCGTCGCCTCCATGCGGCCGACCGCCCACGGATGTCGCAGCAGCGCCTCGCGGGACGAGATCGCGCGGCGCCTTAGCGCCGCCTTCCAGTCGAGGTCGGTCGGGGGCAGTTCGATCTCCGCGAATACGAGGTCGACCATGCCATCGAGGAGCGCGTCCTTGTCCGGCACGTGGTAGTACAGGGACATCGCGCCGGCGCCCAGCTTGCGGGCCAGGCGCCGCATCGTGACCGCGTTGATGCCCTCGCGATCGGCGAGCCTGACCGCGGTCTTCAGCACCCGTTCCCGAGTCAGAGGTGGCATGCTGCTTGACATATCGTACACCGTACGACTAGACTAGCAACATTCTTCGTACAGTGTACGATTTGGAAAAAGGGAGGGGAGCACAATGAAGCCAACCGCATCGAGTCTCATCCGTTTGACCGGTTTAGCCGCAGTGGCCGCCGGCGTCATCTTCGCGGGCATTCAGCCGATACATCCGCCTGATGCGCTCGCATCAGTCACCACCCCCGCCTGGGGGATCATCACCCCCTTGAAGGTGGTCATGTGTCTTCTGTTCCTTGCTGGCTGGACGGGGCTCTACGCCAGCCAGGTGAAAGCGGTCGGTTGGCTTGGCCTGGCCGGCTTTCTGCTGCTGAGCCTGTGTTGGGCTCTCCAGCTGGCCTTCATCTTCGCCGAGGCCTTCATCGTGCCGTTATTGGCTACCACCGCGCCATCGTTTGTCGATGGCTACCTCGGCATCGCCGCCGGGCGCGCGAGCGATGTGAACCTTGGAGGCCTGCCGGCGCTCTTCGCGTTTGCTGGAATTCTGTATGTGCTCGGCGGCCTCTTGTTTGGCATCGCCCTATTCCGCGCCGGCATCCTGCCGCGTTGGCCGGCAGTGCTCCTCGCCGCCGCATCCGTACTCACGCCCGCGGCTGCGCTGTTTCCGCACCAGATCCAGCGGTTCGCAGCAATCCCGGTGGCAGTAGCGGCGATCGCGCTGGGCTATGCACTCTGGTCTCAAAGAGGCGAGCGAGCGCCGGAACCCTCAGCTGCGACCCGACGTCTCAGCTTCAAGCAAACCGAAGTTGAGTAGCCCATCGGATCACGCGCGGACCGTATCCCCCACCTTGATGTGCCCTGGCTGCGTTGGAGCCAGCCGGATCCCAAACCAGGTCTTGCCGTCGCGCCGCCGGTGTCGCGCCAAAGTGCGGATCGGCTCTTTGCCGCCAGCGAGTGTGATCGGATCGATGGTGGTCATCACACAGCGATCGCAGATCATTGTGGTCCGGAATTGGACGTCTCCGATCGTGACCGCCGGCCAGGTCTCCTCGACGAATGGCTCGCCTCCATCGATGACGATATTCGGGCGAAATCGCAGGATGCTCAGCGGCGCCGTCGGAAGAGCAGGGCCACTCATGTCGTCGGGATCGATATCCGGCACGTCGGCGGTATCGGCATCGGCAAGAATCCATGCGTTCAGCTGTCGCATCGATGCCTCGCTCGTCAGAAGCAATGGCCCGGCGTCGGCAAGCGAAAGCGTTTCGCCCGGCGCGCCACCGTCTCGCTCCGCAATGCTCCGGATGCTGGGGTCGTCCTGCCAAACAAGGCGCACCGGCCGGCCCAGCCGAACCGAAAGCCAGGAATTGGCACGATCGTTTGCAGGCAGCGCTGAGCCCTGCCGCTTGTGACTGACGAGGACCGAGGCTGCTGTGCTCGGGCTTTCGACCACGAATGTCTGACCGACACGATCGCGAATGCGGACTCCATGCTTGGGAATCGGCTCTGCTGAAAAGCCGAGAAGAGCGTGCATTTCCCTGGCCGTGATCTTCGTGCCAGACTCGTCGACAACGCCCCATCGCCGGTCACCGGCAAGGCCCCACGGCTCGACGTCGGCCTCGTCGACGTCGATGCCCGCCATGGATTTGACCGGGTATATCCGCAGCGAAGTGACCCTCATCCCATTCTCTTCAGCGCGGAGATAGGCCTGCGTCCTCCGCGCGGATTCCGAAGATCTGCTTGACCTCCCAACCGTTCAAGCCGGCGTAGGCATCGATCTGAGAGCGGTGATGGATGTCGTGCTCCGCCATGTTGATGAGGATCCTCCAACCGGGGATCGTCTTCGTAGTGTTTTGGCCACGCACTGGCCGCGTGAGCCACTCGTCCGGCGTTCCCTCGAGCAGCCGGCGCAGCTCGGCGCCAGATTCCTCCAGGGCTGCCACCCATTCGGTGACTGACGCTGCCTGTCGCGGCCACGGCTCAGCCTTCCAGCCCTGTGCGAGGTAGGCGCGGGCGCTAAAGATGCGCGCCGCCGCCATATGTCGTACCAGCTCGCCGATGTTCCAACCACCTTCTCCCTCACCGGCCGGAGGCGCCCACGATTCTGCTGCCGGCGGCAATGCGCCGATATCGCGCATCGCGCGGCGGTTGACTCCGTCAAACCACTGGAGGAAAGAGGCGAGGCTGGCGATCATCCTCCGATAGTGTGAGCGCGCGCCGCGCTCGCGGCGGCGCGCTCGTTCCAGCGTTGGGAGTTGATGCCCATCGTGAGCAGCCACAGCATGAGGGGCACCTCGCCCAGGAATCCGAGGACCTCAAGGGGCGTCAGCAGGCTGTTGGCCACGGGCGGGGCGAGGAACACGAACCAAGCAAAGCCGGCCGCGGCGACGAGCACGCCCAAAACTCGTGGCAGAAACCCCGACCGGAACATGAGGTAGCCGTTCAGGACCTGAAACACGCCAGAGAACACCAGGGATACGGGCGCAACCTGGCCCCCAACCTGAACCAGGAGCAGCGCCTGAGCGCGAAGCTCGACGGCGCTCATTCCCGTAGACGTGCTCTGCAAGATGGCCAGGGGGCCAAGTTCGAAGATCGCCGCCATCGCGGTGATCGCCATCGCCACCAGCCCGGATGTGAGTGCAAGGACAGCGATGGTATTGCTCACGGGTCGGAAGATCACGTAGAACAGCGTCGTCACAGCGACATAGAGAGCAACCGAGATCAGGCCCAGCGCGACGCCGGTCTGCAGCGCCGCCTGGTGGCCGAGGATGTTTCTAGACATGGCCGCAGGGTCGGTGCTGTTCGGACTGATACTGCTGAGGCCCGCCTGCTGTAGGAAAACCTCGCCGACGATCGCGAACACGAAATACATCAGGTAAACGGCACCGGTGGTCCGCGCTCGCGTACGTGGTGACACCTGATCAAACATTTCCAACATTGCCTTTCTCCTGTTGTGAACTTGATGTGAAGTCGAGCGAAATTCCCGATTCCAGCCGGAGAACGTCGTAACCGCTTAGCGCCTCGAGCAACGGCTGGAAGCTGCCGAACACGCGGCATCGCAAGACGGCGCCTCGAGCCTCAACCTCGCTTACTCCGGAGGCCCGCGCCACCTGTCGAGCCGGCACGGGTCCGCTGAAATGGATCTCCACTCGGTGGGACGGGAACTGCTCGCTCATGTCACTGGAGGCTATGCGCCGACCCCTGGCACGAAATCCCGGAAATTCGTGATTCAGCCGTAACGGGTGGGGTCGGTAGCATTCGGCGGTATCCATTCCGAATGGCAAGACCGAGGCCTCACATTGGAAACCTGCCGGCGGAGACAACCAGCTTCGTCGGCCGCCGACGCGAGCTTGCCGATCTGAAGCGACGGCTCACAAGCGCACGCCTTGTGAGCCTGGTCGGCCCGGGGGGTGTCGGCAAGACTCGCCTGGCCCTCAGGACGGCCGGAGACCTCGCCCGCGGATTCAAGGACGGAGCCTGGCTGGTTGAGCTGGCAGACCTGAGCGACCCAGCTCTGGTCGCCGAGGCGTTTCTCGCCGCGCACGACGTGCGTCACCAGTCTGCGTCCGAACCCCTCGATGTCCTGCTCGGGCACGTCGCCGGCAAACACGCATTGCTCGTGGTCGACAACTGTGAGCACGTGCTCGATGCGGTGGGCGTAGTCGTGAACGCCGTGATCCGATCCTCCAAGGGCATCCGGGTGTTGGTCACCAGCCGTGAGCCGCTTGGGATCGGAGGGGAAAACGTCGTGCCGGTGTCGCCGCTTCAGCTACCGGCTGCCGGCGGGCGAGATGAGCTCAACCAGCTCAAGTTGAATGAGGCGGTCATGCTGTTTGTCGAGAGGTCCGTCGCCGCATCTGGACGCTTCGAGCTGACCTCTTTCAACTCACGGGCGGTGTCTGAACTTTGCCGCCGGCTCGACGGCTTGCCCCTGGCGATCGAGCTGGCTGCGGTGAGAACCAGGTCGCTGTCGGTCGATCAGATCGTCGAGCGCCTTTCCGACCGCTTCCGCCTGCTGACCGGTGGAAGCAGAGCAGCTCTTCCGCGGCAGCAGACGCTCCGCACCGCCATCGACTGGAGCCACGACCTGTTGTCAGCGGACGAGCAAATCCTGCTCAGGCGTGTCGGCATCTTCGCCGGCCGTTTCAGTCTCGAAGACGCAGAGGCGGTTTGTACCGACGGCGACCTGCAACGCGCCGCGGCGCTCGAGCTGATCTCATCCCTGGTCAATAAGTCGCTGCTGGTCAGAGACGACGGAGCTGCGTTTGCAGGCTACCGATTGCACGAGACGATGCGCGAGTACGCGCGGACGAAACTCGAGGCCGGGCGCGAGGGCGAAATGCTCGCCGACCGCTGCGTGGACCACTGCTTGCGGACGTGTAGGCGATCAGCCACCGACGGATCTCACCTTCCCGAATGGCTCGCGTTGATCGAGTTCGAGCTTGAGAACGCGAGGTGGGCGTTCCGCAGGTGTCTGGGCAAGGGTGACGCGCCGCGCGCGATCGACCTCGCGGTGTCGCTGGGCTGGTACTGGATCACGCGGGCGACCGCAGAGGGCGCGCGTTGGCTCGATGAGGTGGTGGCCATGGGCGGCGGCACGACGCAAGCGCGGGCGTGGGTCTATTTGCTCCGTGGATACCTGGCGGTGCTGCAAGGATCGCCCGCGGCGGCAGTTCCGGCCCTCGAGCGGGCAGCGGCGGCGGCTCGAGAATCGAACCAGCCTGTCGTCGAGTCGTCGGCCTTGTCGCTCGCTGCGATCGCCGACAACCTGGCGGGCGACCGGCGGTCGGCGGTCCTCCGCCTCGAGGCAGCAGAAGCGATCATCCGTGGTGGAGGCGACCTGGGCGCCAGGCTCACCTTCTTCCAGTCGCGGTCGCTCAATGCGTTCTTCGCGGGTGATCTGAACGAGGCGAGGTCCGCAGCGTTGGAGGGCGTGCAGATCAGTCGTGAGACCGGCGCCGCAACGACGCAAGCGTTGATGCTCGTCAACCTCGGATTCGCAGCCTTGATGAGTGACGACATCGGCGAATCGAAGACCAGATTTGAAGAGGCGCTCGCGGTCGCTCGCGAGGTCGACGACCGGATCACCCAGTATTACGCGCTGATTGGCCTCGCCTGCGTGACCGTGCGATTGAGGCCCGCGAAGGAGGCTGCGCAGCTCATGGGCGCAGCCGAGGGCATGCGGAGTGAGACCGGCGTGCTCCTCAACCCCATTTTCGCTCGCGCCATCGCCGATGCCGAGAAGGCGCTTGTTGGGAACCTCGGATCTCAGCGTCTGGAGGCGCAGATGAAAGCCGGGAGAGCGATGACCCGCGATTCGGCCATCGCCCTCGCGATGGGGGATGCAGTTGCGCCGGCGCCGCCGGAAGGCGACGTGCTAGGCAAACGGCAGGCCGAAGTTGCTCGTCTGGTGGCGGAAGGTTTGAGCAACAAACAGATCGGCGCCCGTTTGTTCATCTCGGAATACACGGTCGACAGCCATGTCCGCACCATCCTCAACAAGCTCGGCTTCAACTCGCGAAGCCAGATCGCGGCGTGGGCTGCAGAGGATTACCGGGCGTCGGGTTAACCCACCTGATGTCTCAGGCTATTTTCCGTCGGTAGGCGACCATGGCGAGCGTGGATGCGATGACGAGGATGCCGACGCACCATGTGAGTGCGATCCAGATTTCGCCTCCGACCGGTTTCTGCTCGAACAACGCTCTGATCGTGTTGACGATCGAGGTGACCGGCTGGTTTTCCGCGAAGGCACGCACGGGACCTGGCATCGAGGCTGTGGGCACGAATGCCGAGCTGACGAACGGCAGGAAGATGATCGGATAGGAGAAGGCGCCCGCCCCATCCGTGGACTTCGCCGATAGTCCGGCGATCACTGCGATCCAGGTCAGCGCGAGCGTGAAGACAACGAGGATGCCTGCCAC
>DASVEP010000106.1:0-23394 GCA_036380475.1 Candidatus Dormiibacterota bacterium
TGGCGCTCGAGCAATTCGAGGTGCTGAAGCGCAGCCAATCGTTATTTCGCTGACGGCCAGCTAACGGCTTGACCGGTCTTCATGTTGCTGTCGACGGGGTCGGCCTTGCGCGACCGTGGGCTGGTGTCGGGGTTTATACGAGCCAGATCCTGAGGGCGATGGCGGTCGACCGTCCGGACTGTCGCTTCACCGTGTTCGTTCCGCCGGGGGTGTCCGCCGAAAGCTCCCCGGCCATCTCTTACCGTCAGGTCCCACCGGTCCCATTCGTCGGCCGGCACATGCAGTGGCCGGCGCGGTTGCGACGCCTGCGGCCGGACGTGTTCTTCGGGGCGGTCGGCGCCCTGCCGCTCATGGACGTCGGCACCCCGACCGTGATCACCGTCCACGACCTTGCGATCTATCGCAACGCCGGGTGGTTCCCACGGCGCCAGCCGCTGAGCACGCGCTGGGTCGTACCGAGCTCGCTCCGCCGCGCCGACAGAGTGATAGCGGTTTCAACAAACACCGCCCGCGACGCCGAGGATCTGTTCGGCGTTCCTGAGTCGCGAATAACCATCGTGCCCCACGGAGTGTCTCCAGGCCTGCGCCCGATGAGCAGCGAGGAGCTGGTCGCGACCCGCGAGCGCCTTGATTTGCCCGAGCGGTTCATCCTCTTCGTGGGCACGATCGAGCCACGCAAGAATCTCCTGACGCTGCTCGAGGCTTGGGCGATGATGCGCGACCGGCCGGATCTGGTCATCGTCGGCGGCTGGGGGTGGGACTACGGGCCGATCCGGGATCGGATAAGTCGCCTCGGCGATGGGGTGCATCATCTCGACGCCCTCGAGCCGAAGTTCCTACCTGCCGTCTACAACCTGGCGCGGGTGCTGGCCCACCCGGCCTGGTATGAGGGATTTGGACTGCCGCCACTGGAAGCGATGGCGTGCGGGACGCCGGTCGTCGTCTCCGACACATCGAGCCTTCCCGAGGTTGTCGATGGCGCGGGCCTGGTGGTGCCCGCGGGCGATGCAAATGCGTGGCGGGTGGCACTGGAGAAGGTCATCGGCGACCAGGACCTGGCGACGGACCTGAGACGGCGAGGAATCCTCCGCGCCGCCGAGTTCAGCTGGCCCCGGAGCGCCGCGATGACGTGGGACGTCATCGACGAAGCGGCGCACCGGAACTAGGTCACGAGCTCGCGGACAACCTCCGCTACGCCGGCCACCGTTCGGTCCCATGTGAACTCCGCCGCTCGTTCGGGTGCGGCCCGTTTTAGCCGGGCTCGCACTTTCTGGTCGCCGACGGCAGTCGCGAGCACTGCTCCGAGCGCTGCGGGATCGTTCGGATCGTCGACATAGAGCACTACATCACCGCCGACCTCCGGCAGTGAAGAAGAGCGCGCCGCGACCACGATCTGGCCGCGGGCCATCGCCTCCAGCACGGGTAGGCCGAAACCCTCGTAGAGGCTGGGCACCACCACGGCCTTGGCTCGCCGGTAAAGGAGCTCGAGGGTCGGCGCGTCAACTCGGCCCAGGACGCGGCACCGCGTCGAAGATCGAAGCCGCGCTGCCAGCTCGCGATCGCGCTCCGGTCCGGCGACCGCGAGGGTGACGCCGTCCAGCCTTTCGACCGCGGCTAGCGCGGCCGCCTGGTTCTTCCGTGCCTCGATGCGGCCGACCTGAAGCACGAAATCGCCCTCTAGTCCAAGCTCCGCCAGCCTCCCGACCGGCGCGACCTCATGATCCCGTCGCTCGCCTCCGCCCAGCGGCACCACGCGGACACGATTGGGAGCGACGCGATAGAGCTCGACCAAGTCGTTGCGGGTGGCCTCGGACGGCGTGATGAGGACCGGACAGCGCATCGCGGCCCACCTGGTCGTCACCTGGAGATACGACCGCTCGGCGCGGCTATACGCCTCGGGATGTCTCTCGAAGGCGAGGTCGTGCACGACGGTCAGCGACTTGCCGAGCCAGCCGAATGGGATGGCATGCCCAGGAACGAAGAGCAAGTCGGGGTGTGCCGGGCGCAGCGCGAGTGGCAGTCGCAACTGGGACCAAAGGCGGGCCATTGGCACCACCGTCACGTCTACGCCCAACCCGGCGCGGGCCCGGGATGCGTAGAAAAGCCACCGAAGTTCGGGCGCCGCAGCGCCTAGGCGTGAGCCAACCTCGCGAGTGAAAACCTCGGTTCCGGTGGCCACTTCCCGCGTCGCCGGGTTGAGGTCGACGGCGATTGTCTTCACGCGGCCCCGACCACTGGAAGGTGCGCCCTCACGCCATTAAGCTAAGGCCCGTGCGCGTGAGGCTGCGTGGAGGGGCGGCTGCTGCCGCGTTCCTAGCGGCTTGTGTCGCAGTTCTCCAGGTGGCCGATGTCACCGTCGTGGCCCCAGCCCCGGCGCAAGCCTCCGCCATGCTCGAATCGCAGGCTCCGTTCGGGATGGCGGCCGGCTCAGACCACGAGTTCTTCGTCACCCACAACCGCCTCATTCCCATCGGCCGGAGCTCGATCCGCGTGCCCATCCTGATGTACCACTACATCCGCAGCGCGCCGTCGATCTACAGGGATCGTCTCGGCTACAACCTCTCGGTGACGCCGGAGAACTTCATCGCGCAGATGAACTGGCTTGCGACCGACGGTTACCACCCGGTCGACTTCAACGACCTGCGCGCTTACTTCGCAGGCTTGGCGCCGCTACCCAGCAAGCCCGTTGTGATCACGTTCGACGACGGCTACGGCGACCTGTACACGACCGCCTATCCGATCCTGCGGTCCTACAGCTTCAAGGCGGTGGCCTACATCGTCACCAGCTTTGTCGGCCAGCCGCGCTATGTGACCGCCGCGCAGATCCTTGAGATGGATGCCAATGGGATCGAGATCGCGTCGCACACAGTCGATCACGCCGACCTGGCCAGAACATCCGCGTACTGGGCGAACTACCAGCTCGCCGCCTCCAGAAAATGGCTGCAGCAGTTGGTCGGCCACCCGGTCGTCGACTTTGCCTATCCATCGGGCAGGTTCAACGCCCAGACGGTCGCGGCGCTCCAGGCGAATGGATACGACACGGCGGTGACAGAGTTCGGCGGCACGATGCACGGCCGCGGCGACCGCTACACCTGGACCCGGGTGCGGGTCGGCGGGGGCGAGTCGATGGCCGACTTCATCGTGAACCTCGGTCCGCCGGAGCCGTGGATCGACATCACTGCGGTGAGCACTCGCCAGGCAGCCTCTTAGCACCCGCCGATAATCAGCCCGTGCAGCAAACACGGGTGCTGGGGGTGCGGGTGGACTGCGTCGACATGGACGGCGCCCTCGCGCGCATCGAGTCGTTCGTCGAAGCCGGCGGTCGCCATCAGGTGGCCACCGTGAACCCCGAGTTCGTGATGCGGGCTCGGGAAGATCCCGAGTTTGCGCGCGTGTTGGAGTCTGCGGACCTCTGTCTTGCAGACGGAAGCGGTGTGGTGTGGGCTGCGCGCAGGCAGGGCTGCACCCTTGCCGGTCCGGTCACTGGCACAGACCTGGTCCCACATCTGGCCGCGTTGTGCGCGCGCAGGAATTTCCGGCTGTTCCTGCTCGGGGCAGCGCCTGGCGTGGCCGATGACCTGGCCCGCCGGCTGAGGGATCAGCACCCTGCGCTGCAGGTCGCCTCCCACTCGGGGTCGCCCGACCCGTCGGCGGATGCCGAAACGATCGGCCGGATCGAAGCAGCGAAGCCTCGCGTGCTGCTCGTCGCATACGGCGCGCCGAAACAGGAGCTGTGGATCGACCGCGTGGGCGATCGGCTGACCGGCGTGGCGGTGGCGATCGGCGTCGGCGGCGCGTTCGACTACCTGACCGGACGCGTTCCCAGGGCTCCCGCGTGGATGCGTCGGGTCGGAATGGAGTGGCTTTTCAGGCTCGGGCAGCAGCCCTGGAGGATCCGGCGCATGGCGGTGCTTCCGGCCTACGCGCTCAAGGTTTTCCGCACCCGCTCCTAGCAAGCCCCCTTACGATGGGGCGCCGTGGCCGCCGAAACACCGATGCTGAGCGTGGTTGTCCCCTGCTACAACGAGGAGCAGAGGCTGCCGCGAACCATCGAGCAGATCGAGCGCTACCTTGACGGGCGCGGCGAGTCCTACGAGCTGATCCTCGTCGACGACGGCAGCGCAGATGGAACGCGCCGTGTCATGGACAACGCCGCCGCTCGCAACAAGGCGGTCCGCATCGTGGTCCTGCCGGTGAACCGCGGCAAGGGCCGCGCACTGATCGAAGGGGTGAAGGTATCGCGTGGCGAGGAGGTGCTCGTCACGGACGCGGACCTTTCCACCCCCATCGACGAGCTGGAGAAGCTGGAGGGTGCGCTCGCTGCAGGCGCCGGGGTTGCGATCGCATCGCGCGCGGTCAAGGGCTCGCGCGTGGAGCTCTCGCAGCCGTTCTACCGCGTGCTCATGGGCAAGGTCTTCAACCTGATCGTCCAGGTGATTCTCCTGCCGGGGATCTGGGACACGCAGTGCGGCTTCAAGCTCTTTCGCGGCGACATCGCCCGCGATGTCTTCCCGGAGTTGACCACCGACGGTTTCGGATACGACCCCGAGGTTCTGTACCTCGCCAAGCAGAGGGGTTTTCGCATCGCCGAGCTTCCGGTCGTCTGGCGGAACTCCGCCCCCACCAAGGTGATGGCGGTGCGTAGCTCGCTGGACATGTTCCGGCACGTGGTGCAGGTCAGATTTGGCCGCCGGTCCCCAGTCGCGTTGAAGCCGTGACGGGTGGTGTGCTGGTCGTCCTGCCGACCTTCAACGAGGTGCAGAACCTCGAGAAGGTCGTGGCGGGTGTTCGCAGGCTCGGGCACGACGTCCTGATCGTCGACGACGCCTCGCCGGACGGGACCGGAGAGCTTGCGGACCGCCTGGCTTCTGCGGATAAGGGGGTTCGGGTTCTGCACCGGCCGCGCAAGCTTGGTCTAGGCAGTGCGTACGAGGATGCGTTCCGGATCGGTCTGGCCGATGGCGCCCAGCTCTTCGTGGAGATGGACGCCGACGGCTCGCACCTCGCCAGGGACCTCGATGCCATCGTCGAGGCAGCCCGCCGGTCTGGCGGCCTGGCGATCGGCTCGCGCTACATCAAAGGCGGCTCGATCGTGGGCTGGCCGTTTTACCGCTGGCTGCTTTCATGGGGAGCCAACGTCTACTGCCGCATACTCCTCGGCTTGCCGACCCACGACTGCACGTCCGGCTATAGGTGCTACACCGGCGAGCTGCTCACGCAGATCAAGCTCGACCGTGTCCTGTCCCAGGGTTACTCGTTCCAGATCGAGATGGTGTGGCGCGCGCGCCGGTCGGGCTATGCGGTCGTGGAGGTGCCGATCCGCTTCGAAGACCGGGTCGCCGGGGCGTCCAAGGTTTCTCGCGGCGAGGTCAGGCGGGCGTTGTGGACGGTACTTCGCTTGAGCTTGGGTCGATGGAGGCAGTAAAACCGCTACCGGCCGCGAGGGCCGTGCCTCGCGGTTTGGGCGAGTGGCGCGTGCCGCTCTTCACAGGTCTCGCGCTCGCGCTCGTGACGGCGGTGCCCTACATCTACGGCTACGCCGCCCAGCAGCACGGTCAGGTGTTCATGGGCTTCTTCTTTCTTGGCGACGACGCCAACACCTACCTCGCCAAGATGCGGCAGGGGTGGGAGGGGGCGTGGGCGTGGACGAACCGATACACGACCGAGTCGAGCCCCGCCGCATACCTATTCATGTTCTGGATCCTGCTCGGCCACCTGGCGGCGATCCTGCACCTGCCGCTGATCGTGGTGTTTCACCTGGCTCGCATTGCCGCGGCTTTCGCCCTCGCGGGGGCGGCCTGGCTCTTCATCATTCACTTCATCGAGGACGGCCACGCTCGCCGATTCGCTTTCTACTTCGTGGCGTTCGGCCTCGGTCTCGGTTACATCATTCAGGCGCTAGGCCACCCGGTCATCTTCGGCAACCAAACGGACACGCTCGACTGGCGGATGCCCGAGCTCACCGCCTTCTATTCGGTGCTGGCCCTGCCGCACTTTGCGTGGTCCGGAGTGTTCGCCGGCATCGGCGCTGCGCTCACCTTGAAGGCGATCCAGCGGGGCAGCCTCCTGCTCGGGGCTCTGGCCGGGATCGCATGGTTGGGCCAGGCCTCGATCCACCCTCAGATGCCGATCCTCATGGGCGGAGCAACTGCGATCGCTCTGCTGCTTCGTCCCGCCTCACCACGCGGCTGGATGGCGGCGGCCCTGGCGTTCGCGATTCCCGCGCCCTACATCCTTTATTCGTACCTGGCGTTCGTCGGCAACCCCGAGGTGCAGCGCTGGACCTTCCACTCGAAGAACGCGCTGCCACCCGAGGGCGTCAGCCTGTTCTTCGCCATCGCGCCGCAGCTGCTGCTCGCGCTGGTTGGCATCCCGGGGGCGCTTCGGCGCCGCAGCCGGGAGGACCTCTTCCTGGTCGCCTGGCTCGTGCTTCTGGCCGCGATCCTCTACCTCCCGAACCCAGCCGGCGACCTCAGGCGGCGCTTCCTCGATGCCCTCTATCTACCTCTTGGCGTGCTTGCGGCCAGAGGTATGTACGAAGTGATCCTGCCGAGGCTGCGGAGCGTCCGAGCGCGGGCGCTGGTGCCTTTCTCGTACGTCGCCTTCGCGACCGTCGGCAGCGCGTTCCTGGTCCTGGCTCCCCTGGCTGTCGCCGGCTCGCCGCAGTATTCGACCAGCCAGGCTCAGTACGACGGGCTGATGTGGCTGGGCAACCAACCGGCCGGAATCGTGCTTTCGATGCCGGGCATCGGCCTGTTCGTTCCCGCATACAGCCCCGACACGGTGTACGTGGGCCACTACGACGAGACATTCGACTACAACAACAAGACGCAGCAGGCTTTCGACCTGCTCACCGGCAAGGCCGACCTCGTCGATTTCATCCACGTCGATCACATCCGGTACGTGATCTGGACTTCCAACCTGGCGTCGCCGCCTCCCGCCTCGCTGGGGCCGCCTGCCTACGACACGGTCAATTTCAAGATCTACCGGATTTACTGAGTCCGCACGTAAATCACCGCGACCGAGTCCTGGTACACGAGCTTCCAATCGGATTGGGTGGCGAGCACATTGGCCAGCGCCTCGCCCTTGTTGTAGACGATGTAGTCGACGCCGTACTTGTCCAGCATCGTCTTCCAATCTGACCGAAGCGTCTGGATGTCTTCGTAGTCGTTGAGCAGGCCGTCGCCCATCAGCGCCGCCTCGCCGAAGATGAATACCTTTCTATGTGGGTCCGGGTAGAAGCGGTACGCGAGGTACCCGCCCCAGCCGTACTGGTTGTACATCCTGGTGCCAACCTCGGGGTGAGCGGCGAGCCAATCGGCGGCGGCCACGGGGTAGGTGGTGCCGGTGAGGTCCTGCTGCTTGCTCGGGCTCGTGGCGTCGACGATGTGCGCGAACGTCGCCAGGGCGACGACAAGTAGCGCCACCGCGGTGATCACGGCGAAGATCTGCCGCGACGGCAGGTTGGGCTTCCAGCCTCGCGCCTTCGAAAGCTCCTTCCAGTACTCCGAGTAGCTGTTGATCAGCACCGGCGTCGTCGCGGCGACGAAGAGGGCGATGTTGCGCACCGACTGCAGCGCGAGCGCGAGGGCGACGAGGGTCAGCAGCACCTCGTAAAGCGCCGGCCGCCGCAGGGCGAAGCCCACGATCAAAAGCAGGATCATGCCCTCGAACGGGTGGAGGAAAGCCTGGTGAAAGTCGGGCGAAAACCACTCGACGATCAGCTTCTCCTGGGCCATGCTGGCCACGGTCTGGAAGGGATACAGGTAGAGGCTGAAGCCGTGGGGGGTGGCGAGCACCGCGACCGCCGAGGCCGCGCCGACGATCAATAGGAACCGGACGTGCTTGCGGTGGGCGGGGTTGGAAGGCTCCCAGGCCCAGCCCGCCAGCTCGGCCAACAGCGCCACACCAAGCCAGACGAAACCGATGACCCAACCGCCATGCAGGTTTGCCCAAAGCGCCATGACGAGCGGAAAGAACTGAAGCGCTCGGCTGCGCCCGCTCAGGTATCCGTGTAGCCAATACAGCTCGAGGCAGCTGAGGGCGAACGTGATCATCTGCGCGCGCGGACCCCAGATCGGCGCCCCGGCGACGGCCCCGAGCGCGAGCCCGATGCCGACGATGACGAATGGCTGCCGCCGGACCTGCCTGTACATAAGAAGGAAGCCGGCGTACGTGATGAGCCCGAAGAAGATGCTGATGCCAAGGAGGCCGCCGCTCGAATAGATCACCCACATGAGGGTTTCCGTCAGGTACTCGTGGTCCGTCCAGACGTGGCTTGGCACGGTGAAGGTGAAGATGTCGTTCGACGGCAGCCGGCCGTTCTCGACCATCCACCGCCCGATCCGGATGTGCCACCAGAAGTCGGGGTCCTGGACCGACCCGACGAACACGGCGGCGATCACGATCATCACGCCGCCGAGGAGGAGCGTGCGAGCGCTCAGCCGTTCCGCCAGTCGAGTCAGCTGCGCGTCCTGAGTGGGTTGGGCACGTACCGGGGCACCCGGCTCGCGTAATCGGGGTAGTCGCCCGGGAACGCGCGCGACAGGACGCCCTCCTCCCAGCGGATGCGGAGGAGCTCGCACACGACGAAGTAGACGACCGCAAGCGCGCCTGCCCAGCCCGCGGTGGCGAGGTTGATCCCGATCGCAGTGGTCACCTCGCCGAGGTACACCGGGTGCCGGCTGAACGAGTAGGGCCCGCCTGTGACCAGGCGGCGAGCCTCAGGGACGATCGAAAACGACCGGCGGAGGTACGCGAGGCCCCACACGGAGTAGGCGAGGCCGATGGTGGCGATGATGTCCGCCGGCAGCACCAGCCAATCCCGCCGGCCGCCGCCAGGCAGGAAGCCGGCCACGATGACGGAGAAGGTGCCGGTGAAAGCGACGAAGACGACCCCCAGCCGGTGGTCGGTGCCGACCTTCGGCAGGCGGACGCTGTAAAGAATGACAAGTAATGTGAAGTAGGCGAGCGCCAGGCACTGCTGCAGGAGGAACAGGTAGTCGACCGGCTGCTGGAGCGAGTGCAGCCCGCCCCACACGAACAGGAGCTGCCGCGCGAGGAAGATGCTGAAGAACAGGGCAGGCAGAAGCCGGCTGAAGATCAGGTCGCGCCAGTAGGCTGCCGAGCGCCGTCTCACGCCGTGCTCGACTCCGGTTCCGATCATTTCCGGCGGATAGTGTCGCAGCCGGTACCGCCACAGACTCCCTGCAAACGCAGGAAGCGGCGCATTTTCGCTATTTCATTGACCTCCCCGGGGCCTCCTGCGTAGGATTCCGGCCGCGGCAAGATCTCGAGTGCAAGAAACGTGTGGCCGCCCCGTCTAGCTAAGTAACAGTCTGTAGTTCAGAAAAAAGGAGGTGAGTCGCAGATGTTGAATCTTTACTGGAAGCTTCGCAGTCTTACGTCGCGTCAGGAAGGCCAGGGTATGGTTGAGTACGCCCTGATCCTCGTCCTCGTTTCAATCGTGGTCATCGTCATCCTTCTTACGATGGGCAACCAGATCAAGAACGTGTTCTCGAACGTCGTAGCCGCCCTCGGCTAACGAGAACCAAACGTAGTAGCACCTTCAACGAGAGAGCCCCGCAAGGGGCTCTCTCCATTCCCGTCAAGAATGAATACGTATTGAGGGGCCGATCGCTGTCCCCCTCGCTACAATGCAGGCGTTTCCTAGAGTTCAGATCCCGGAGGTGACTTAGTTTTGGCCGTCGCACCAGCTCCATCAAGACCGCGACCAGGCGGTGGACGATTTCTCATCATCATCGGCTTGCTTCTCGCCGTGCTCGCAGGAGCCGGCGTGTTTCTCGTTGGGAACTTGGGTGGTGGAGGCGCGATTGGTGGCGGTCCGACACAAAACGTTGTCGTGGCTGCGCAGGCCATTCCGGTCCGGCATCAAATCACGGACGCCGACCTGACGACCGCCAAGATCAACGCCAGCTCTCTGGTCAACATCTACACCAGCACTGGCGCCGTCAAGGGTTTGATCTCCCAGATTCTCATCACCAAGGGTGCCCTCATCACATCCGACATGCTTGCACGCGACGCAGGACTCATCCCGGCCGGATCTGCGCCTGCATATCTCCCACTTGCCAGCGGCTACGTCGCCATGACGATCCCGACGGGTGAGCAGCAGGGAGTGGCGGGTCACATCACGCTCGGCGACTACATGACTGTGATCGCTTCGGGCAACCTCTCCCTCTTCTCGACACAGCAGAGAGTCGTGAGCAAGACCGTCTTCACGAACATCCACATCATCGGGCTCGGTCCAGCGGTACCCAACGTCCAACCGGCAAACGGGACGGTGGCTGCCGGTGGCGGAAGCGCGGTCAGCGGCGTGACCTCCAGCCTCACCATCGAGCTCACCCAGTGCGACGCGGAGTTCTTCACCTGGTTCTTGAACAACATGCAGGAGAAGTACACGCTGGAGTCGTTCAACGACTACCTGAAGCAGGCGCCATCCGCCCCGGATCCGACCTGCCCTTCAGTCCTCGCAGCCCAAGGAGTCACAAATAAACAGGTCGACGCCCGGTACCACTTCACGGCTTTGTGATAGCCCGCAGGTGTCCGAAGCCCGCGGGCTGGGGGCGCGCCGACCGGGAACGGTCACGGGCGCGCCGGGGCGGTAGCTGAAGTGGGACTTCTCGACAGGGTCAAGCAAAATCAGACGGGCGTGCCGGCACCGGCAGCGCCGGCAAGCAACGGGCCGGTCGCCACCGCGCCGGCACCTGCATATGCGGCGACCACAGCAATCCCTGCTGCCCGCCCTGCAGGCACCGAGGCCGCTCCGAGCCTTTCATCCCTGTCCTCGCGCGCCGCCGCCGCCGTCGGCGGGGAGATGACCCCGGCCTTCACTGCGGCGAAGGTGCAGATCCACGCCAAGCTGATCGAAAAGTTCGCCGATCAGATCGACTCCAGCAACAAAGCCGGCGTCAGAGAAAAGATCGTCGAGCTTGCGGAGGAGTACTTCCGCACGACGGCGATGACGATGACCAAGACCGACAAGGAACGGCTCATCGACTCGGTCCTGGACGACGTTCTCGGCTTGGGGCCGCTGGAGGCATTGCTGGCCGACCCGAGCATCACTGAAATCATGGCCAACCATCCAAAGCAGATCTACGTCGAGAAAAGCGGCGAGCCCACGCTGTCGGCGGTGACATTCGAATCCGAGCGACAGATGCGGCAGGTCATCGACCGGATCGTGAGCCTGGTCGGACGACGAGTCGACGAATCGACACCGATCTGTGACGCACGTCTGAAGGACGGCTCCCGCGTCAACGTGGTCATCCCGCCGATCGCGCTGAAGGGTCCATGCCTGACGATCCGAAAGTTTGCAAAGGAGAAGTGGGGGCCGGCCGACGTCGTCAACCGCTTCCGCTCATCGAGCCCGGAGCTGATGACGTTCCTGCGCTCGTGTGTGCGCGCGCGATTGAACATCCTGGTGTCAGGTGGCACCGGCTCCGGAAAGACGACGCTCCTCAACATCCTTTCGTCCTTCATCCCGGAGACCGAGCGGCTCATCACATGCGAGGACGCAGCTGAGCTGCAGCTTCAGCAGCCGCACTGGATCCAGCTCGAGTCGAGGCCGCCCAACGTGGAAGGCAAAGGCGCTGTGCCCATCCGCGAGCTGGTCAAGAGCTGCCTTCGTATGCGCCCTGACCGAATCATCGTCGGTGAGTGTCGTGGCGGCGAAGCGCTGGACATGCTCCAGGCCATGAACACGGGCCACGATGGCTCAATGTCGACGCTTCACGCCAACAACCCGAAAGAGTGCCTGGTCCGCCTCGAGACACTGGTGCTTCAGGCCGGACAGGACCTGCCCTCGCGCGCCATCCGCGAGACCATCGGCTCCGCGATCCACATGATCGTCCAGCAGTCCCGCCTGCGCGGTGGAGTGCGCCGGATCGTGAGCGTGGCCGAGATCACTGGCATCAAGGACGGCGAGGTTCAGTATCAGGAGCTCTTCATGTTCAAGCAGATCGGCGTGAACGCCGAAGGCAAGGCCGTCGGTTATCACACTGCAACCGGACTGATACCGATACGCATGGAGCATCTGCGGTCCGAAGGCGAAGACGTACCAGAATCGCTATTTACGCCAACCCCCCAGCCCCCGGCGGATAAGCTGTACTAACCCAGTAGGAGGTCCCAATGCCAACCGCCGTGATATTCGCCCTTCTCGCCTTCGCAGGCGTTTTCCTGCTCTTCGTCGGATTCAGCCAGATGCGACGATCGGCAGGCGGCTCTGAGGACTTCCAGGCACGTCTGGCCGCTTATGGAGTCACGACAGCTGGAGGAACGGTGCTTCCGCCATCGGGCGGTATGCGTGAATCGCTGAACCGTCTGTTCCAGCCTGCCGCCGACCGTGTCGGCCGCGGCAACACCAAGAAAGGCAGGCCTTCGGTGGCCGAGCAGCTCAACCGCGCCGACCTCAAGCTGCGCACCTCCGAGTACTTCATGATCCAGATCGGATGCGCCGCGGTCCTGGGGCTCCTTGTGATCCTGCGGTTCCACATCAACCTGGCATCGGGCTTCGCGATCGTCCTCACGCCACTTGCTCCGATCATCGGGTACCTGCTCCCGGGCTATTACGTGAAGTACCGGATCAACAAGCGCTTGAAGGCTTTCAACAATCAGCTCGGTGACACGCTGACGCTGCTGTCCAACGCCCTGAAGGCCGGCTACTCGTTTGCTCAGGCGATCGACACCGTCGCCAAGAACGCAGTGCCGCCCATTGCCGACGAGTTCGCGCGTGCGGTCCGCGAGATGAACCTTGGTGGTTCACCCGACGAGGCGCTCCAGAACATCACCAAGCGCATCGCCAGCCCCGACTTCGACCTGGTAGCAACGGCGTATTCGATCCACCGCACGGTCGGTGGCAACCTCGCCGAGATCCTCGACAACATCGCCTATACGATCCGCGAGCGCGTCCGCATCAAAGGCGAGATCGCAACCCTCACCGCACAGGCCCGCGCGTCGGGCACGCTGATCACCTTCCTCCCGATCGTGTTGGCGGCATTCATGTTCTTCGTCACACCCACCTATTTCCGACCGATGTTCCAGAACTTCATCGGCTGGATATTGATCGCGATCGGCGCGTTCATGATCTTCGTTGGAAACATGATCATCAAGCGCGTTGTCGCGATAGAGGTATGAGCTGATGCCAATCATCCCGATCCTTGCGTTGGCGGTCGGAGTCGGCATCTTCGTCATGTTCCTTGGTCTTGCGCGCACGCCCCAGACAAACACCGCTCAGATGGTCCAGCAGCGCCTCCAGGTCTACGGCGGAGAAAAGCCGCTGACCATGGAGGAGGTCGAGCTGGCAAGGCCGTTCAGCGAACGATTCCTGCGCCCGATGATCGTGCGCCTGGGTGGATTGCTGTCGCGCTCCACTCCTCAGAAAGCGCGGCAAGATCTGATGAACAGGCTCGAGCTCGCGGGTAGGCCGGGCAACCTGACGCCTGAAGACTTCGGCGCTGTCCGGCTCGTGTCGGCGGCCCTGCTCGCGGCCGTCGGTCTGCTGCTCGGGTTCCTGCTTGCAAACACCGTGTACCTCGTCGTCTCGCTGCTGATCGGCGCGATCCTCGGCTACTACGTGCCGGTGCTCTGGTTGAAGCAGAAAGTGGACGCGCGCCGCACGGAGATCCAGAAGGGCCTACCAGACGCCATGGACCTGCTCGTGATCGCTGTCGACGCCGGCCTCGGCTTCGACGCTGCGCTTGCACGCGTCACCGACAAGTACAAGAACGCGCTGACCGAAATGTTCGCCAAGGTACTGCGTGAGGTCAGCCTGGGCCGGCCCCGTCTCGAGGCCATGGACGAGATGGGCCGCAGCAGCGGCGTCGAGGACCTGCACAACTTCATCCAGGCAGTCATTCAGTCGGAACAGTTCGGCACCGGCATCGGCAAGATCCTGCGCATCCAGGCTGACGAGATGCGTCGCAAGCGGCGCCAGCGCGCGCAGGAAAAGGCCGCGCAGGCGACGCTGAAGATGCTGCTGCCGATGGTCGGATGCATCTTCCCGACGCTTTGGATCGTCCTGCTCGGACCCGCCGCGCTGATCCTGTTGCAGCCGAGGTAGCAAGGCACGCCCTCCTTCCTGCTTCCGAGCATCCCCTCATGGGAGCTCGTTTTGCGGGCGGTCCTCGTATACGTGGGCCTGTTGCTTGCACTGCGGCTGTTCGGCAAACGTGAGGTCGGCCAGTTCACCCTGTACGACCTCGTCTTCATCCTGCTGGTCGCGAACGCGTTGCAGCCTGCTATCACGGGGCCCGATACCTCATTGGGGGGCGGCTTCGTCCTGATCGCGGTCCTCGTCGGTGTGAACTACCTCGTCGGCAAGCTCGACAACATGCCGCGCTTCCACAACCTGTTCGCAGCGGCTCCCGCTGTGATCATGAGAAACGGGAAGTACATGCCTGACGTGATGAAGAAGGAGGGGGTGGATGTTGGCGAGGTGGAGATGGCGATGCGGGAGCACGGCGTCACCGACATGAAGGACGTGCAGCTGGCAGTGCTCGAACCTGACGGAACGATCTCTGTGGTTCCGACGGGAGTCGCGATGACGCGGACCAAACATCGGATCCGCTACCACCACCGATCCGGTTAAGCCTCAGCTCACGCTGAAGAACTCAACGGCCGCTTCCTTGAATTGCCGCGCAGGCACTGTGCCGAGGTGGTCGCGGCCGGGAATCGTCACGAGGCGCGCGGTCGGAATGCTCTCGGCCAGCTGAGCCGCGTCGCGCGCGACCTCATCCCGATCGCCCACGACAACCAGAATCGGCGTCGTGATGGCGGCAAGTCGTCTCGGGTCGACCGCCGCGCTTTTAGCCATGCCCTCCATGCACGAGGCCAGCGCTTCGAGGTCGTTGATCTCCCTCGCCGACGCGAAACGCTGAAACGAAAGCGCCGACGCTCCCTCGGCCTCGCCGCCGCGAAGCGCCCTCGCGATCTGCTCCGCCTCTTCGATCGCTCCGTTCATGCCGATGCCGCCAAGCACTGCGCTCAGCAAACGGTCGGGAGAATCGACCACGGCCTGCAGCCCGATCCGGGCTCCCATCGAATAGCCAACGTACCGCGCGGAGGTGATCCGCAGCTCATCGAGCAGGCTGATCACATCGGTCGCCATGACCTCCATCGTGTAGGCGTTCGAGTCGTGGGGTTTTGCGCTCAGCCCGTGGCCGCGGCAGTCGAGCCCGATGACCCGATAGCCGGCGCCGACCATCGTCTCCTGCCAGCGCGTGCCCACCCAGTTGAGCCTGTAGTCGGAGGCAAAGCCATGCACCAGCACCACGGGAGATCCCTCTTCGGGGCCATGAAGCTCGTAGTGCAAGCGCACGCCATCGCTGTCGAACTCCATCCGCACCGCTACGCTACGCCATTCAGATGGCAGGTCCCAGAGCGGTGCATGCGCGCACCGGGAAATCGCTGGCCGATGATCTGATCGTCCCGCAGACGTTCATCGGCCGGGGCGTCGGCCTCATGTTTCGCCGCACGCTCGAACCTGGGCGCGGGATGTGGATCAATCCGTGCGAAGGCGGCAGCATCACGATGATCTTCATGAGGTTTCCCATCGACGCGGTTTTTCTGGACAAGCACGAACGCGTCAAGAAGGTCTATTCAAAGCTCCCGCCCTGGTATGGCGTGGTGTGGTTCGTGTGGGGAGCCCAAAGCGTGCTCGAGCTTCCGGCCGGATCGACTGCAGCCCTCGATCTACAGCCAGGCGACGAGATTCGAATCGGCTGATGCTCGCCTGTAAATGCAGGCTTGACGCCGGTTCGTAGCCTCGATGCGTGCTCTCTGGTTTCGTGGACCTGCTCCTGCCGCCTCGATGCGGAGGCTGCCGCACCATCGGCTCGTGGCTCTGCAACCCGTGTCGTGGACGCATCAGGCGACTTCAGGAGCCACTGTGCAGGCGATGCGGGGCTGAGGTCGAGAGCGCGCGATCTGACTGTGGCTGCCGCCTGCGCCTGCGCTCGCTATCGCGCCTGAGGTCTGCAGTGGCTTACGAAGGACCGGTCGAGCACGCGATCCACCGGTTCAAGTACCAGGGCTGGCGGCGCCTGGCCGCCCCGCTAGCGCTCTTGCTGGTCGAGCGGCTGGTGATCGAGGGCCTGGCCGCCTCGTGGGCCGTCGCAGTGCCGCTTCACCCGGAACGGCTCCGGACACGCGGTTTCAACCAATCCGAGCTCCTTGCCGGCGAGCTGCGAGCCCGAATGGCGCTGGAGGCTCCACCCGGCCGGCTCATCCGCGCGCGTGCCACACCGCCGCAGGTGGGCCACGACCGCGTGTGGCGCCAGCAGAACGTTCGGGGCGCCTTTGAGTGGCACGGGGCGGCATTGAACGGCAGATCGATCCTGATCGTCGACGACGTCGCGACGACCGGCGCGACCCTCGATGCATGCGCCGCCGCTCTCAAAGCAGGCGGATCTGGCCCTGTGATCGGGGTTGCCGTAGCGCGCGTAACCGTATAAAGGTCGCGTGCCCGGGCTTTATAGTGGGTCCCCGGCCGGTATTTCCACGGGAGGCTGACGAATGGCAGTTCGGATCCCCGGTATCAACATCGATGAGTACTACCAGCAGCTCGGACCGATCGAGCCGCTGATTCGTGACGACCGTGTAACCGAGATCATGGTCAACGGCAGCGACCATGTCTACGTTGAAATGGGCGGCAAGGTCGTGCTCACGAACATCAAGTTCGTGGACGAGGACCAGCTGCTCAATGTGATTCAGTTCATCGTCCGCACGGTCGGCCGCCGCATCGACGAACGCCAGCCTCTTTGCGACGCACGACTCGCGGACGGCTCGCGTGTCAACGCGGTCATCCGCCCGCTCGCGCTCAATGGTCCGCTGCTCACGGTCCGCAAGTTCTCGCGCGACCCATACCAGGTCGAAGACCTGATCCGGTTCGGCACCTGCAACGAGGCGGGATTCGGATTCATGAAGGCGGCCGTTCTCGCCAAGGCCAACATCATCATCTCGGGCGGCACGGGCACCGGTAAGACCACGTTCCTCAACGTCCTCTCGGGATTCATTCCGGTCGAGGACCGAATCATCACCATCGAAGACGCCGCCGAGCTCCAGCTCCACCAGGAGCACGTGTGCCGCATGGAGACACGTCCGAAGGACATCAACGGCGAGGGCGAGATCACGATCCAGCGCCTCGTCATCAACTCACTGCGCATGCGCCCCGAAAGAATCGTGGTCGGTGAGTGCCGCGGTGGAGAGGCGCTCGACATGCTCCAGGCCATGAACACGGGGCACGACGGCTCGATGACGACGCTGCATGCCAACACGCCGCGAGATGCGCTGGCTCGTCTCGAAACCCTAGTGCTGATGGCGGGGGTCGATCTTCCAGTCCGCGCCATTCGCCAGCAGACCGCATCCGCAGTCAACCTCATCGTCCAGCTCAGCCGGCTCCGAGACGGCTCGCGCAAGGTGACACAGATCGCCGAGGTCGTCGGTATGGAGATGGACATCATCACGATGCAGGACATCTTCGTGCTCGAGCAGAAGGGGGCGACCCAGGATGGCAAGGTCATCGCCGAGTTCAAGCCGACAGGCCTGCGGCCCAAGCTCCTGGACAGGATCTTCATCCAGGGAATTCCGCTGCCGAAGGAGATCTTGACGCTCTTCCCGCCGCCGCCCGGATACAAGCCGTCCACGCGGTAGACGGCCGGCAGGCCAGGGCTATACTCAGGCTGTGAAGGTCGTTCTCAACGACCGCACTGACGGGCTCCCGCCAGACCTCAAGGACTACGCCGAGCGCAAGCTGGCGCGCCTCGAGCGCCATTTCGGCAAGGTGGCTGACGCCGAGGTGGACTTCACCGAGGAGCGCAAGCGCTTCGGACTGGGGACCATCGTGTGCCGCATCAACGTCCACGTGAATGGGCGCCGCACGCCCGTGCTGTCGGCCCACGAGCGAGGTGCCGACGCGCAATCGGCTCTAGATCTCGCCCTCGACAAGATCGACCGGCAGGTCGTGAAGCTCAAGGAGATGCGGACCCATCGCCACCTGGAGGTCTCGCCGGTGCGCGTGCCAATCCGGCAGAAGTCGTCGCAATCTCGTGATTCGGAGCCGGAGCGGATCCGCCTCAAGCTGCTTCCGGAGTCGCTCGAGCAGGCGATCGCCGACCTGGAGGCCGACGGCCAGGCGTTCCATGTGTTCCTGGACGAGTTCTCGGGCGGCATCCAGATCGCCTTCCGGCGGGCCGATGGCTCGGTGGCGATCATCGAGCCGATCGTCCCTTGACCTCCCCGCCCTGAGGGGAGGTACCGACGCGCCCGCAGGGCGCCTCGGGGAAGGGGACGCTCGATTAACCCAAGTTGGCTGGGGGAATGATTCCCTGGCTAGGCACTAACCTAGATCTACAACCCTGATGCTGAATCTCACCAAGCTCCTCGACCCGAACGAACGGGAAGTCAAACGTCACATGGCGGTGGCGGCCGCCGTCACCGAGCTGGAGCCGGAGCTCCAGGCCCTGGACGATGCGGAACTTCGCGCGCGCTCGGACGACCTCCGCCAGCGCGCCCGGGACGGCCACGACCTCGATGAGCTTCTGATCGAAGCCTTCGCCGTCTGCCGTGAGGCCGCCCGCAGGACGATCGGCTTGAGGCATTTCGACGTCCAGCTCGTCGGAGGCATCGTCCTGCACCAGGGCAAGATCGCCGAGATGAAGACCGGAGAAGGCAAGACCCTGGTCGCCAGCCTGGCCCTCTACCTGAATGCCCTGGCGGGCAACGGCGTCCACCTCGTCACCGTCAACGACTACCTCGCCCGGCGTGACGCCGGCTGGATGGGACCGATCTATCACCTGCTCGGCCTGAGCATCGGGGTCAATGTTGGGACGGCGGGCACGTACATCTACGATCCCGAGTTCGTCGACGAGACTCACCCCGACAGCCGGCTCCAGCACCTCCGTCCAGTGACCAAGAAGGACGCATATAACGCCGACATCACCTACTGCACCAACTCGGAGCTGGCGTTCGATTACCTGCGCGACAACATGGCGCTCGACCTCAATCAATGCAGCCAGCGAAAGCTGCACTAC
Organism: Candidatus Dormiibacterota bacterium; assembly: GCA_036380475.1. GTDB lineage: Bacteria > Chloroflexota > Dormibacteria > Dormibacterales > Dormibacteraceae > UBA10449. The sequence continues at coordinate 19,044 of DASVEP010000106.1, forward strand.
GCGATCGTCGACGAGGTCGACTCCATCCTTATCGACGAGGCGCGAACGCCGCACATCATCTCCGGGCAGTCCGAGGAGTCGACGGAAAAGTACTTCGAGTATGCGAGATGGGCGGGCCGGCTCGTCGAAGACGAGGACTACGAGGTCGACCTCAAGCACAAGTCCGCATCACTGACCGAGCAGGGCATCTCGAAGATGGAGCGCTGGACGGGCATCCGCAACATCTACGACCTCGAGAACGTGATCGAAGCGCATCAGATCAACCAGGCGCTCAAGGCGAAGTCCCTTTTTCTGCGCGACCGCGACTACCTCGTCAAGGATGGCGAGGTGATCATCGTCGACGAGTTCACGGGCCGCACCATGCCTGGCCGCCGTTGGTCGGACGGTCTGCACCAGGCGGTCGAGGCGAAGGAAGGCGTGAAGATCCAGCAGGAGCAGAAGACCATCGCCACGATCACGGTCCAGAACTATTTCCGCCAGTACGAAAAGCTCGCGGGCATGACCGGTACGGCGATGACGGAGGCCGAAGAGTTCCACAAGATCTACGGGCTGGACGTGGTCCCCATCCCGACCAACCAGCGGATGATCCGCGTCGACAGCCCGGATGTGATCTACAAGACCGAGAAGTCGAAGTTCGACGCCGTCATCGATGAGATCGTCGAGATGAACAAGGAAAAGCGACCGGTGCTCGTGGGCACGGTTTCTGTTGAGAAATCCGAGCGGCTCGCAAAGATGCTCGAGAGGCGCGGAGTGAAGCACAACGTGCTCAACGCCAAGCAGCACGAGCGCGAGGCAGGCATCATCGCGGAGGCAGGCCAGCCGGCGGCGGTGACGATCGCGACCAACATGGCCGGGCGCGGAACCGACATCGTGCTCGGCGCTGGCGTTACGGATGTCGGCGGTCTGCACATCATCGGTACCGAGCGACACGAGAGCCGGCGCATCGACAACCAGCTTCGCGGACGCGCCGGCCGTCAGGGCGACCCGGGCTCGAGCAAGTTCTTCATCTCGCTCGAGGACGACCTGATGAAGATCTTCGGACCGGCCGCGGATCGCATCGGCCGGTTGATGGACAGCCTCGAGGTGGAACCGATCGAGCATCCGTGGGTGGCTCGTTCCATCGCGGGCGCGCAGAAGAAGGTCGAGGGCATGCATTTCGACGCTCGCAAGCACGTTGTCGAGTACGACGACGTGATGAACAAGCAGCGCCAGATCGTTTACGAAGAGCGGCGCAAAGTGCTGGAGGGCGCCGACGCTCGCGCGAACATCCTCGAGTACGTCAAGGAGATCGTCGACAAAGGCATCGAGGCGCACTGCGAGAGCCGTCACCCCGAGAACTGGGACATGGAGGGATTGGTCAAGTACCTGTCCGCCTATCTGCCGATCGCGCCCGGCTCCGAGATTCCCAACGATGTGATCGAGAAGGGTCGTGAGGCGTTGGCCGAGCACCTGAACGGTGCCGCCGCCGACGCGTACGACGCGAAGATGGAAGAGATCGGCCCGGACCTGATGCCTCTCGTCGAAAAGGACGTGATGCTCCGCACCATCGACTGGCAGTGGATGGAGTACCTGACGCAGATGGAGCACTTCCGCGAGGGCGTGGGTCTCCGTGCGTACGGTCAGCGCGACCCCCTGGTCGAGTACAAGAACGAGGCGCTCGAGATGTTCAACGAGCTGCGCGAGCGCATCCAGGGTTCGATCGTCGCGCGAATCTTCCGCGTGACGGTGCAGCGCAATGCGCCACCGCCGCCGCAAGCGCCGCTCGTGCGCCAGGTGCTGGAGAGCGGACCCGGCGATCCGGATGGCGCGGCCGGCTCCGGCAAGAACGGTGCATCGAAGAAGCAGCGCGCCGCAGCGCCGGTGGGTGCCGGCGGAGCGGCGGCCGCTAAGCTGGGTCGCAATGATCCGTGTTGGTGCGGTTCGGGTAAGAAATACAAGAGGTGCCACGGAAAATAAGCACAATGGGGGCAGGCCCCCCTTGTGGGGAACCCCCCGTCAATGCCGCGTGTGGGAGGCGCCATGCAATGCCGGGTCTTGGCTCGGCGAAGCCGAGCCAACCACGCCACGCTACAGGAAGGTAGAGATCTAGATGGACGTTCAACTGAGTCCCAAAGAGTTGTTGGAACGGATTCTTCAGCTCAAGGAGCACCTTTGACCTGCCCGCGAAGCTCAAGCGTGCTGAGGAGCTCGACCAGCTCCTAACGCAGCCCGGCGTCTGGGACGACCCACGCCGCGCCGGCGCCCTCGCGCGCGAAGGAGCTGAGAATCGGGAGCTCGTCAACAGCTGGGCCAAGATCGAGAAGCGCGCCCGAGATCTCATCGAGCTCGACCAGCTCGCCTCCGGAGACCCTGAGCTGACGAAACAGGTCGCTGAGGAGGAGGCCGCCTTGGCCGCTGAACTGCGTTCACGCGAGCTCGACCTGCTCTTCACGGACCCATACGCAAATCACAACGCAGTGGTGACGATCTCAGTCGGCCAGGGTGGCGTGGAGGCGCAGGACTGGGTCGAGATGCTGATGCGCATGTACTTGAAGTGGGCGGAGCGCCATCGCTTCGAGGTCGAGATCATCGATCAGTCGCCCGGCGAAGAAGCGGGGTTGAAGAGCGTGACTTTCATCGTGCGCGGACCGCGCGCCTATGGACTGATGCGTTCCGAACACGGAGTGCACCGCCTCGTCCGCATCTCGCCCTTCGACCAGAATCACCGGCGGCACACGTCCTTCGCGCTGGTCGAGGTGATGCCCGAGCTCGAGAGCACCGACGAGAGCGCGGTGGTCATAAATCCCCAAGATCTGCGTATCGACACGTATCGATCCACCGGCGCCGGCGGTCAGCACGTCAACAAGACCGACTCCGCGATCCGCATCACCCACCTGCCCACGGGCATCGTCGTCACGTGCCAGAACGAGCGCTCGCAGATGAAGAATCGCGAGACGGCAATGAAAGTCCTCAAGGCGCGCCTGTTCCAGCGCCAGCAGCAGGAGGCGGCCGCACAGCTGGACCAGATCCGCGGACAGGTGATGCCGGCCGAGTTCGGGTCCCAGATCCGAAACTACGTTCTCCAGCCCTACACGCTGGTCAAGGACGTCCGCACAGGCCTGGAGGTCGGGAATGCGCAGGCCGTCCTCGACGGCGACATCGACCCGTTCATCGAGAGCTGGCTGCGCTGGCGGCTGAGCCAGTCGAGGAACGGCTCCCAGAACTAGCCCGAATTAGGCCGCGCGACCCCCGCGCAAGCTCGGTCCGGCGTCGCCGTTAGATAGCTGTTTGAACTCAACGGACGGCATTTGGAGCTTCCGGGGGCATGAGGTATACTGCCCGCGACCTAGCCAGGTGCGCCCGCCGGCGCCGAACGTCACTGCAAGAGATCCAGCTTATGGTTTTAACACCGGACTTCGAGAGCCGCCCGGTCATCAGCTTCCAGCATGTGTGGAAGACGTATCCGACCGGAACGGAGGCGCTCCGCGACATCAATCTCGTCGTCCCCGAGGGCGACTTCCTGTTCCTGGTCGGTCCTTCGGGCGCTGGCAAGTCCACCCTGGTCCGGCTTCTCATTCGCGAGGAGAAGCCCACCAAGGGCAAGATCTTCGTCGAGGGCGTCGAGCTCGGACGCATGAAGCGGCGAAAGCTGCCGCACTACCGACGCAAGATCGGTCTGGTCTTTCAAGACTTCAAGTTGCTCCCGAACCTCACCGTGTACGAGAACGTCGCTTTCGCGCTGCGCGTGCTCGGCGAGCCCGACCGATTGGTGCAGTCGCGAGCCGCGGAGGCTCTGGACACAGTCGGCCTCGCGGGGAAGGAAATGACGTACCCGTCGAATCTCTCCGGAGGCGAGCAGCAGCGCGTGGCGATCGCGCGAGCGCTGGTGCACGCGCCGCGAATGATCATCGCGGACGAGCCCACCGGCAACCTCGATCCCGCGACCGCGTGGGAAATCATGCAGCTGTTCTTGCGCATCAATTCGCGAGGCGCCACCGTCGTGATGGCGACGCACAACCGTGAGATCGTCGATCTACTCCGTCGCCGCGTCATTGCGATCGACGCTGGGCAGATTGCCCGAGATGACCGTTCTGGCCGCTACCATGATGATGTTTCGAAACCTCAGATTCGCGCTCAATAGCGCCTGGCAGAGCTTCTGGCGAAATCTCGCCGTGAGCTTGGCCGCGGTTCTGTCGATCACGCTCATTCTCATTCTCGGCGGCGTGAACCTGCTGGTCGGGCACGCGTTCTCGCAGGTGCTCGACGGGTTCCGCGACAAAGTCAGCGTGATCTCGATCAATGTCGCCGACGGCACGCCGCTGTCGAGCGTGTATGACTATCAGCACCAGCTGAGCAGCGATCCGCGCGTGGC
>DASVEP010000107.1:0-29271 GCA_036380475.1 Candidatus Dormiibacterota bacterium
TCCCATCAGACGTCGCTGCTCCATCCCGAGCGTAATGCGGCCCTGGCCGTCCGGCTCGAATGGCTCCGACATCGGATAGAGCGTCCGCGCCAGCGCGCGCTGGTCCGGACCCGGCAGAGGGCTGCGAAGCTCCTGCGCCAGGGCTTCCCACAGCTCCGCCGGATAGATCGCCAGCACGTTGTCCTGGCCCACCGACACGTAGCTCCCCTCCGGGAGCTGCTTTCGGAAAGCGACCGGGATGGCGAGCCTTCCCTTGTCGTCCACGCGGACCCGATGTGCTCCTGTGAACACTCATCTGACCCAAAACTTGAGGGCAGCCCGCTGCTGCCGCGCGCACAGCCCGCAGCCGCAGCCGTAGAGCTCAAGCGGCAGGGGATTGCCGACCTTGTCGAAGCGATGATTCACCGGCGAGGAGACCTGGATCCACAGATCCCTAGAGAAGCCGGTCGGGTTCTGGAAGGTCTCCATCTCGTCGGTGCGAAACCGGCGATTCATGGAGGCCACTCAGCGCGACCTCCGAATCGCCAGGGGTTCCGCCGGCACCATCGCGGCTGCGGGGAGAAGTGGCGTAGAGGAGGTGTATGGCGTGCCGTACTGCGACGTAGGGTGCGACGAATGCTTCCACGTTGCTAAGTTCACCACTTCTCCCCACTGATCACCGCGATTCGCCGCAAACCCTAACTGCAGCGCTTAGCCGTGTCAATACCTTTACCACAAGATGTAGAGGTGGCAGGCAGGGCCGGATAGGCTAAAGCACAAGATCTTGTGTTTCGCGATTTCACCGCCACCACATTCGGGTGCCGAATGTGATAGCGACGAACATTAGTTTGGTTGGGAGATTGTTGGTGGGGAGTTTTGGCTTCTACCCGCTCCGCTTCAGGAGCCCAAGGCGCTTGGCTCGGTTCTCAGCCCAGGCGAACACCAAGATGCTGGCCGGGATCAGCACCGCGCCCATCGCCAAGAGTATCGCGATCGTCGGCAGCTGCGCCTGGACGCTGGCGCCGTCGAGGAGCGTGCTGCGGATGCCGGACAGGGCGTAGGTCAGTGGGGAGGCGGCCCCGGCGACCTGCATCGGGATCGGCAGCACTGACAGCGGGTAGTACACGCCGGAGACTAGCAGCAGGAAGCCCTGGAGGGCGATGGACATCTGCTCGCCCTTCTGCGGGGACAATAACGGCAGAACGGCGGTGAGGATGCTGAGGCCGATCAGCGGCGCAGTCGAGGCCGCGAGGATGGCGAGCGCGGCCGGGATGTTGGCGTGCGAGAAGTCAAGACCGAACATCGCAGTCGCAATCAGCAGGACGACGAAGGTGCGCGCCAGTCCATACCCGATGGCAAACAGACAGATTCCGAACAGATGCGTGACGCGCCGCACAGGGGCCATGAACGTGTACTCGATGGTGCCCTCCCACCGCTCCCAGCTGATCGCGAATGCCGTCTCCATGAAGACCAGCGAGAGGTAGCCCCACAAAAGCGCGCCGACGAGAAGGTACAGGTGCGCTCTGTGCAGGTCGAACGAACGGCCCTCGACGCCGAGCGCTCCAAGGCCGGAGGCGAGAAAGCCGATCGAAAGCACGCTGACAAGGCTGTAGAAGAGCCAGACCACCTCCCAGACCCAGTAGCGCTTGACGACATGCATCTGGCGCTCGGCGAAACCGAAGAGCGCGTTCATCTGCGGGTGACGTGTCTCGATCATGTCTCTGCCTCCTCCCCATCGAGCTCGAGGCGTTTGCCGGAGAGGAGCATGAAGACGTCCTCCAGGCTCGCGGCGGTGCCATCGATCGAATGGAGGCGCCCCAGCTCCTCGGGTGTGCCATCGGCCAGGACGCGGCCGGCGTCCATCATCAGGACGCGGTCGCAGAGCTCGGCCGCCTCCTCCATGTCGTGCGTGCAGAGAAGGACAGTCACCTCTCGTTCGGCCTTCAGCATCCGAAGCAGCGCCTGCACCTCTTTCTTCGAGCGCGGGTCGAGTCCGGTGGTGGGCTCGTCCATGAGCAGCAGCGACGGTGCGGTGAGAAAGCTTCGCGCGATGGCCACCTTTTGCTGCTGGCCGCGTGAGAGCTGCTTCATGGGCTGGTCCAGGGTGTCGAGTGGAAGCCCAAGGCGGTCGAGGATCTCGATGACCTTCTTGCGCGTGCCTCCGGACCCACGCCCGTAGAGCCGCGCCGCGTACAGCATGTTCTCCCAGGGGCTGAGCTCCTTGAAGAAGGCGGCCTCCACCGACACGCGGTTGACGTGGCGCCTGACCGAAAGCGGCTCCGCAACGACGTCCCACCCGAAAACGGTGGCGTGCCCGGCGTCGGGCGTGAGCAGCGTGCCCAGGATCCGGATCAGGGTGGACTTGCCGCTGCCGTTCGGACCGAGGATCCCGGTGATGCCGCCCGCCTGGATGACGAGGTCCAGCTCGTGCAGGGCGACTTTGTCCTTCCACTCGCGGCGCCACCAGGGCGCGCCGGATTCGCGCTCACGGCGCCGAAATGCCTTGGATACCCCGCGCAGCTCTATCGCTGCTGAACTCATTACTCACCTACTCCTACGCAAACAAAAAGGACCGACGCGGTGCCCAACAACCGCACGGTCCCTTTGGTGTCTGACTAGTTGAGGAGAGTTACCTGAACGGGCTCAATGTGCGGTCATCAGAAGGCAGTCTTCGCCCTCGACGGCGAATCTGACCTTTCTGCCGCACATCAATCGGACGCTCCTTACAAGGAATGGACACACCCGGGGAGGTGTGAAGACCGCCTAGCGTAATCGCGCCAATGCGCCAAGTCAAGATCAGCCGGCGGCGGCGAGCTGGTCGACGACGAACGCGGACACGAATGCCTCCTCTCGCCACGATTCGTATCGTCCCGACGGACCCGAATGCCCGGACTCGAGGTCGGTCTTGAGAAGGATCGGGTGCGCGCTGATGGTCGATGCACGCAGCTTCGCGACCCACTTGGCCGGCTCCCAGTAAGGCACCCGCGGATCGTTCAGCCCGGCTGTGACGAGCAGCGCCGGATAGCTCGCGCGCCGGACGTTGTCGTACGGCGAGTAGCCCTTCATGTACTCGTAGAACTCGGGGTCGTTGGGGTCGCCCCATTCCTCGTACTCGTTGACCGTGAGCGGAATCGACTCGTCGAGCATCGTCGTCAGCGCATCGACGAACGGGACCTGCGCCACCGCACACGCGAAGAGGTCCGGCCGGGCGTTGAGAACCGCACCGATCAGCAGGCCGCCCGCGCTGCGTCCGCGGATGGCGAGCCGTCGCGGGTTTGTATAACCCTCTTTGACGAGCTCGAGCGCGCACGCGATGAAGTCGTCGAACGTGTTGGTCTTGGACAGGAACTTGCCGTCCTCGTACCACTCCCTCCCCATCTCGCCGCCACCCCGCACGTGTGCGATCGCGTAGACAAAACCCCTGTCGAGCAAGCTGAGCCGGGCTGCATCGAACATGGGATCGCTGGGCAGCTCATACGCGCCGTAACCGTAGAGAAGGGTGGGATTGGCGCCGTTGTTCTGCAGGCCGCGCCTATAGACGATCGACATCGGCACTCGGACTCCATCGGATGAGGTCGCCCAAAGCCGAGCTGTGATGTAGTCCGCGCGGTCATAGCCGCCCGGAACCGGTTGTTCCTTCACGAGCGTGCGCTCGCGCGTATTCATGTCGTAGTCGATGGCCGACCATGGTGCCGTCAGCGACGTGTAGAAGAACCGCATCACCGAGCTTTCGTAGACGGGATTGGCTCCTGCGTACGCGGTGTAGGCGGAGTCGGGTTGATCGACCAGGTGAAGCTCGCCGGTCTTGGAGTTGAGAATCTCCAGCCTCTGCAGCCCGTCGGAGCGCTGCCCAAGCACAACGTGATCGGCGTGCACGTCGATCCCGTTCAGGCGCACGCCCGGACGCTCCGGAAGCAGTTCTGTCCATGCCTGGCGCCCAGGCCGCTCGACCGGCGCCGTCATGAGCCGGAAGTTGCGGGCGCCGTCGTTGGTCAGGATCACGAACCGATCTCCCTGATGGTCGACCGAATACTCGACGCCCTGGCGGCGGGCTTCGATCACCTTCGGCTCGGCTTCCGGCTCGTCGCTTGGAATGAAGCTGCTTTCGCTGGTGACCTGGCTCGAGCTCGTGATGACGATGTATCGCTCGCTCTTCGTCAGCTCGACGCTGAGCTCGAAGCGCTCGTCGTCTTCCTGCAGGACGATTACATCCTTTTCGACCGGCGTGCCGAGAACGTGGCGCCAGACCTGGTATGGGCGCATCGACTTGTCCGGGCGGACGAAGAAGAACGTCTTGCTGTCCGCGGACCAGGCCGACCCGTAGTAGACGTCCTCGAGCACGTCGTCCAGGTCGTGCCCGGTGGACAGGTCCCGGAAACGGAGTTGGTGGACCTCGTTACCGATGAGGTCGACTGCATATGCGAGTACTCCGCCGTCCTGGCTGTGCTCGACGAATCCGAGGTCGAAGTAGTCATGGCCCTTGGCTAGCTCGTTGATGTCGAGCTCGACCTCCTCCGGGGCGTCCATCGACTCTTTGCGCCGGCAGTAGATCTCGTAATCCAGTCCCTCGACAGTGCGGCTGTAGTGCCAGAAGCCTTTGAAAAACGAGGGTGGCGACATGTCTGTCTGCTGGACCCGGCCGACGATCTCCTGGTACAGGGCCTCCTGCAGCTTCGATGTCGGCGCCATCTGGGAATCGGCGTATTCGTTTTCGGCTTCAAGGTAGGCAATGACTTGCGGGTTGGCTTTCTGGCGTAGCCAGAAATAGGGGTCGATCCGGCTGTCGCCATGCTTGGTGAGCACGGTCGGGTGCTGGGCGGGGATCGGGGGCAGCTGGGCCCGGACAGGCTCTTCCATGGGGTGATCATCCTGCCAGGTTCGGGCACCTTCCAAACTAATTTTCCAGCCCTGTTTTGGGGGTCATCTCGGTTACCAGACGAACCCCCTGCAGGCTTTGCCGGCGGGCCAAAATCCGCCCCTAAAAAGACCTAGATTTTGGCGGCTCCGAGCTTGAAAGCCTGCTTCACGAGGCGCTTGACCGGCGGCCGCTCGGCGTCCGCGGGGCCCCGCAGGGTGACAAAACGCGCGTCTTTTCCCGTGCCCTGGAGCAGGCCGCTCCCGTCGTCCAGCTCCCGGCCTCTATAGAAGAAGAGGGTGGAGTGGTTCGTGAACGTGCCGATGCCGACCACGTTATTCCCGTCAACGGCATAGCGGACGAGCTTCCACATGGCGCTGCTCGAACGCGGCGGCTGGCTGCGATAGGTGATCTCATCGGCCTTGGGGGCTGCTTCTTTGACGGTCCTGATCGCGGCCTGGACCGTCGGGCGCACCTTCGGCGGAACTTTCTTGAGGTGCTCGGAAAGTGGGATCTGCGCCGCCGCCATCACGTCAGCCCCCCGCTATCGCGCCGATGATCAGGAACGGCTCCTTGCCGGACACCACCTCAGCGGGCAGCGGATCATCTGGCGAGGCGTCCGACCAGTCCTCTTCGCACGCAAAGAATCTCAGCATCGGCCGGCGCTTCTTGGTGGTGAAGTCACGAATCGTCCCCCGCAGGGCCGGATGGTTCTGCTCGAGAGCGTCGAGCACCGACCGCTGCGTGACCGGATCCGGAAGATCCAGCTCCACCACGCGGCCGACGCCGGCGAGCGTCTGCAGATTCGCAGGTAGGACGACTCTTATCACGCCAGCGTCTGCACCTCGACAGAGAGCACGCTCGGCAGGTCGCGGACGATTGGCGCCCAGCCGTCACCGCCGTCCGCCGACGCGTAGACCTGACCGCCGCTGGTGCCGAAGTACACGCCGCATGGGTCGAGGGCGTCGACTGCCATCGCGTCGCGGTAGATGTTGTGGTAGCAGTTCTCCTGCGGCAATCCTTTCGTCAGCGCCTCCCACTCGTCTCCACCCGTCTTGCTGCGGTACACGCGCAGCTTGCCCTCGGGTACGAAGTGATGCGAGTCGCTCTTGATCGGGACGACGTAGATCGTGTCCGGTTCGTTGGAGTTCACGTCGATGACGAAGCCGAAATCGCTCGGCAGCTCACCGCTGATCTCGCGCCACGAATCTCCCCCGTTGTCGGTTCGCATCACGTCCCAGTGCTTCTGCATGAACAGCGTGTTCGGGCGAGAAGGGTGCATCGCGATGCGATGGACGCAATGGCCGACTTCGGCGTCCTGGTCGGGCATGGTGTTGGAGCGCAACCCCTTGTTGGTCGGCTTCCACGACTGGCCGCCATCCTCGGTCCGGAACACACCGGCGGCCGAGATGGCGATGAACATCCTGTCCGCGTTGGTTGGATCGATCAGGATCGTGTGCAGGCACAGGCCACCGGCGCCGGGCGCCCAGCCGGATGAGCTTTCATGCGTACGCAGGGCGGGAAGCTCGGCCCAGCTCTGACCGCCGTCGGTGGACTTGAATAGAGCAGCGTCTTCGACGCCCGCATACACCGTGTCGGGATCGGTCTTCGACGGCTCGAGGTGCCAGACGCGCTTGAACTCCCACGGGTGCGGCGAGCCGTCGTACCAGGTGTGGGGTCCGGGCGTGCCTTCGTATGAAAACTGGTTGCCGACCGCCTCCCAGGTCTTGCCTGCGTCGTTCGACCGCTGCATGACCTGGCCGAACCACCCGCTCGACTGGGATGCGTAAAGGCGGTTCGGGTCGGCCGGCGAGCCCTTCATGTGGTAGATCTCCCAGCCCTCGAAATGGGGGCCGTCGACCTTCCATTTCTTCCGGCCCGCGTCCGCGCTGAGAACGAAAGCGCCCTTTTTAGTGCCGACCAGTACTCGTACTCCGCTCATACCCCACTCTCCTTCTTGGTCATTCAATCCTCCAGACGGATCGGCGGCGCCAAACTCATCGGTTCTGCGCGTCTATTTTGGGGTCCACGATGAATTGTCGCTCTTCAGGTAGTCATAGCCAATAAAGGAGATGACATGGCCAGGCTCATCTACTCGGCGATCACATCGCTCGATGGCTACGTCGCGGACGAACAAGGCAAATTCGAGTGGGCTGCGCCAGACGCGGAGGTGCACGCGTTCGTCAACGAGCTCGAGCGGCCAATAGGCACGTATCTGCTCGGTCGCCGCATGTATGAGGTGATGGCGTTCTGGGAGACGGCGCACACCCTTGTCGACGAGCCCACCGTCTTCCTCGACTACGCGCGGATCTGGCAGGCGGCCGACAAGGTCGTTTACTCGAAGACGCTAGACACGGTCTCCAGCGCAAGGACGCACATCGAGCGAAAGTTCGACCCAGATGCAGTCCGGCAGATGAAATCGCGATCCACCCATGACATCAGCGTGGGCGGTCCCGGGCTTGCAGCCGAGGCGATAAGGGCCGGTTTGGTCGACGAGCTTCAGTGGTTCGTCACGCCCGTCCTGGTGGGCGGCGGCAATCACTTCCTCCCCCCGAAGGTCCGCGTGCAGCTCGAGCTCATCGACGAGCGCCGCTTCGGCAGCGGGGTCGTCTACCTCCACTACCGCATCGCGACATAAGCGACGATCTGCCCGTTGAATCGTGCAGCCAGCTGCTCGGTAGGCGGCTGGCCGTTGACCTGATAGATCGGCGTCCCGGCATCCAGGAACGCGGCGTCGCCATCCTTCACCCGGTATTTGGGGTCGCAGATGTTGCCACTGACCTTGAACTTGACGTGGGCGTAGGCGGGGCCAAGGTCCGTCTCCTGGAGAACGATGGGAGATTGCGTTAGGCCCGCCACATACTGCGTCGAGCCAATCTGGATGAAATTGACCCAATCGATCTGAACGTTGCTGCAGCTCGGGGCCGAGCCTGGCAGCTGGCACGCGCCGGTGAACAACAGCGCACCCAGCGCGACGACGACTCCACGCACCATCAATGTGACGTAACGACAGGTGTCGGGACCAGGTAACGGCTCGGGTCCGCATCAAAAGTCTCCTTGCAGCCGGCCGAACAGAAGTAATAGGTCTCGTCCTTGAACGTCGAGCGATGTTCCGCATGCTCGGGGTCGACGCTCATTCCGCAAACGGGATCGGTGACTGGCGTCGCCTCCGCCTGCGGGCGATGTGCATGAGCACGCAGCATCTCTATGCCGCCCGTGGTGACGAATCGCCACGCCAGCAGGGCGATCAAAACCAGAAATGCGATATCGAGAAAGGTCGTGTAGTTCCACGCCGGCTGGGTTTCGAAGACGGTGACATGGTGGTTGGTCGGAGCCAGGCCGAGGAGTTGGAACGCGCCGCCCACCACGAACCCGGCCAGCGCAATCGCGAGGTAGGAGACGCCAAGAAGATAGAGCGACATCCGGCCGCCGTAGTACTTCCGATAGATGTTCAGGATGGGCAGGATGATCAGGTCGGCGAAGATGAAGCTGATCACGCCGCCGAAGCTGATGCCGCCGTTCCATAGCACCGCGGCCAAGGGCACGTTTCCAACCGAGCAGACGAAGCTCAGCATCGATATCACCGGCCCGATCAGCGGTCCCCAGAACTGGTTGAGCGTTGGGTGATCCGTCAGGAAGAACGCTTGCCACCAACTGTTCGGCACCCACGCAGCCAGTGCGCCGGCGATCAGAAAGCCGAGCCCCAGGTCGACATACAGGGCGTTCAGGTCCATGAAGAAGGAATGCGAGATGGCGGTGAACGCCCGCGGTGAAAAGAGCCGAGAAAGAAATGGTCCGTCCGTGATGGACGTGTCGTGCTCGCCGTGGGCCTCATGCGACGAGCCGACGACCCCGCGCTCCGCCTGGCGCATTGCCTGTTCGACCAGCCTCTGGCGCAGCGTCATCTTGAACAGGATCCAGAGCAGCACCGCCATCAGAAGGCCGCCCGCGAACTCGGCGGCGACGAACTGCCAGCCGAGGAGGATGAGAAGGACCAGGCCCAGCTCGAAGACCAGGTTGGTCGACGCGAACTCGAAGATGATCGCGTTGACGAAGCTGGCTCCCCTGCGGAAAAGCGCCCGGGCCACCGCAACGGCCGCGTAGGAGCAGGACGAGCTTGCCGCCCCCAGGCCGCACGCGAGGACAAAGCCCTTGAGGTCAGGTCTCCCGAGCGCGCTCGCCACGGCCCGCTTCGAGACGACCGTCTGGATCATCGCCGACAGCAGGAAGCCGAAAGCCAGCGGCCAGAAGACCTCCCAGAGCATGAACAACGAAATCCGCAGCGCATGCAGGATCGCGTTGATGACGAGCAATCCGGCCTAGCTCCTCACCATGCGCGCGACCGCGTCGTTGAGCTCTCGGATCTTCTTGCTTCCGGCGCCAGACCGGATCGCCTCGGTCACGCAATGCTCTGTGTGGTCCGCGAGCAGCTGCAGCGCGACGCTCTCCAGGGCCGCCCTGGTGGCATTGACCTGGGTGAGAACGTCGATGCAGTAGCGATCGTCCTCCACCATCTTCTGGATGCCACGCACCTGGCCCTCGATGCGCCTCAGTCGGGTCTCGATCTTCTGCTTGTCCTTCGCGTAACCTGGCATGCCCCAATTATACCCCCCATGGGTATAGTGGACCCGTGGATCATCACCACGGGGCCGCGATGGGCTCTTCGGACGAGGTGATGGACCATGGTGGCCACGCCGAGATGCCGATGCAGGCCATCGGGGCGATGGCCGACGACATGCGCAACCGCTTCCTGGTCGCCGCTGTGCTTTCGGTTCCGATCGTGCTCTGGTCGTCGATCGGCCGCCAGGTCCTGCATTTCGGTGTTCCGGCTCCGTTCGGCCTGCGCGACGACGTCTTCCAGTTGATCGTCAGTGTGCCCGTGATCGCATACTCGGGTTGGGTCTTCTTCAGCGGAGCGGTGGACGCGCTGCGGGCACGGACGCTCGACATGATGGTCCTCGTCTCGGTCGCGATCGCGGCGGGCTGGAGCTACTCGGTCGTCGTCACCCTCACCGGTGGCGGAGATGTTTTCTACGAGGCGTCGACCGTACTTTGTGCGTTTGTGCTCCTCGGCCACTGGCTCGAGATGCGAGCACGGAGCGGCGCCAACGATGCTGTCCGCGCACTTGTGAACCTCACCCCGCCGAAAGCAATCGTCATGCGGAATGGCGATCAGGTCGAGGTGCCGACCTCAGAGGTGCAGGTCGGCGATCTTCTGCTCATCAAACCTGGCGCCAGGGTTCCGGTTGACGCGGCAGTTGAAGACGGGACCAGCGAGGTGGACGAGTCGGTCGTCACCGGAGAGAGCCTCCCGGTGTCGAAGGCGCCAGGGAACTCGGTGATCGGCGGCTCGATCAACAAGAACGGAACGATGACCGCCCGCGCGACCAAGGTGGGCGCCGACACGGCCCTGGCGCAGATCGTGAAGTTGGTCGAGGAAGCCCAGAGCTCGAAAGCACCCGGGCAACGCCTTGCCGACCGCGCCGCCTTCTGGCTGGTGTTGGTGGCGTTGGCCGGAGGCACGCTGACGTTGATCGTCTGGTTGCTCGCAGGCCGAACATTCAGCCAGGCGATCCTCTTCGCCATCACGGTGGTCGTCATCACCTGCCCCGACGCTCTCGGCCTCGCGACGCCGACCGCGATCATGGTCGGCACCGGGCTCGGCGCGAAGCGCGGAATCCTGTTCAAGAGCGCAGCCGCGCTCGAAGCAGCAGCTCGGGTGCAGGTCGTCATCATGGACAAGACCGGGACCCTGACCAAAGGCGATCCGGAGGTGACTGAGCTCTACTCGGATGGCCTCTCGCAGGAAGAGGTCCTCGCGCTTGCGGCGGCGGTGGAGAAAAACTCCGAGCACCCTCTCGCGAAGGCGATCGTTCGCCGCGCGGAACAGACGCGCGTCGCCGGCCAGTCCGCAACCGCCTTCGAAAATGTGCCAGGGCACGGAGCGGTGGGCATGGTCGACGGCCGCCACGTGGCGGTCGGAAACGCGAGGCTGATGGCCCGCGAAGGCATCACTTTCCACCAGCTAGAAGGCAAGCCCGACGCGATGGCCGCAGAGGGCCGAACTGTCGTCCTCGTTGCCGTCGATGGACATCTGGTGGGTTTGATCGGCATCAGTGATGCTCCACGCCCCACTGCGAAGGCTGCCGTCGACGCGCTCCGGGGGCAGGGAATCTCCGTCGTGATGCTCACCGGTGACAACCGGGCCACGGCCGAACGGATCGCGCTTGAGCTCGGCATCACAGAGGTCATGGCCGAGGTCCTCCCTGCGGACAAAGCAAACAAGATCGTTGAGCTCCAGCGAGCCGGTAAGCAGGTGGCGATGGTCGGCGACGGCGTCAACGATGCCCCCGCGCTGGCCCAGGCCAATCTTGGCATCGCGATCGGCGCCGGAACGGATGTTGCGATCGAGACCGCCGACGTCGTCCTGATGCGCTCGGATCCACTCGATGTCGCCACCGCAATCACGCTTGGACGGGCGACCATGCGCAAAGAGCGGCAGAACCTTGGCTGGGCAGTCGGCTACAACGCGATCGCGATTCCGATCGCTGCCGGCGTCTTCGAACCCGCCTTTGGACTCGTGCTTCGCCCCGAGATTGCCGCCCTGTCTATGTCGGGTTCGAACGTCCTCGTCGTGGTCAACGCTTTGCTGCTCAAGCGCCTGAAGGTGCCGGCCGCATAGCCATTCGAGTCGGCATGAGCCGGCGCTTACGCGTCACCTTCAAGGTGCCTCGCGATCCCGGGTTCGGCGCCTGACACTTCGGCGCCCCGTCGATGGCAGTCGAGATCCCGGGCTAGGGCTCGGGGTCTGGCAAAGTCCAGGCGAGCACGGACTGCGGCAGGCTGGTGGCAAGCCATCCGAGTGGAATCAGCCCCAACAGCAGCTGCCATGCGGTCGTGGGAATGGGTAACCCCAGCTTGAACAGCAGAGTGACGATGACGTACAGGGTGATGAACGCAAGCGCACCAGAGAGGATCCTGTAAGCGGCCGCCGTCGCGCGATCGCGCAGCTCGCGCTCACGCTCGTCGATGTACGCGTTGCCAAGCAGCAGGCCGCGCACGGTGTAGTTGAGCAGCATGAAGCAGGTGAACTGGGCGGTGAAGAGCCAAATGAGGGACGTCACGGGCGGGATGCCGAGGATTGTTGGCATTCCGTTTGGCCCGCCGGCGAGGGTGGCGACTGTGGCGACGAGCAAAAGGTAGAGCCCGACCACGATCATGCGGCGCCGGCCGCGTGAAAGTCGAACGCCAGGCTCATCGGCCCTGCGTTCTCGAATCCATCTGCGTGCGAAAGTCGTGCGCTCGGCACGGCTGCCTGCGGGGATCTCGCGCTTCATCGGGACACCTCCTTCGGCTGGGCGATTCCATAAACCTGCTCTGACAGCGGTACGAACGGGCGCGTCGAGAAGATGGCCTCCACCGGGAGCCCGAAGACCTCGCTGACGCGAAGAGCCAGCTCGAGGCTTGGGCTGTAATCGCCTCGCTCCAGATAGCCGATCGTCTGGTAGTTCACGCCAATCGAGCGGGCGAGGTCGAGGCGGGACATCCCTCGCTCGGTGCGAAGAACCGCGAGGCGGTTGTGGATCTTGCGCTCGCCGTTGGACATGCTGCTTCTGCGTCAGATTGTTGTGCCTGCACAACATTTTGTCAAGCCTGAAAATGTGACAATTCTCGGTGGGGACGTTGGATGGAGGAACGCCAGATCACGGCCTACATCAGGACTTCGCTAGAGGGGGTCGACGTCGTCGTGGCGTCACAAGAGAACGGCGCGCCAGAGATCGCCTGGGGCGACAGCTTCTTCATCTACGACCCGTATCGAGATCTTGACGAGCCGCACAGGTTTCCTTTCGCGACGATCGTCACCCAGGATTACGAGGGCTTCGACGAGCTGTCAGACCTCGACCGTCCAGGCGTCTTTAGGCTCAACATCGGCGTCAGCAAGGAGACGTACGCATCCCTGTTTCCAGGCGACGGCGAACACGACTTCGCCGCGATGGATCGGCTCATGCCACATCCCGTCTACGCCCGCAATCACTTTGTTTGTGTCCTCAACCCGAGCGAAGCCACGTTCGAATCCGTGAAACCGCTGCTGGCCGAGGCACACCAGATCGCGGTCAGGCGGGCACAACGCGTGCGACGGTGAGCTGAGGTGGAGGACTCCATTCAAAAGGACGTTCCCGAAGTTCTCTTCGTTTGCGTTCACAACGCCGGCAGGAGCCAGATGGCCGCCGGCCTACTCACCAAGCGAGCCGGAGGAAGGGTCCACGTGCGCTCAGCCGGCAGCACTCCGGCAAACGAGCTCAATCCGCGGGTGGTTGAGGCAATGCAGGAAATTGGCATCGACATAAGCCAGGAATTCCCGAAGCCTCTCAGCGATGAGTTCGTGAAGGCTGCCGATGTGGTGATCACCATGGGCTGCGGGGACGCCTGTCCGATCTATCCCGGCAAACGCTACGAGGACTGGGAGCTCGATGACCCGGCCGGGCAGGACCTGGCCACCGTTCGACGGATTCGAGACGAGATCGATGTGCGAGTGCAGGCGCTGGTCAAAGACCTCGCGCCGAAGGGCAACTAAGACGGGTATTCGTCCTTCCGCCAGGCGCGGGGTTCGTCGGGTTGGGCTTTCGGGGTTCGTTCGAGCAGGATGCTGAAGTACGGCGAGACGAACGGGTCGGGCGCCGACACCGTGTAAGTGTGGTAGACGGTCCCGTTCTCGCGCGCGAAGGCGATCCAGCTCGGGTTCTCGCGAATACCGTCCTTCAGCTCAGCCCCGACCTGGCGTGACCACTCCTGGAGGAACGCGGGCGGGTTGTCGATCATCTCCTTGACCTCGGGAATCTGCTGCGCCTGCTCCTCGGTCAGCGCGAGGCCGAAGTCGAACGCGAAGTCGCTGTTGTAGGTGGAGACGTAGGGGAACTGCCAACCCATCCGCCGTTTGTAGGCCGTCAAACGCTCGATCGGCGCCCGCGAAAAACAGATCAGCGTCACATCGCGGTGGCTCAGGTGAACGAGCGAGCCGTCCAGCCCGTCGCCCACGCTGGTGCAGCCGGGGCAGGCGCCGATCGTGTAGTCGGGGCCGAACATGATGTTGTAGGCGAGCAGTTGGGAGCGGCCGTCGAATAGCTCGGCAAGGGTCTTCTTGCCCTCCTCGGTGTCGAACTCGTACTCCTTCTCGACCCGGACCCAGGGCAGATCCCGAAGCGTTTTCGTGATCTCTTCGTTTCGCTTCGCCTGCTCGGCTTCGAGCTTTGCGAGCTCGTTCCGCGCTACCTGCCATTCCTCGCGGGTTCCGATCCTGTGCTCAGGCATCTCTTCTCCCTCCAGTCCGACGCTGACGTTTCACACGAAATGAGACCCTCGACTACCCGAAAACTCATCGCTACTGTCCAGCGGCCACCTGGGCGCGACCCGACACCGAATTTTGCAAAAGCCGATTGAGGTCGCTCGGGGAAATGATTCCCACCAGCCGCCCCCCATCGACGACCAGCGTGCGCCCTTCGCTGCAGCCCTCGGGGAGACCGAGCAGGTTGGTGACCGGGTCAACCGGGCGGGCCGTGGACACCTTGTCGAGCGGACACATGATCTCTTTGATCAGGGTCGTCGGACGAGCACCCGGCGCGACATTCTTCAAAGCTGTCAAGGTCAGGAGTCCACTGAGCCGTCCGGTTGCGTCATGCGTTGGAAAGGTCGAGTGCCGAGACGCCAGGACATAGCCATGCAGCGCATCCTCGACGTTGATGTCGTCCGGAGCCTGCACAGGATTCGGCGTCATCACCTGGGCAACGGTCACTCCGGAGAGCGCTTGGCGGATCAAGCCGCCAGCTTCTTCGGAGCGGGCGGCGCTCAACAGGAACCAGCCGAGGAAGACCGACCACACCCCGCCGATAAGGCTGCCCGCGAATATGAAGGTGGCCAGACCGTACGCAATCAACAGGTAGGCGAAGCCCATACCGATGCGTGCGGCGATTCTGGTTGCACGGAGCCGATCGCCCGTGCGCAGCCAGATCAGCGATTGCAGCAGCCGTCCACCATCCAGCGGAAAGGCGGGGACGAGATTGAAGACGCCCAGCGAGATGTTGATGTAACCCAGCCAGGCCAGCGTGGCTGAGAGCAGCCCAGGGTGCGCGCCACCGCCGGTTGCGACTGCGACGAGATAGAACAGAACGCCCAGAACGAGGCTCGTGAGTGGTCCAACAAAAGTGATCAGCGCCTGCGCACCTGGCGAGCTCGTTTCGCTGCTGAACCGCGACACTCCCCCGAACAGCCACAGAGTGATCCCCTCGACCTTGACCCCGCGGCGCGTTGCGACGACGGAGTGCGCCAGCTCGTGGGCAAGCAACGAGGCCAGGAAGACGAATGCTGAAACAATCCCGGCCGTCCAGTAGGCGCCGGAAGAATCGCTGGGGGACGCCGACGGAAGAAGGCTGGTGGCAAGGCTCCACGCGATCAGTGCGGCAACGACCAACAGGCTCCAGTTCAGCCCGACGTGGATTCCAAAGATGCGGCCGAGGCTCAAGTTCTCGTTCATGTCACATGCAGGATGCGCTCCACCGGCGTACACGTGCACCCGTCGCAGGACAGTCGTCGGAGCCGGCTACGGCGAGCAGGAAGCGATCGCCTCGGGTCAGCCACCCGCTGCTTTCGCGCGTTGAAGCTCGGCGATCTGCGCGCGTGCGGCATCGACAAGCTCCGCGTTGGTGTTGGCGTGCCCTGCAAGCCCCCACCCGCCTTCGACCGCCTCGGTAAGCAGCACCCAGGTCCTCGCCGTTAGTGACGGATCGCCTGCGGCAGCTGCGACCAGGTCCGTGAACTGGCGGACGACGGCGAGCTGCTTCTCTCGGTTGAGTGCCCCTCCGTTGGTCAGGACCTGCACCTTCACGTAGTTGCCATCTCCGTCGACGTTGGACAGCGCGCCGTTTGGAAGTTCGTGGATGAATCCCGCGGTGTTCTTGCGGAACATCGGGATGTTCGGAACCTGCTCGATCTTCATCAGGGTCTCGGCGAGGTCCCGCGCCAGCGCCTTCGGATCCTTGAAAGTGCCACTCGTGGCGTACACGTCGATCATCGGCATGTTCGTTTCTCCTATCTGACCGCAACCGCGGCTGCGGACTCGATCAGTTTCACGGTCTCTGCCGGATGGGACATCATCGCCAGGTGGCCGGCGGGCACTCGCCGGACCGCGATGACTTACGCTACCAGATCACCGATCAGCTGAAAAAGCCGCCGCGGGCCAGGTGGTCAGCTTCATTAGCAGGAGCAGGGCCGCGGTCACGGCGATGAGCAGGACGTTCGACATGCCGAGCACGACGAGCGCGACCATCGCTCCGGCGCTGCAGGCAACGCAGCAGACGGCGTAAGTTGACCCCTCCCGTAGCGCATCGCGCAGGCTAGAGCCGCGCGGCGCCCTCATACACATGTCGCGGCATCGGGCCCGCGCGCGAGCGCTCCATGGGCTCATCGTGTAGGCGACCGCAAAGGCGACCGCCGCCCCGGCCACGACAATCGACGACGGCACCATCACCGAGCCCATGACGAAGTCGGCGAGCGCGCCGACCAGCGCCCACACGGCGACATAGATCGCAACCGTGATCGCGACCGCGGCCGGCCGTCGCGTGTCGCGCCCATAAGCGAAGAAGAAAGGCGCTGCGGTCGGCACCATCATCGCCGTCATCGAGATCGCCATGCCCATCAGTCGCTGTACTCGTCGCGGCGGCGCAACCACGCCATTCCGCCATTCGCGTTCTCGTCGCGGCCCTTGGGTGCGAGGTCCATGTAGTGGTACGCGACATTGACCATGTCCAGCCCGCGCGCGTAGGCCGAATAGGTGTGGTACACCTTGCCGTCCTCGCGCCGGAACACGCTGAGGCCCGGCAGCTCTGACAGCGACACTGGATCGACCCGGTAGTTGTACTCCGCCTTACCGGCGGCCAATTGCTCGGGTGTGAGCGAGACGTGGTAGTCGAAGTTGAAGTCCGACCCCTTCGACGAGTACCACGGGAAGCTCCACCCCACACGCTTGCGGTACGCCTCGATGTTCGCTACCGGCGCCTGCGAAACGGCAGCCATCGTGATGTCTCGGTGGTTGAGGTGGACGACGACGTTGTCGAAGTTGTCCATCCAGAACGAGCATGCGAAGCACGGGGAGTCCTTCGTCCACGTCGTGTGCTCGGAAGCGGTGTCCGGGTTGAACATGGCGTGATAGATGACGAGCTGGCCGCGTCCGTCGAACAGCTCGTCCAGAGTCCGGCGGCCTTGCGGGCCCTCGAAGATGTACTCCTTCTCGACCAGCTCCCACGGCAGGTCGCGGCGGGCCTGGCTCAGCTCGTCGCGCAGCTTCGTGAACTTCTTCTCCTCGGTGAGGTGGCGTTTGCGTGCCGCCTCCCACTCCGCGTGCGAAACAACCTGGTGGTCCATCAGCTCTTTCCTCCCAGTCTTGACAGCAATACGCAACGACTGGTTGCGCATGCTACCACAACGCGCAACCACCGGTTGCGGTATTCTTGGCGGCGCAGATGCAGGCCGCCATCGAGAAGGAGATCCTCATCAAGGCGCCAGTCGAGGTGGTCTGGCACCTCGTCACGGAGCCCGACCAGGTCCAGCGGTGGTTTGCGGACGAAGCCGAGATCGAGCTGCGCGTCGGCTCGAAAGGCCGGCTCGCGTTCAAGAGCGGCGACTCCTACCAGCTGCAGGTCGAGGCGGTGGAACCGCCGCACCGTTTCTCGTTCCGTTGGGTCCGCCAGCCGGGCCTCGTCGTGCGCGACGACAACTCGCTCTTGGTCGAGTTCATCCTTCAGCCCGAAAACGGCGGCACGCGCCTGAAGATCGTGGAGAGCGGTTTCGACGCGATCGACTGGTCGGACGAGGAAAAGGCGCAGTACGTCGAGGACCACTCGAACGGATGGCAGCGCATCATCGGCCGGCTGCGCGACCACGCCGCGTCGATTCGTCGGTGAAGGAAGAGGCGCTGCTCGAGGCGGTCTCCGACATATCCCGGCGACGCGTGCTCGACCTGATCCTCGCTCGCGACGAGGTGACGGCGACCCAGCTCGCGGCCGAGCTGCCGTTCACGCGTCAGGCGGTCGCAAAGCACCTCGCCGTGCTCGATCGCGCCGGACTTGTCGAGAGCAAACGTCACGGACGAGAGGTCCGCTACTCAGCGCGACCCGAGCAGATCGACGTCGCGGCCCGCGCCATGGCAAAGGTGGCGGCCCGGTGGGACGCCCGCCTCGAGGCCATCAAGAAGGCGGCCGAGGCCGCGGCTCGAAGGCGAGCCCGCTCCTCTTAAGGCCCTACTTGCCGATCAGGACCTCGGTGGCTTTGATGATTACCGTGACCTTGTCGCCGGCCTTGAGCTTCAGCCGTTTCGCCGAGCCGTCGGTGATGGCGGCCACCACCTTGCCGGCCTTGACCTTGACCTCGACTTCGGCCATGACCGAACCGGATTTCACGCGAACGACCTGGCCCTTGAGCTGATTGCGCGCGCTTATTTCCATGCCTTCTCCTGAACTCAAGCTGGATAGACGCCAACGTCGGTGGATTTGAAGGAGAGCCAGACCTCCCCTCCTTCGACCAGATTCAAGTCCCTTAGCGCCGCGGGCGTGACCTCGGCCACCAAAGGGACTTCGCCGTCGATCCGAACGCGGACGCGATTGCCGAGCAACTCAATGCTGTTCGCGCGACCGGCCCAAACATTGCGTGGACTGCCTTCGGGACGGGTTCTATGAATCGCGACCGCGCGCGGGTGAACGACCACAAACACTTGGCCCGACTCGGCGCCAGCAGCCGCTACCAATTGTCCGCCGGCTGTCCGAACCGAGCCATTGTCGGCCTCTCCTCTGAGCAGGTTGACTCCAACGAGGTCGGCAACGTATTGGGATCTTGGTCGCTCCGTGACCTCGGCCGGCGTGCCTGTTTGCACAAGCCGTCCTTTCTCCATGACGATCAAACGATCCGCGAGCGCAACCGCTTCTAGCGGATCGTGGGTCACGACCAGCCTGATGCCCTGGAACGAAGCGAGGTGATGTTTGAGATCGCGCCGCACTTCTGCCCGAGTGGTTGCATCCAAAGCAGCAAGTGGCTCATCGAGCAGAAGGAGGCGCGGGTCGGGTGCGAGTGCGCGGGCCAGGGCCACACGTTGGCGCTGGCCTCCTGACAGCTCGGCCGGCTTCGCTCGGGCATAGCTCGCCAGCCCAACCCGATCGAGCCACTGCATTGCCTTTTCGGCTGCAGCCGCACGCGCTGTTCCACGCGAGCGAAGGCCGAAGGCGACATTGTCAAGGACGTTGAGATGGGGAAACAGCAGGTAGTCCTGAAACACAAAACCGATCGGCCGCCGCTCCGTGGGGATGTATTGGTTGGTGGCGGTGTCTTCGAGCACCTTTCCGTCCAGGTGAACGTGCCCTGACCTGAAGGAAACGAGGCCTGCGATCGCCCGCAGAAGAGTTGTCTTGCCTGCCCCGTTCGGGCCAAGCAGAGCGACCACCTCACCCTCCTCGATCGCAAGTTCCATCTCGAGGTTGAGCGGTCCGAGCGTGAGTTGAATAGAAGCATCAAGGCTCACGCCGAGCCGAGCCAGCGATCCCTGAGCCCAACCAATACAACCAGCGAAACCAGCAGCAATACCAGGCTCAGGATGTACGAAGCCTCTTGATTTGTCTCCAACAGGAGGTATACCGCCAGCGGCATCGTTTGGGTGACGCCCGGAAAGTTGCCGGCGAAAGTGATAGTGGCGCCGAACTCTCCGAGCGCCCTCGCCCAGCACAGCACTGCGCCCGCGAACAACGACGGTCCGATCAGCGGCAGCGTGACCCGAGTGAATACCCGCCAGCGACTTGCACCAAGGGTGCGAGCCGCCTCTTCGTAACGGCGATCCATCGATCGCAAGCCGGCTTCGACGGTGAGGATGAGGAATGGCATGGCCACGAACGTCTCGGCCATCACAACGCCGGCAGTTGTAAACGGGAGGGTGAAACCGAACGTGGTGTTGAGCCACGACCCCACCAGGCCACGCCTGCCGAAGGCGAGCAGGAGCGCGATCCCGCCAACGACCGGAGGAAGCACCATGGGCAGCGTGGTCAAAGCACGGAGCAGATTGCGGCCGGGGAACTCAACCCGTGCGTAAAGCCAGGCTAGCGGCACCCCGAGGACCAGCCCAGCTGCCGTCGCCGTGAGCGAAGCGAACAAGGACAGCTTGAGCGCCTCGAGTGTTTCTGGCGCCGTCAGCGCGGTGAGCGCGTCGCGCCAGGGCGACCTGACGATGAGCCCCAGCAAGGGCACGATGAAGAAGGCCGCGCCGATCGCCGCCAGCACAAGGACGACGATCGGCACGCGCTCCCGCCTCATGTTGGGATCAGGTTGCCGGGAGGAAGCCGAAGGATGCCAGCGCCGATTGGCCGGTGGCAGACACGACATAGGAGGTGAAGGCGTAGGCGGCGGCCGCGTTCGTGGTGCCCTTGACGACAACTATTGGATAGGTCGCTGTCACGTTATTGGCCGCCGGAATCTGGACGCCCGCCACCTTGCTGCCGGCTGCGGTGACGTCGGTTGTATACACGATGCCTGCGTCAGCCTCGCCGAGCTCGATCTTGCTGATCACAGCGGTGACACTCGCTTCCAGGCTCTTCGGAGTGACCATGACCCCCGCGGATTTCAGGGCTTGAAGCGAGTACTTCCCGGCCGGCACCGAGGGTGCTTCGGAGATGTAGATAACGCCTGATTTGGCCAGGTCAGCCAGACCGGTGATGCCCTTGGGGTTCCCGGGCGCGACGACGATCTCCAGCAGGTTGTGAGCAAAAACCAGCGAAGCACCCGCGGTGAAGCCCTCGGCGGTCAACTTGTCCATGTTCGTGGTGTCGGCGGAGGCAAGAACGTCGGCCGGCGCGCCCTGCTCGATCTGCGTCACAAGCGTCGGGGTGCCGGCGAAGTTGAACTTCACCTTGACGCCGGGATTGGCCGCCTGAAACGAGGTGCCGAGAGCGGTGAACGACGCCGTCAATGATGCCGCTGCAAAGACCGAGAGATTCCCACTCAGAGGTACTGGTGAGGGCGTAGCCGCGGGCGATGTAGCAGCAGCGTTGCCGCTGCTGCCGCAGGCTGCGAGGAACACAGCAGCGACGATCAGCATTGAGAATCGGTTATGCATCCGACCCCTCCCTCAGCTGCGTGGCAGCTCGATCACAACGTTGGTCGCCTTTACGGACGCGACCGCAATCACCCCAGCTTTCAGTCCGAGCTCGTCAGCGGATTCCCGTGTGATCAGTGACACGATCCGATACGGACCCGCCTGCATCTCGACCTGGGCCGCGACACCGTCCTTGATGACCCGCGTGACGATGCCCGCGAATCGGTTGCGAGCCGATTCACTGACAACGGGCGGAGGATCCTGCCGCGGCAGGGCGGCCATGTATCGAGCGAGCGCAGCTCCGTCGATTTGCCGCTGACCGCCGGCTGACCGGCCCGTCTTGATATGGCCGGAATCGACCAGGCGCCGGACTGTGTCCGGGCTGACCCGAAGAATCTCTGCCGCCTGCCCGATCCTGAGATGCGTGCGCACGTTGGCACAATAGCAAATGCGGGATCTCAAGGCTTTGAATCTCCGCTTGCCAAGGTGTTGTGGCGATTACCTTATATCTGCGAGATATCCCCTAGTCGTGGGCCGGCGTGGCGAGGGCGTCCAGGACCGCCATCGCGGGGGCGTCCAGGCGAACATCCGCGGCAGCCACGTTTTCCTCCAGGTGCTCCAGGCTCGAGGTTCCGGGGATCAGCAGGATGTGCGGGTCGTGGGCCAGGAGCCACGCCAGGCCGACCTGGGCGGGTGTGGCTCCTTGCGCCCGGGCCGCAGCCAGCACGGCCGGGTGCCTGGTCACCTTCGACATCCCCCCGAAGGCCGAGCCGAGCGGGAAGTACGGCACCCAGGCAATGTCGTGCTCGCGGCAGACGTCGAGGAGCGGTTCGTCGGCCCGGTCGAGGAGGTTGTAGGCGTTCTGCACGCATGCAATGCCGGCTGGGAGAGCCTGGCGGAGCTGGTCGATGTTGACCGTGCTGATGCCGATTCCGTCTATCTTGCCCTCGGAGCGCAGGGCAATCATCTCGGCCAGCTGGCTGTCGAGGTCGACGCCACGGCCGCGCTCGGCGCCGGAGAGCCGGAGGTTGACCACGTCGATCCTCTCCACCTCGAGGCTGCGCAGGTTGGCCTCGACCCCGGCCCGCAGCTCGTGGGGCCGCTGCGCGCTGATCCAGCCTCCTCGGCGATCACGGTCCGCGCCGACCTTCGTGACCAGCACCAGGTCGTCCGGGTAGGGATGAAGCGCGGCGTGGATCAGCTCGTTGGCGACATCGGGGCCGTAGTACTGCGCAGTGTCGATGTGGTTGATGCCGAGCTCGACGGCCCGGCGGAGCACCGTCAGTGCATTGGCCCGATCGCGCGGAGGCCCCAGCACCCCCGGACCCGGCAACTGCATGGCGCCGTAGCCGATTCGGGCGACCGGGCGTCCCGCCAACATGGCACTGCCGCCTGGTTGTCGCTTCTTGCTCATCTCTGCACTCCTGTCCTGGGCTCCGCAGTTGAAGGTGAGATCGGTAGCCGTGTTGGTGGCGTACGCACTCTACGGAGAACCTCGCCAGCTAGACTCGGCCGATCAAAGGTCATACCTCCCCCATGCCTCCGAAGCAGGGCGATTCCAAACGGCGAGTCGACGACGGTGCGATTGCCGCCATCGAGGCGCTGTGCTCACGCGGTGAGTTCGCCCAGGCGGCTGCAGCCTGCGAACGATTGCTCAGCGATTCGTTGCAGCCGCACGTCGAGACGCAGGTCAGAGTGCTGGCCGGACAGGCTCTGGTGCTTGCGACTCGGCCAGGTCAAGCGCTCGAGCACCTCAATCGCGCGAAAGAGATTCTTGGTTCACACCCGGACACGATGCTGGCGGCCGAATGCGCCGATTGGGAAGCCTGTTGCCTGTATCTCCTGGAGGACAACCGAGCGGCCTCGGTGGCAGAGCAGGCGCTTGGCTGGTGTCGCAGCCTGTCCGAGCGCGCGCCGCTGCTCGAGGCACGAATCCTCGAGCACCTCGGCTCCATCAATGTGCGCAACCATGCATTCGACAGCGCGATCGCTTACTACGAGCGTGCTCTCGCAGCCGCCGGGGCCGTCCGCGATCTTCGGCGCCTGGCTCGCATCAATCATGGCCTTGGTGTTGCGTACGACGGCCGCGGCGAGCGCGACCGCGCCGTCGTGTTCATTCGAAAGGCACTCGTTCTGTACCGGCAGGAGGGCGACCTGGTCTCGCTTGCTCGCGTGGAGAACGAGCTCGGACTGCTGTTGATGCGCGGTGGTCAGCTCCAGCGCGCCGAGGAATTGTTCGTAACGGCTCTTCGCCGGTTCGAGAGCAGCGGCTCGGAGATCGGGCGCAGCCATATCCTGCTGAGCCTCGGAGAGCTGTATCTGAGCGGGGGTAGGGTCGCTGACGCGATTCCGATCATCCGCGATGCCATCGAGCTGAGCGGACGACTTAATGAACGGCTCGCCGAGAGCACGGGTCACCACCTGCTCGGCGAGGCGATGGAGCGACTTGATTTTCCAGCCGCAGCCGACGACGAATATCGCCTGGCCCTCGACCTCCTTCGGCACGATGGCCTCGACGCAAGGCTCATCGAGGTACACGTCTCGTATGCGTCGGTGCTCGAGCGTCGATCCGACCTCGCCGCCGCTCTCGGCCAGCTGAAGCAGGCGGCCGCCATAGCGTCTGGCGGAACCTCACAGCACGTCAGCTGACGATCGGCTCCCCGACCGTCACCCACGTCGCGACGCCACCCACATCGCTGCGCCAGCCAAGAGGAACAAGACGCCCGCCACGCGCAAGATCAGGTCCCGCGTTGTTCCGGGCACCACGAATGAGATAGCGAGCAACCCGATACCGAGGGCGATGCTCAGGGCCGGATTCCGTCGCGTCACGTCCGCCTCAACCATTCTGAACACAAAACCGTTGGACGGCTGTCACGGCGCCGATCTCCACAGGGCGACCGCTGCAGCAGCCACCCATAGAGCCTGCCCCGCGGCGAGCACAGCCAGGACGACCAGAGCCAGGCTCGAGAAGATGGCCACGATTCCGCCCAGCTCGAAGGCCGCGCCAATCGTGATTGCCGCATATCCGAATCCACGATGGAGCGGTCCTCGGGAGAGCAGCGCCAGCCCCAGAGCGATGTATGTCGCCGACGAGGGAGCGAGAGGAAAGATGCGGACGAACACGCCGTTGCTGAGGGCGAACGAGGTCGCGACCGTCGAAGTGTCACCGGCGGATGCGGCCATGGGCACTGCGACCATGAAGGCGCTCTCTACCAGGACTATGGACAGGAGGCTTGCTGCCGAGACAATGACGAGTGTCGCCGATAGACCGCCGGCCGCGCCGGTCATACGGACCAGCGCGAGAAAGAAGATGACGCAGAGCAACGTGCCGGTGCTCTGCAGCCACGCGCCGGCGTAAAAGAGGACCTGGTGGTCGACTGCGTATGCGCTTAGCCGGGCCGGCGATGCACCCCCGAAAGGCCAGTCCAGAAACGCGGGGGCTGCAAAGTACGCAGCCAGCGCTAACGTTCCCGCCATTCCCGACGCCGCGGTTAGACGGATCACTGATTTCGACTGCGACATGGATGCCCCTCTCCTAGTCTGATAAACTCTTAGTCGATGATTAGCTTAATGACTAAGATACTTAGATGTCAAGACGGCTGAAGGCCAGGGTGGTGGCCGACCTGCTTGCCGAGGCTCGAAGCTTGAGCAGCGACTTCGACCAGCTCACCCAAGTCGTGTCCGAGGAGGTGGGCCTGAGCCCGACCGAGCTTCTCGCCATGGACCTGATCAGCCGCCATGGTCGGGTGACCGCAGGCATGCTGGCGCGCGAGCTACACCTGACCACGGGAGCGATTACCGGGTTGATCGACCGGCTCGAGCGAGCTGGCTATGCCCGGCGGTCGCCTGACTCAACCGACCGGCGCAGAGTGATCGTGACGGCGACAGCGAAGGAGCGACGCGTCGGCGAGCTCTACGGGCCGCTCGCAACAGCGCTGCGTCGGGCGGTCGAGGGCTACTCCGAGAAGGACCTGGCTACCTTGACCGAGTTCATCCGCCGGCTCCGAGCCGTGGTGGCGAACGCAACCGAGGGCGTCCGGCGTAACGCCAGGTAGCCGCGCCGCCGCTCCATTCGCCTGCGCCTAGCGCAGGCTGCAGATCCCGCAGCATGTACTGAGCGCCGGATCCTACGGTGAGGCGTGAGGCTGATGTTCGAGGCAAAGGTGAAGGGGCCGCGCGACCGGCCCCTTCAGTCCTCATTGAGCCCGGATGGCTCAAGCCTTGGTCGGCTTGACCACCTGCTTGACCGGGATCTCCTTCGCTTTGGGCTGGCCCTCGATCTTGGCCGTGCGGGGCATGCTGATCTCCAGCACTCCGTTGACGTATTCGGCCTTGATCTCGGACTCCTTGATGCCCTTCGGCACCGACATGTGGCGCTCAAAGAGGCCGTAGCTGCTCTCCTTCCGGTAGTAGCCCTCCTCCTTGACCTCCTGGTCGGCCTTGCGCTCGCCCGTCACAATCAGCTCGCCCTCGCCGAGCTTGACGTGGATGTCCTTCGGCTCCACGCCGGGCAGGTCCAGCTTCACCACCATGTCGCCGTTCCGTGCGAAGACATCGGCGGCCGGCAGGAAGTGCTTGCCGGGCGTCAACGCAAACAACGGCCTGAACGGCCAGGGTCCGCTCAGCGTACGGAAGAACTCCGCAAACGGTCGGTCAAGTTCGACCATCGCGTCCGGCACGATGCGAGTAGTCATCTCACTCACCTCCTCTTGAGATGCATATCCCTGCAACTCAAACCTAGACGCCCATCCAGGCCTCGAACAGGGCCATTCGCCACGCCATGGTTGGGACGGTTGGAGAGGAGGGTCCAACGGCCCTCGCCGACAAATCCATTGGACCCTCGATTGGTGCAGCCGCCGCGCCTAGCCTCCATCCAAAGGAGAAAGCACTGCAAACCGATGGATTGGGCGAACGGAAGTGATCGACGCTGAGTCGCTGGAGGAGATCGAGACCCAGGTCGCCCACATCGCCGGCCCCGCGTTCGCCGTCGATCTTGGGGGCCATGTGGTCGCCTGGAACCGGCGGGCGGACGCGCTGTTCGGCATGCCCGCGACCGAGGCGCTTGGCCGACCGTGCCCGATGGTGGTCCGAGGCATTGACCGCACCGGCCAGGCACTGTGCCGGGCCGCCTGCCCGTGGCTTCCGGTCGCCGGGGCCGCGATTCGCGCCGACGTTCCGATGCTAGTCCGTCAGGGGCCAAGGCCCTCCGCTCGCGTCGAGGTTGTGATGCGGCACAGAGCGATGCGCGACAGGCTCGGCCGCCTGGTGGCCGTTCTCCATATAGCAAGGTAGAGAGATCGCACGATGATTGATCCACGACCGGGGCGGATTGAAATGCTCAGCGACGGGGACTGCGTCCAGTTGCTCAAGGCCCACGACCTGGGACGAATCGCGGTGGTCGATCGCGAGGTGCGCCCTGTCATCTTTCCCATCAACTACTTCTTCGACGATGGAGTCGTCGTCTTTCGCACCGCGCCAGGAACTAAGCTGGACCTCGCGCCAGGCGCCTACGTCAGCTTCGAGATCGATGGCTGGGACCCCCACCAGGGTGTCGGGTGGAGCGTGCTGGTCAAGGGGATAGCTCATGACATCACCAATCCACGCGGTGCTCCCACCGGACGGATGCGTTTCTGGCCAGTCCATCCAGTGGCACCAGGAACACGTGAGCACTGGGTTGGCATCTGGGCGGATGAAATCACCGGGCGAAGTTTTCGGTCCGATGCTCACCGACCAGGTACCTAGCGGTAGCGCGCGATGAGCGCAGGACCGCCTGACGCCGGGCTTGAGGAGATCCCCGAAGACGAGTGCCTGGAAATCCTCCAGCAGCACGGTCTGGGCCGAATTGCCGTCGTAGTTGATGGGCAACCCCAGATCTTTCCAGTCAACTATGCGATGAGCGGCCGGATAGTCGTCTTTCGAACAGGGTCGGGTACCAAGCTGTCGCATGCACCCGGGACGAAAGTGTGCTTCGAAATCGACGACTTCGACTTGGCGAGCGGCGCCGGCTGGAGCGTCATGGTACAGGGGCTCGCCGTTGACGCCACGGATTCGTTTGACGACGTCTCATGGGCGGCTCACGCTGCGGCGCCGTGGCCGCTCGCGCCAGGCGCGAAGCCCTTTCGAGTCGCTATCGAGCCAATCCGCATTACGGGACGTCGATTTCAGCGCCAACGCTAGGCTGGTCCAATGGATCGCATGAGCCCACAGGACGCGATGTTCATCTCGGTCGAGGATGAACGCAACCCGATGCACATCGGCACGGTCTCAGTGCTCGAAGGTCCGGCGCCCAGCTACGGCGACCTTGTACGACTGGTCGCCTCTCACCTCTCCAGTCTCCCCAGGTATCGGCAGCGTGTTCGCTTCGTACCGATGGGGCTCGGCCGTCCGGTGTGGGTGGATGACCCCGATTTCCAGATTCTCTATCACGTGCGCCACACGGCCACACCCCCACCCGGCTCGGCCGAGCAGCTCAGGAACCTGGCGGGCCGAGTGTTCGCGCAAAACCTCGACCGGGGCAAACCGCTATGGGAGCTCTGGATGGTCGAGGGTCTCCAAGACGGCAATTGGGCGCTCATCTCCAAGGTGCACCACTGCATGGTTGACGGCGTTGCCGCAACCGACCTCCTGACGGTTCTCCTCGACCGCGAACCTCAGAAGCGGCCCGGGCGAGCCCAGGCGTGGCATGCGGCGCAAGAGCCAAGCGATCTTCAGCTCATCGCCGACGCCGTAACTGACGCGATCACAGACCCCATGAACCGAATCCGTGGAGTTCCCGCTGTGGCCGGTGCCATATTCGCGGCTGGGCTCGGGATGCACAGCGTGACTGAAGTCAGGAACCTCATAGGCTCACTTGGCAGCTGGACACAACCGACAGTAGGCTCACTCAACGGACCGATCGGCCCGCATCGCCGCTGGAGCTGGGCCACCGCCAGCCTGGATGACGTCAAGGAAATACGCGCGTCGCTGGGGGGCACGGTGAACGACGTTGTCCTGTCCGCGGTCACCAATGGTTTCCGCCAGCTGCTGCGGAGCCGCGGCGAGAAGGTGGCGGGCAAAGTCGTGCGCGCCCTGGTCCCGGTCTCGGTCCGGCGGGAGAGCGAAAAGGGCATCTACAACAACCGGGTGTCGGGTCTCTTCCCAGGTCTGCCGGTGGGACTGGATCGGCCCGTTTCACGGCTGAACGCCATCCGGCGCCAAATGGACCGATTCAAGCGATCAGGCCAGGCAGTGGCCGGGGACGTCCTGGTGCAGCTCTCTGGCTTCGCGCCGCCGATGCTTCTCGCGGTCAGCCTGCGGATCGCTCTCCACGCCCAGCAGAGCCTCGTCCAGACGGTGACGACCAACGTGCCTGGACCGCAGTTCCCGCTCTACGCCGCGGGCAGGCAGATGTTCTACGCGCATCCCTACGTCCCGATAGCCGGCTCGGTCAGGATCGGGATCGCGGTCTTCTCCTACCTCGGCCTTCTCAACTTCGGCGTCACAGCGGACTATGACTCCGTGCCGGACATCGAGGTGCTCGCGGACGGCATCGAGTCTGGAGTGGCAGACCTGCTGGCGGCCGCACGCCGGAATCACGGGCCGCGCCGCACCGCAAAAAAGGCAAACGTCCGGGATCAAGGTCATCGAGCCAAATCAGCATCGCGTCCACTCGCAAACCGGAGAGAAAGCAAACTCAATGGTGCAGCGAAATGAGTCGCACGACGCGGCTTTCAGTCGTCGGGGGGTTGACCGCAAGTCACTACGTGGGCTGCGCTATGAAATGGAACGTCAGGTTGGACCCGGCGGTGGTGGCATTGGCGCAGCCGGCACCGCTGAGTCCGACCGCCCAGGTCACAACGCCTTCGAAGTCTCCTATTTCGTAGACCTGTAGAAGCCTCGGCCCGCTCGAGATGATCGAGACCGGCCCGGCATAGTTGCGAACGTCACCCCGAAATCCGCGAAGCACGATAGTGGCGCCGGCCGAGCCGGCAAGGTCGACCGGCTTGCCGCTGGGGTCCTGAGTGAAGTGGGTGCCGGCTTGCGATTTGACTTCGAACGCCGGCGTGCCCTGGTCGAACGTCATCGTCAGGGTGTCGCCGGCCGCGACCGCCGACACTATCGGCGGAGCCGTGCTGGTCCGCGAAGCCGGCCCCGGCCATGATGGCGAAGCGGCGCCACTGGCTGTGCACGCCACGGGCGAGGAATTGGGCGTCGGTGTTGGTGTTGGTGTCGACGGCGAGCTGCCTCCGCCTGACGAACCACACGCCGCCAGCAACATCACCAGCGCGACGATCGCACCAACTCTCATGAAGGTAAGTGTCGTGGCAAATGGCGCGGC
>DASVEP010000108.1:0-5780 GCA_036380475.1 Candidatus Dormiibacterota bacterium
AGTTTCGAAACCGGCACCGAGGCGCTGAAAGCGCTGAGCGAGGCGGTCGACGAAGACGACCCGTTCGAGGTGGCGATCGTCGACCTGATGATGCCGCAGATGGATGGGGCCGGAGTCGCGGCGCGCATTCGCGCCGACCCGAAGTTGAAGAACATGGTCGTCGTCCTGCTCACATCCGCTGGGCGCTCGGAGCGACCGGTGCCGGGAGTCGACATCGAGCTGGTCAAGCCGGTCAGGCCCTCGCAGCTCTTCGACGTGCTGCAATCGCTGCTTTCCTCGCGGCCACCGCAAACCAAGAGGCGGATCCATCGTGAGGGCGTCGGGCCGCCGGCGTCGCGCCACCGCTTCGCGCGCATCCTGGTCGTCGAGGACAACGCAGCCAACCTCAAGGTCGCCGTGAAGATGATCGAACGCCTGGGCTACCGCGCCGATGTCGCCGGCAACGGCAGCGAGGCGCTCGACATCCTCACCCGCGTTCGGTACGACGCGGTGCTCATGGATTGCCAGATGCCAGAGATGGATGGTTACGAGGCGACGCGTGAGATCCGTCGCATGGAGCTCGATGGGGGCCGGCTGCCGATCATCGCGATGACGGCGGGCGCGATGGCCGGCGATCGCGAGCGCTGCCTCGCCGCCGGCATGGACGACTACATCTCCAAGCCGGTGAAGCTGCACATCGTGGCCGCAGTGCTAGAGCGCTGGCTCGGCGGCGAAAAGGAGACCGCCCGCTAGAGCCGTTTCATCGCGAGCACCGTGACATCGTCAGAAATCGCGGTGGGGACAGATGTCCCCTCCGCGGACCAACCCCTCTCCTCGGCCACGTTAGGTGGCGATTGGTAGAGGCGACGCTTGGGTGACGGCCGGATTAGATCCGGCCTAAGGCTCCACATTGCATTTGTTCGAGGTTAAAGGCGCTTCATCGCCAACACCGTGACGTCGTCGGCGAGGACTCCGTTGCGCGCGTCCCGGGCCATGATGTCGACCAGCTCTTGCGCGGTCGCCGCGCGGCGGGCGTCGTAAGGCAGCGGCACGTCTCTTGTCGCGAGGTCGGGTCGGAGGTCGATGAGCCCGTCCGAGAAAACGACAAGCGTGTCGCCCTGGTCGAGATGCGCGGTGCCGACCTCGAACTTGCTGTCAGGGAAGATTCCGATGGGCGCGCTGCGCTGTGACAGCAGCTCCTGCCCGATCATGCCCCGCAGCAATCGCGCGTATCCATGACCGGCGTCGATGTAGTGGAGGTCGCCTGTGTCGGTCTCGTAAACGGCATGGAAGAGCGTGACGAACGCGTGATTCACCTCGAGCGCCGTGGACATCACCTTCGCGGCGAGCAGCACGCCCTCTTCGAGATTCTCTACACGCACCGCGCCCCGCAGGGCCGCGCGAACGGTCGCCATCATGATTGCCGCCGGCAGTCCTTTGCCCATGACATCGCCGAGCGTCACGGCAACGAATCGCGGATCCGGCTGATGCCAGTCGTAGAAGTCCCCGCTGATCTCTCGCGCCGGGGTGAAGTGAGCGGCAATCTCAAACCCATCGCCCTTGAACGGCGACTCGGGAAGCATGCCGGCCTGCAGGGCTGCTGCTCGCGCCATCTGTGTCGAGCGCTCGGCGACCATCGATTCAAGCCGTTTGAGGTTCGCGCTGTACTCGAGCTCGACGCTTCGCCGTCGCAAGCCGTTGACGACGGCCAGGTAGAGCTCGGTGGCGCCGACGGGTTTGACGTAATAGCCATAAGCCCCGTGGTCCACAGCGGCACGACCAAGCTCCGGGTCGTCGACGCCCGAGATCATCACCACCGCCGGACGGGGACTCTTCTGGTTGAGCTCGTCCAAGAGCCCGTAGCCGGACTCGTCGGGCAGGCGGATGTCCATGAGCACGAGGCCGTATTCGACGGCGTTGAACAGCTGCCTCGCCTCGGCGCCGGTCAGGGCGACGTCGGCCTGAAAGCCCCGGCTTTTCATGGTGCGGGCCATCGCCTTTGCCAGCGCCTGCTCGTCCTCGACGATCAGGACGCGCTGCCCGTCAACACCCAGTGAAGCGGCCATATCCAGGTCGGAGTGTAAGGGCGGTGAATCGGGGCTCGACCGATATAGGCTTTCCGGTCATGGAGACATGGATCACGTGACCCTCGACGTTGAGAGCCGAAAGACGGACACCGGCGTCACGGTGCTCGCCCCGGTCGGCCGCCTCGACGTCGTTGGAGCACCCGCGCTCAAAGAGGCCGTCAGCGAAGCTGTCAAGGACGGCCAGCCCCGCTTGATCATCGACCTGGAAGGGGTGAGTTTCGTCGACAGCTCGGGCCTTGGCTCGGTGGTGGCTGCGCTCAAGCAGGTGCGCAGCTCAAAGGGGGATCTGAGACTGGCGGCGCCGAACCAGCAGGTCAGGGTGGTGTTGGAGCTGACCACCCTCGACCGGGTGTTCCCGTACTACGCCACAGTCGAGGAAGCCCTGACCGATTTCTGACGCGGCAGGGAAGGCTCCTCCCTTTGAGTTTCACGCGAAGTTGACCCGACTGCAGTCGGGCCTGGACACGCTTCACGAATCGGTCGAATTGGCGCGCCGGCACGCGGGCGCGGGGCCGACTCATGAGCTCGCCCTCATCCAATTCGAGCTTGCGCTGGCGGAGATCGGCACCAACGTTCTCCTCTACGCGCTCCCGGAAGACTCGATCGAACCGAGGGTCGACTTCGAACTCAAATTGGAGGCCGAAACGC
The DNA here is from genome assembly GCA_036380475.1 of Candidatus Dormiibacterota bacterium. Classification (GTDB taxonomy): domain Bacteria; phylum Chloroflexota; class Dormibacteria; order Dormibacterales; family Dormibacteraceae; genus UBA10449. The sequence continues at coordinate 2,715 of DASVEP010000108.1, forward strand.
TAACCGCATTGTTAACCGATTGGGGACCACCACTTCATAATCAGCTGACCCAGGCGATGCCCGGCCTCTCGAGCGAGGACGGCCGCGGCCTCGCGATCGCTCGCAAGGTCCTTGATGAGCTGGGATACGAACGCGAAGGCGAGGTGAACACTTGGCGACTGGTGAAACGGCTATGAGCGCCGAGCAGGACCATACCGATCCACATCGCGTGCTCATCCACGATTTCCGAAACCTGCTCGCCGTGATCGTCAACTACTGCGAGCTGATCGCCGAGGAGACCACCGACCCGGTGGCGATCAAGGCCGACATCGCCGAGGTCCGCAGCGCTGCCGAGCGTGCCCTGGAGCTCACCGAAAAGCTCCGGCAGATCGGCGCGAAGCCCCCGGCGCCAGAGTCCGAGCCGGGGACGACGTGAGCGCGCTGAAACCGGCCGCAGCGGGAAGAAAGGTTGCGGACGCCGCCGATGCCGGTCGAGACGTCGTCCTCGTGGTCGACGACGACGACCAGATGCTCAAGCTGCTGAAGCGGGTGCTCGAACGTGCAGGGTTCGAGTGCGTAGCGGTCGGTGAAGGGAAAGCTGCCCATGAGGCGGCCGTCGACTGGCGACCCGACATCATCCTCCTCGATTTGATGCTCGGCGCCACCACCGGTGAGGAGATCCTCTCGGAGCTGCGCAAGGACTTCCGGACCCGGTTGATCCCGGTCGTCTTCCTCACAGTGCGCAGCTCGCTGAAGGACAAGGTCGAGCATCTCATGAACGGCGCCGACGACTACGTGACCAAGCCCTTCATCCCGGAGGAGCTCGTGGCCCGTCTGCGAGCAGTGATCTCCCGCGCCACGACCACACGCGAGCTGAATCCGCTGACCGGAATGAGCGGCAACTCGGACATCCTGCGAGAGATCACCCAGCGGCTGGAAGCGAACGAGCGCTTCGCCGTGCTCTATCCGGACATCGATGCCTTCAAGAGCTACAACGACCACTACGGCTTCGTGCGTGGGGACGATGTGATCAAGACTTTGTCGACGATCATCTTCGAAGTCCTCGAGGAGAAGCCCTCGAATCGAACCTTCGCAGGGCATGTCGGCGGCGACGATTTCGTCGTCCTCACCGAGCCGCAGCTTGCCGAGCCGATTGCGGACGAGATCACGAAACGTTTCGACGCCGCCGTGCCGGCGCTGTACGACTTGATCGACCGCGAACGTGGGTGGATCGAATATGAGGAGCGCAACGGAAACCAGGTCCGTGCCGACTTCGTGTCGGTGTCGATCGGCGTTGTGATCGCGGAACCCCGCACGTACTCCAGCGCCGCCGCGTTGGCGGCCCGGGCGGCCGAGGTCAAGGGCGTGGCGAAGCGAATGCCGGGTTCGAAGTGGGTGCTGGATCGCCGCAAGCCTCCCGAGCACCAGGGATCGTCTCGTTGAGGTCAAAAGTGGCCGTCTTAAGGGGGTTGGACGCCGATAACCCGGAGCTATCATCGCCTGGGGTCGTGGGGCTATGAGTGACGTGGAGATCACGCAAACGGCCAATGGCGAACCACTCCCGGTTACGCCGCCGGCCAACATGCAGCGCGCCGATGGCAAGCACGGCACGCGGGTCAAGGTCGCCGTTCACCGCCTCGATGGGGGCCTCGAAGACGGTGAGTCGGACGCCCGGATACTGACCGCCGAAGGCTTCCCGATCTACACGCCGCCGGACGCAGACCGCGCACGCTGGATCCCCGCGCGAGACATCAAATACGTCGTCCTGGGCTCGGCCGACGATCCGAACCTCGAAGTCGACCCCGGCGACAAGAGCGCTGCGCGCAAGGCCATCCTTCGATTCCGCGACGGCGAGTGGATCGCCGTTTACATGGACCCGGGGCAAGCCTCCGACGGCGTCGGCCTTGCAGTCAAGATCCGCCTGACCGAGAGCCAGCGTGTCATGCCGGCGATCGCCGCCTCGGCAGCGCTGCTGGAGATGCAGTTCGTCGACGCGTGGACGACCGCCACCGACGCGCCGGTGCCGCATCGTCGTCGCTCCGACATCATGGAGGCCGCGGCTCGACAGGGTCGCGACCTCAACAAGCTCGCCAACGATTTTCGTGACCGGCTCGCGCTGATCCGCGACGTCGGCCTCACCACCGGCGACACGCTCGCATTCTCGCGCGCTGTGCGCACCCACCTCGATCGGTTCCTATCGGAGGACGGCATCGAGCTGAGCGCCCCGGAGAAGACGACCCTGGCGGACATCATCCTGCGCGCCGCTGTCGGCTACGGACCTCTCGACAGCCTGCTGCACGATCGCTCCGTCAGCGAGATCATGGTCAACGGCCCCGACCAGGTGTTCATCGAGCGCCGCGGCGTCCTCACGAAAGCGGAAGTGCGTTTCGAAGACGAGAACCAGCTGCTCGAGACCATCAGGCGCATGGTCGCCACCACCGGGAGGCACATCGACGGCCTCAACCCGATGGTCGACGCGCGCCTTCCCGACGGCAGTCGCGTCAACGCGATCATCCGGCCCGCGGCGATCCACGGCGCGGCGCTCACCATCCGCAAGTTCAAGGACGCGGTCCTCGGCATGGAAGACCTAACGCGCGAGGGCAGCCTGAGCCCGGCGATGGCGGAGTTCTTAAGCGCCGCCGTCCTCGGACGAATGAACATCCTCGTCTCGGGCGGCACCGGTTCCGGGAAGACGACCACCCTCAACGTCATCGCGCGGTTCATCCCCCACAACCAGCGCGTGATCACGATCGAGGACGCGGCAGAGCTTCAGATCGACCACCCGCATGTGATCGCGCTCGAGCACCGGCCGCCAAACGTCGAAGGCAAAGGCGAGCTGACGATCCGGCAGCTGCTTCGCAACAGCCTCCGGATGCGGCCTGACCGCATCCTCGTCGGCGAGGTCCGTGGCGCTGAGGCTCTCGACATGCTGCAGGCCATGAACACCGGCCACGACGGCAGCATGTCGACGATCCACTCCAACTCCGCACGTGACGCCCTGTCCCGCCTCGAGACGATGGTGATGATGGCGTCCATCGACATCCCCTTTGAAGCCGTGCGCGCGCAGATCGCGTCGGCGGTGAACCT
>DASVEP010000109.1:0-23044 GCA_036380475.1 Candidatus Dormiibacterota bacterium
TCGTTGTCGTCGAGGGTGGCGAACATCGACAGGCCTTCGACATGCACCGTCTGCACCGCGAAGCTGATGCCGAAGTACAGGATGATCGCGAGCACGACAACCTCGGCCAGCTCGCGCAGGAACGACGAGCCGGTCGACGCGCGTGGTGGGTTGGCCGCGACTGCGGGCTGTTGGGGGGCAGCCATGAGGTTTTAGGAAACGAGCTTAGCGCAGACCCGTTCCAGCTCTTCTCGGCTGGAATAGCGAAGCTCGATCTTTCCACGATTGAAACTGCCGGAGATCTTCACCGGCAGACCGAGCTTGGACTCTGCCTCAGCGGCGACGCTGCGAAGTTCGGCGGGAGCGTGGGTGCGCGCGATTCGACGCGGTTTGTAAGTGCGCACCCAGTTCTCGGTCTGGCGCACAGACAGCCTCTTGGCGATCACGACTTTGAGGCCATGTTCCTGCGCGGCCTGGCTGTCGAGGGCGATGAGCGCGCGAGCGTGGCCGGCGGTGATCACGCCGGCGGCGACTGAGGACTGCACGGCGGCGCCACCGCCGAGCAAGCGCAGCGATTGCGTCACCGAGACGCGATGCTTGCCGATGCGCTGCGCGACCTCGTCGTGCGTGAGATTGAACTCTTCGGTGAGGCGCCTCAGGCCGCGGGCTTCTTCGATTGGGTCGAGGTCCGCGCGCTGCAGGTTCTCGATGAGCCCGAGCACCAGCTGCGCATCGTTGCCCGCGTCATTGCGCACCACAGCCGGCACCGTGCCAAGACCGGCGAGCTTCGCGGCGCGCCATCGCCGCTCGCCGGCGATGAGCTCGTAACCGTCGATGCTCCGCCGCACGAGCAGCGGTTGCAGCACGCCGTGTTGGCGGATGGATTCGGCGAGCTCGCCGAGCGGCTCGGCGTCGAAGCGCGAACGAACCTGCTGGTGTGAAGGGCGGATCTGGTCGACCGCGATCATCTGCGGCACCATCGCCTCACCCTGGCGCGACATCGGAATGAGTGCGTCGAGTCCGCGGCCGAGGCCGCGCATGCGTGGTTGCGTCATCGTTCCAACAGCTCCTTTGCCAGGGCGCGATATGCGGCCGCGCCGCGGGATGAGGGGTCGTACTGGATCACCGGTTTGCCATGACTGGGCGCTTCGCTGATGCGAACGTTGCGGGGAATCAGCGTTTTCAAGACGTGCGCCGGATGCGAGCGGCGCACCTCTTCGAGGACGTCCCACGAAAGCGTCGTGCGCGCGTCGAACTGCGTCATCAGAATGCCCGCGACCTCGAGGCTCGGGTTGAGGCGAGAGCGCACGAGCTGGTGGGTGTAGAGAAGATGACTGAGCCCTTCGAGCGCGAAGTATTCGCACTGGGTCGGGATCAGCATGCTGGTGGCGGCGGTGAGCGCATTGAGCGTCAGCAGTCCGAGCGACGGAGGGCAATCGATGATCACGCACTCGACGCCGAGCGGCAGCGATTGGAGCGCCGCGCGGAGGCGGGTCTCGCGCTCCTGGAGCGTTGCGAGCTCGATCTCCGCACCGGCGAGGTCGATGTGGGAAGGCACGAGTCGCAGCAGCGGCACGCCGGTGTCCACAACCGATTCCTCGACGCCGGCCTCACCCGCGAGCAGCTGGTAGATGGTGTTGCGGATCCGGGCCGGGTTCAAGCCGAGGCCCGAGGTCGAGTTGGCCTGAGGGTCGAGGTCGACGAGCAATACGGGGTGGCCCAGCTCCGCGAGCGCGGCGCCAAGGTTGATCGCCGTCGTGGTCTTGCCCACACCACCCTTCTGGTTGACGACCGCCAGGACGGTCGTTCTGGTGGAGGCCAACATCTTGTGGTCTGGTGTTAGGGCTGGAGCTATATCTTGGGCCATACGCGGATTGTAGCGATCAGGACCAGGCGTGCCTACCCCCAGATGTTAAGGCACCTCGACGTGCAAGCTGCGCCGGCCCGGGTCGCGCCGCCGCCGGCGCCCGCATTCCTTTTGGGGCCCTCCCTGTCCCGTCGAGGCCCCTCCCCCCGCCTCGCACCTTCCGGGCAAACTAGGCGTTCGATCGAGGGCTGGCAACCCAGCCTGTTAAGGGCGAACGGCGGTTGTGTCGGCCGCTTTCGAGCGCCTTCTGTGCGCCCGCAGCCCAAGCAGGGTCGCGACCAGCAGCGCGACTTCGATCGCAATACCAACGCCCACAACCTCAGTCCCAATGCCGACGCTGACGATGAGGTTGTAGGTGCCATGCGCCACGCCGGATGTGGTGGTATTCGTGTACTTGCGGATGAGCCCCAGCCCTATCGCGAGCACGAAGACCCCGAGGGTGTCGAACGAGATGCTGTACTGCGTGTGGATCGAGGTGAACAGAAGGGCGGTTACCACCAGGCCGAGCCTCGGCTGAAGCGCGCCTCGGAAGAGGATTTCTTCACAGACTGCGGGCAGCACTGCGAGCGCCACGATTCCGGCCGGGCTGCCCAACACGCCGCTGAAGAGGTGTTGGGTGGTGATGTCGACGTTATGAGCGACCTGCGGCGTCCACTGGTGACTCAGGGCATCGATGCACTGGGCGAATGCGAAAAACAACCCAGCCGCTGATAGCGCAAGCGTGACCTGCCACCACGCCGGCCTCACGACACCAAGGCGCTCCACGGTCTGGGCAGTGTTTCGACGAATGTAGAGGCCAACGCCGGTCGCGGCGAGGATGAGGAAAGGCACTTCCTGCGCGAACAGGTCGAGCACGCTCAGCGGCGGTTGCGATCGGTCGGATGCGAGCACATCGGTGAAAGTGACGAGCGTGACCTGCATGCCCAGCAGCACCACGGCGAGCGCCAGCGCCAAGGTGTGGACCGGGTTCTCGGGGTCGATGTTCAAAATGCCGGCGACCCGATTGCGGACCGGATTGGACGTGAGAACCGCCGCCGCCGCCCCAGTGACCATGAGACCGACCCCGATGGCGGAGGTCGAGGCTCCAGGGCTGGGCGGTCCCAGGACGCCCGCAAAGATGAGGGCCCCAAAGAGGAAGGTGGCTCCGGACGTCAGGCCGGCCAGGATGCCCGTTAGGTGGCCTGCCCACGCTTTGCCGATCCCCGCGTTGGCGATGACGATCAGCGGCAGTGGCAGCAGGAGCGAGACAAATGCGCCCGCGGCGTCGAGCGTCAGGTGTGCTGTCAGTCTGGCTTCGTCGTTGGCTGCGTCAGAGCCGGCGCGGTCGAAGACTCATGAGCTTCCTTGGGTGACATGGCGTCAAGAATGGGCCGGAAGAGCTCGATGGGGATCGGCAGAACGATGGTGGTGTTCTTCTCCTGTCCGATCTCAACCAGGGTCTGCAAGAAGCGCAGTTGAAGCGCCCCTGACTGCGAAGAGATCACGTGGGCGGCGTTGGCCAGCGTTTGCGAGGCCTGGAACTCTCCGTCGGCATTGATGATCTTGGCGCGCTTTTCCCGCTCGGCCTCCGCCTGCTTGGCCATCGCCCTTTGCATCGTCGACGGCAGTTCGACGTCCTTGATCTCGACCACGGCGACCTTGATGCCCCAGGGCTCGGTTTGCTCGTCGATGATCTTCTGCAGGTTCTGATTGATCTTTTCGCGGTTGGCGAGCAGGTCGTCCAGCGTCGCCTGCCCGAGCGCGGCCCGCAACGTGGTCTGGGCGATCTGCGAGGTCGCGTTGATGTAGTTGAGGACTTGCGTCACCGCCCTCTGCGCATCGACGACCTGGAAATAGATGACCGCGTTCACCTTTGCGGTGACGTTGTCGTTGGTGATCACCTCTTGTGGCGGTACCTCGAGTGTGATGACGCGCAGGTCGATCTTGACCAGGCGGTCGATCCCGAACGGGATGATGAAGAACAGTCCGGGGCCCTTGAGCGGAATCAGGCGGCCAAGGCGAAAAACAACGCCCCTTTCGTATTCGTTGGCGATGCGCAAGCTCGAGAAGGCGATCACGAGGGCGAGCAGCACGATCACCCCGATGATCACCAGGGTGGTGACGTCCATCACGCATCCTCCTTCTTGGTCTCGGTTTCGCCGGCCACGACCTGCAGCTGCAGACCCTTGCGTCCCACCACGCGCACCTGGCTTCCGATCGGAATCGGGCTCGCCGAAGCGACCGCCTTCCAGAGCGCGCCGCGAACAAAGACTAGTCCTTCCGGGGACAGATCCTCGCGAGCCTCACCCCTGGCGCCGACCAGCGCTTCGGCGCCGGTTGTTACCGGACGCCTGCGCGCCGCCCAGACCTTGCGGATGAAGAAAACGAAGAAAGCGGTTGTCAGCGCGGCCGCGACGATCACCGCCACCGGGTTCACGCCGAGCCCGATAGGGCCGGTGTTGATGAGAAAAGCCATCCCCAACAGCAGCGCCAGCACGCCGCCGAAGCTGAGGATGCCATGCGTGTTGGCCTTGAGGTCGGCAACGAATAGAGCCAGCGCCAGGAGCATCAGCAACGCCCCCGCGACGTTCACGGGCAGGTTGGCCAGCGACACGATCGCCAGAATGGCGGCGATCCCGCCGACGACGCCCGGCAGTATCGCGCCAGGGGTAGACAGCTCGGTGATGATGCCGTACGCGGCCAGCAGGATGAGAAGCGCGGCGATTGTGGGATCGATCAGCGCGTTGAGAAAGAGCATCCAGAACGGCATTGGGGAGTCCTGGATCTGGGCCCGGGCGGTGTGCAGCGTCAGCGTGCCCGTTGGACGCTGGACGACTTTACCGTCGACTGTGCCCAGAAGAGAGGTCGGGTCGGTAGCCTCCAGGTCGGCCACGTGCATGCTGACGGCCTGCTCGGCATTGATGTTCACGCTGTTGCGCACCGCTTGCTCGGCCCAGTCCGCGTTGCGCCCGTGGATCGCGGCCAGGTTGCGGACCCGGGTGACAGCGTCGTTGAGGACCTTCGCGCCGAGGTCGCCGGTGAGGTCGGCGCCCGAGGCCTGGATGGGGTGAGCCGAGCCGATGTTGGTGCCGGGCGCCATGGCCAGGATGTCGGCCGACTCCGCAACGAACAGGCCTGCCGAGGCGGCACGCGCGCCGCTCGGGTAGACGAACGCGATGACCGGTACTTTGGAATTCAGCAGGCTCGTGACGATGTCGTCCATCGAGGTCGAGATGCCACCGGGCGTGTTGATGACGACCAACAGAGCGTCTGCGTGGTCGGCCTCTGCGCGCGAGACCGAAGCCGAGATGTAGGCGGCCATGATCGTGTTGATATCGCCGTTGAGGTCGGCCTGGTCCACGCGCGGCGTGGCCGCCGATGCGTTCGCCGGCAAGGCGGCGGCGATTGCCAGGGCAGCCGCGGCGACTCCCAACAAGCGGCGAATACGCATGTTTTGAGTATGGCAATCCCCAGGGCGAGGTGCTTTGTAAAACGTGGAACATTGCGCCTGCGGGCGCAGGCGGTTGGGCTTCCCATCCCGTCGTAAAATCGAACGGATGGCGACCTCTCCACGGCACGACGAGCATGGCCGTGGCAACGCACAGGACGACCTGCAGGCCGATCGCTCCCTCAGCGCCTTGATGCGCGATGCTCGATCGGTGGGGCAGCTTGCGCCTGCTGAGGAGGCGAAGCTCCTGCTCCGGGCCGGCCTAGGCGACGTCTCCAGCCAGGAAAGGCTCCTGGCTGCGAACCTGGACAAGGTTGTGCGCCTGGCTGGCCAACGCGAGGGACAGGGATTGTCGATGCCGGACCTGGTCCAGGAAGGCTCGATCGGCCTCCTCGAGGCCATTCGAACATTCGCCGACAGCGGGGAAACCGACTTCGCCAGCTTCGCGGAAACCCGAATCGGCGCCCAGATGGATGCAGCGGTCTCCGAGGAGATCGCCGCGGTTCGCGAAGGCGAGCTCCTCGTCGCCGCCGCCACCGACTACGAGCGCGCAGAGCTGGTCATGAGGCGGGAGCTCCTTCGCGAACCGAGCGTCGTTGAGCTGGCGGAGAAGCTCGAGTGGACCGTCGATCGAACGCGCTACATCGCCCAGGTGGTCGCCGACGCTCGCCGTCGGTACGACGAAGAGATCCTCGCCTTCATCGACCCGCATGCGATCGACCTCGACGACGACGAAGACGACGATCGCTTGGAACTTGACGGCTAGCGCGCCGCGTAGAACCCCCCTTTACGAACGCCACGTCGCCCTCGGTGGACGAATGGTGGACTTCGGCGGTTGGGAGATGCCCCAGCAGTACAGCTCGATACGCGACGAGCACTTCGCTGTGCGTAGGGTTGCCGGGCTGTTCGATGTATCCCACATGGGCCGGTTCAGGCTCAAAGGCGCCGGGGGCCTCGAGTTCCTCCAGAGCCTCCTCACCAACGACCTGTCGCGCATCGGGCCTGGGCGCGCCCAGTACAACCTCATGTGCAACGAGGCTGGCGGAATCCTCGACGACCTGGTCGTTTATTGGGGAGCTGATGATTTTCTCGTCGTCGTCAACGCCTCCAACCGCGAGGCCGACCTGGACTGGATGCGCAGCCATGCGCCGGCCTCGGTCGAGATCGAGGACCGCACGTTTGAGCTGGCGCTGATCGCATTCCAGGGTCCAAGGGCCGAAGGGCTGATGCCCGCCGACGGTCTGGACGACCTTCAGTATTTCGGTTTCCGCCCGGGCCGCGTCGCGGGAGTCGATGCCCTGGTTTCGCGCACCGGTTACACCGGGGAGGACGGTTTCGAGATCTTCATTCCCTCCGATCGGGTGGTGCAGGTTTGGAACGCGATCCTGGAAAAGGGTGCCGCGGACGGGGTTCTCCCGGCTGGACTTGGCGCGCGCGACGCCACGCGCCTCGAGGCAGCGCTCCGTCTCTACGGCAACGACATGGACCAAAGCGTGAATCCGTACGAGGCCGGCCTCGGCTGGACCGTTCGACCCGAGAAAGGCGATTTCATCGGCCGCGACGCTCTTGCCCAGGTCAAGAAGGAAGGTCCGAAGCGAACCCTCGTCGGTCTCAAGACCGCGCCGGGCGACATCGCCCGTCACGGGGCCGCGGTTCGGAGTCACGACGCGACGGTGGGCGAGGTGACCAGCGGCACCCACTCCTTTTTCCTTGGGCACCCCATCGCGCTGGCGATGGTGGAAGTCGCATCATTGCGAGTCGGGGAAACGGCTCAAGTCGACGTCCGGGGCCGGCTGGTCCCGGCCGAGGTCGTGCGGCTGCCTTTCTACCGCGGTTCCGCGCGATCGGCCGCTGCGCCCGCCAAGTCCTGAGCCGAGCTGCGGCAGCGTTCACGAAAGGGAGGAAGTTATGGCGGCCCGGCTTTACACGAAGTCGCATGAGTGGCTTACGGTCGAGGGGAAGAACGTCACGGTAGGCATCACAGATTTCGCCCAATCTCAGCTCGGCGACGTGGTCTTCCTCGAGCTGCCGAATCCAGGACGAAAGCTCGAGGCTGCTGAGAGCTTTGGCGTCGTTGAGTCGGTCAAAGCGGCGAGCGACCTCTACTCGCCGGTCACCGGACGCGTATCGGCCGTCAACGACAAGCTGGCGGCCAAGCCTGAGCTGATCAACTCCGACCCATATGGCGATGGCTGGATCCTGAAGCTCGAGCTGGCCGGAGAGCTGCCCAAAGACCTGATGGATGAAGCCGCGTATAAAGCGTTTGCGGAGTCGAACGCCTAGGTTGCCGTACCTCGTCCACTCACCAGAAGAGCGCGCCGAGATGCTGGCCGCGATCGGATCCGACTCGATGGAAGGCCTCCTTGTCGACATCCCGAAAGCGCTTCGGATCCCCAGGCTCGAGCTCCCCGACGGCTTGTCCGAATTCGAGACGATGGCCCAGGTCTCAGCATTGGCGGCGCGAAACAAGGTCTTCGCCGACCGCCTCACGTTCCGCGGCGGCGGCGTTTATCGGCGCTTCATACCGGCGGCGGTCGCCGCGGTCACATCGAAGCCGGAGTTCTACACCGCATACACGCCGTACCAGCCCGAGGCCAGCCAGGGCACCCTGCAGGCGATCTACGAGTTCCAGACGCTCATCGCCGAGCTGACCGCGCTAGACGTCGCCAATGCATCCCTCTACGACGGAGCGACCGCCGTTGCCGAGGCCGCGATGATGGCCCACATCCACACCGGGCGCAACGAGGTGATGGTCGCGGGTTACGTCCATCCCGAATACATGGACGTTCTCCGCGCTTTCAGCGAAGCGCGGGGCATCAAGGTGCGCAAGGGCTCTGAGCCGAACGCCAAGACGGCCGCGTTGATCTTTCAGCAACCGGATTTCCTCGGCCTGCTCGTCGACGCCCAAGACCTGACCAGGCGGGCTCACGCGGCCGGAGCGCTGGCAATTGCCTGCGTCGATCCGATCAGCCTCGCGATCCTGGCCCCGCCGGGTGACTACGGCGCCGACATCGCCGTCGGTGAGGGCCAGCAGCTGGGGCTGAGCCTGAGTTACGGCGGTCCCCACGTCGGTTTCATCGCCTGCCGCAAAGACCTGGTCCGCCGGTTGCCTGGACGTTTGATCGGCAGCTCTCACGACGCCGAGGGGCGGCGCGGATTCGTGCTTACTCTGACCGCCCGCGAGCAGCACATCCGGCGCGAGAAGGCGACCTCCAACATCTGCACGAACCACTCGCTGTGCGCCCTTGCCGCCAGCGTCTACATGACCTACATGGGCGCGGAAGGCATGCGTCAGGTCGCCGAGGTGAGCTTCAAGCGTGCGCATGCCCTCGCGGACCGGCTCGCGGCGCTGCCCGGCTGGGACCTAGCGTTTCCTGAGCGGCCGTTCCTGAACGAGTTCCCAATACGGGTGCCGAATGGCGCCGTTGTGAATCGCAAGCTTGCTCGCAAGGGCATCCTTGGCGGACTGGACGTGCACCGGTGGTTCCGCGAGCTCAAGGGGGTCCTTACTTTCACCTGCACCGAGGTCAACGACCCCAGAGCAATCGACGAGCTGGTCGAGGCGGTCAGCCAGTGACCGAACCGCTCAGTTTCGAAAAGAGCCGGCCAAACGTGCACGCGCCACGCCTGCCCGACGCGGGCGTGCCGGGCGCTGAGCCCAGAGATCTCCTGCCCAACGAGCTTCTCCGTTCAGAACCGCCCGCCCTCCCCAGGCTCAGCGAGCCCGAGGTCATGCGCCACTACAGCAAGCTCGCCTCGATGAATTACTCCATCAGCGAGCAGTTCTACCCGCTCGGCAGCTGCACGATGAAGTACAACCCGGTCGCCAACGAGGTGGCTGCGACGCTGCCGGGATTCGCCTCGCTCCACCCGTATCAGGACGAAGACACCGTGCAGGGCGCCCTGGAGCTGATGTGGCGTCTCGAGCAGGCTCTGTGCGCCGTGGTCGGGGTCGATCGGGTCACGCTCCAGCCGGCTGCAGGCGCTCACGGCGAGTGGACCGCGCTTCGAATGATCAACGCCTTCCACCACTCGCGGGGCGAGGCCCGTACCGAAGTGCTCGTCCCGGACTCGGCGCACGGCACGAACCCGGCGAGCGCAGCCCTCAGCGGTTTCCGCGTAGTCGAGGTCGCCTCCGGCCTCGATGGCCGGATCAGCCTGGCCGACCTGGAGTCGAAGCTTTCCAGCCGCGTTGCGGCGCTCATGCTCACGAACCCCAACACCTTGGGCCTGTTCGAGCGGGACATACTCGATATTGCGGAATTGGTGCATAACACCGGCGCAATGCTGTACTACGATGGCGCCAACCTGAACGCCTTCATGGGTGTCTGCCGGCCCGGAGACATGGGCTTCGACGCAGTCCACATGAATCTGCACAAGACCTTCACGACACCGCATGGCGGGGGCGGCCCGGGGGCAGGACCGGTGGGTGTGAAGGCGGACCTCGTGCCTTTCTTGCCCACGCCTACGGTCGAGCGCGCGAACGGCCACCTGACGCTCGATTTCAAGCGGCCCCAGTCGATCGGGCGCGTGCGCAGCTTCTATGGCAACTTCGGCATGCTGGTGCGGGCGTACACGTACATCGTCGCCATGGGCGGCGACGGCCTGACCCAGGCGTCGATGGATGCCGTGCTGGGCGCCAATTACCTCATGAAGCGCGTCGAAGGCCTCCTGGACGTCCCCCACAGCGGCCCCTGCATGCACGAGTTCGTGGCCAGCGCTCGCAACCTCGCCCCGCACGGGATCAAAGCGCTGGACGTGGCCAAAGGGCTGCTGGAGCGCGATTTCTACGCCCCCACCATCTACTTCCCGCTCGTGGTCCCGGAGGCGATCATGGTCGAGCCGACCGAGACCGAGAGCAAGCCCACCCTGGACGCCTTCGCGGACGCGATCGCAGACATCGTGAAGGAGGCGGAGGAGAACCCCGAAAAGCTGCACCACGAGCCTCACAGCCTGCCCGTCGGGCGCCTCGACGAGGTGGCCACGGCGCGAGCCATCAACGCTTATCTGACCGGCCAGAGCGAGGATCCGATCCTCCGCTGGAAACCAGTTCCAAAAGAGGCCTGTTAAGAGCCTCCTCCAGGCCGTTTTCGAATTCGAAATCGGGTAAAATTAGAAGTCTGAAACACTGCCCAGTAGCCCCCCATGCGTTTTCCAGGCTGGGAGCAAATACCGCTGAGCGAGGCTAGTCGAAAACTGGCTTCAGAGCGACAGCGGAGGCCCCAGCCGTTAGGCGCCGACGTGGCGTACACCGCCGAGCAGATCCAGGTCCTCGAGGGCCGGGAGCATGTACGGCGGCGCCCGAGCATGTACATCGGGTCGACGACCACTACCGGGCTCCATCACCTCGTCTATGAGGTGGTCGACAACGCCGTGGACGAGGCCCTCGCCGGGTACGCCACCAGGATCATCGTGACGCTCTTCGCCGACGGAAGCGTCCAGGTCGACGACAACGGCCGCGGCATCCCCGTCGACATTCACAAGAAGGAGGGCCTTTCCGCCCTGGAGCTCGTGCTCACCCGCCTCAACGCCGGCGGCAAGTTCGGCGGCGGCGGCTACAAGGTCTCCTCCGGTCTACACGGGGTGGGCGTGTCGGCGGTCAACTTCCTGTCCGAGCAGCTGCAGGTATGGGTCCACCGGAGCCCGAAGGTCTACTACCAGGAGTTCGCCCGGGGAGTGCCCAAAGGCAGCATGAAGGTCGTCGGCAAGACCGATCGCACAGGCACCATCGTCCGGTTCTGGCCTGACCCGCAGATCTTCCCCGACACCAAGTTCGACCGCGAGGTCATCCAGCACCGCCTGCGCGAGATGGCTTACCTCAACAAGCGGCTGGAGATCGCGCTCGCGGACGAAAGCCTCGGCTTCACGAACACCTTCTATTTCGAGGGCGGCATCGTCTCGTTCGTGCGCGCGCTAAACCGTGACAAGGCGGTCGTCAACGCGATCCCGTTCTACGTCGACCGCGAGGTGGAAGGCACGCAGGTCGAGGTCGCGCTTCAGTACAACGACACGTTCGTCGAGAACGTCCTCGCTTTCGCAAACACCATCCACACCATCGAGGGCGGCAGCCACCTCACCGGCTTTCGCTCTGCGCTCACGAACGTCCTCAACCGGTACGCGCGGAAGGCGGGCATCCTCAAGGAATCCGACCCGAACCTGACCGGCGAGGATGTCCGTGAAGGCCTTACGGCCGTGATCAGCGTCAAGGTTCTCGAGCCGCAGTTCGAAGGCCAGACGAAAGGGAAGCTCGGCAACGCAGAGGTCCAGGGCCACGTCTCCATAGCGCTGACAGAAGGCCTGACGCAGTATCTCGAAGAGAACCCGTCGGACGGCCGCCGGATTGTCGAGAAGTCGTTGACGGCCGCCCGCGCCCGCGAGGCGGCGCGCAAGGCGCGCGACCTGGTCCAACGTAAGAGCCTTCTCGAATCGAGCACGCTGCCAGGAAAGCTGGCCGACTGCTCCGAACGTGACCCGGCCCTGTGCGAGCTCTACATCGTCGAGGGTGATTCCGCCGGCGGCACAGCCAAGGGTGGTCGCGACCGGCGCACACAGGCCATCCTTCCCCTGCGCGGCAAGATCCTCAACGTCGAGAAGGCGCGCCTCGACAAGGTGCTCACCTTCGAAGAGATACGCAACCTCATCACCGCGATGGGTGCCGGCGTCGGCGACAACTTCAACATCGAGAAGCTTCGCTACCACAAGATCGTGACGATGACCGACGCGGACGTGGATGGAAGCCACATCCGCACGCTGCTGCTGACTTTCTTCTTCCGCTACTTCCCCGATGTGATCGAGAAGGGCTTCCTTTATATGGCGCAGCCACCGCTCTTCAAAGTGTTCAAAGGCAAATCGGTCGTGTGGTGCCACTCTGAGGCGGAGCGCGACAAGGCGCTGCGACAGCTCGGGAAGAATGCGGAGGCCGCTCGTATGAAGGGCCTCGGTGAGATGAATGCCGAAGAGCTGTGGGACACGACCATGAACCCGCAGACTCGCGTTCTGCTGAGGGTCCATGTCGAGGATGCCGCTGCGGTCAACGACACGTTCGAGAAGCTGATGGGCCCGGACGTCGAGCCGCGCAAGAAATTCATTCAGGCGCACGCCAAGAGCGTCCGCAACCTCGACATCTAGGGCAATCCTCACAATGCGAATAGCTGTTGACGCCATGGGCGGCGACAACGCGCCTGCGCAGGTGCTGCAGGGCGCGACCGAAGCAGCCGCGGATTATGGGATCGAAATCGTGGTCGTCGGATCCCCAAGCGTGGTGCAACCCCTGCTCGACCAGCATCCGCGCCTGACCATGTGCCCGTCCACACAGGTCGTCGCCATGGACGAGCACCCGGCGCAGGCGGTCCGATCGAAGCCAGACTCGTCGATGGCGGTGTGCGCACGCCTGGTCAAAGAGGGCAAGGCCGACGGATGGATGTCGGCAGGTAACTCGGGTGCGATCATGGCGACGGCGCTGTTCATCCAGGGGCGGATCAAAGGCGTCGAGCGTCCAGCGTTGGGTTCGATAGTGCCGATCAAGAATGGGTTCGCATACTTCCTGGACGTCGGCGCGAACGTCGACTCCAAACCCGAGTACATGGTTCAGTTCGCGACCATGGGCGCCATCTACGCGCGCGAGATGTTGGGGCGCAAGGATCCACGCGTCGCGCTGCTGAGCAACGGCGAAGAGGAAGGCAAGGGTGACGAGCTTGTCAAGGAGACGGCGCGGCGCCTGAAAATTTCCCTGCGGGGCTTCGTCGGCAACGTCGAGCCCAAAGACCTCTACGCCGGCAAGGCGGACGTGATCGTCGCCGACGGTTTCGTCGGCAACATCGCCATCAAGATGGCCGAGGCGACGGCGGATTTCCTGTTCCGGAGCCTGCGCGAAGAGATTCCGCGCACGCTCACAGGAAAGCTAGGCGGAGTGCTCATCCGGGACGGAGTGCGCAGGCTGCGCAGGAGCATTGACTGGCGTGAGTTCGGCGGCGCACCGCTGCTCGGGATCGACGGGGTCGCGGTGGTGGCCCACGGCCGGTCGGACGCTCGCGCGGTCAAGAACGCCATCCGCGTGACGAAGGAAGCGGTGGAGAACCAACTCGTGCGTAAGATTCGGGCTGAGGTGGGGAAGTGACAAAGAACGGGAAGATGCGAGTTGTGGTCACCGGGATGGGGACCGTGAACCCGCTCGGCAAGACCCTGGAGGAGTACTGGGACGGGCTGATCGAAGGCCGCAGCACAGCCCGGATGGTCGAAGGGTCCTATGCGACGGAGAAGCTTGCGACCAAGTTTGCCTGCGAGGTGCACGGGTTCGATCCCACGCAATACATGGAACGCAAGGCAGCGCAGCGCATGGCGCGGTTCTCGCAGATGGCGGTGGCAGCCTCGTCGATGGCCCTTGCGGACTCGGGACTCGACCTCTCGAAGGAGGATGACTTCCGGGTGGGCGTCGACATGGGAACAGGCATCGGCGGCTTCATCGAGATGACTGGCGGCGCCATCTCATACGCGACCAAGGGCCGGCTGAATCCGCTGTACGCACCGATGATCATCCCCAACATGGCGGCGGCATCGGTGGCGATGGCATTTCACCTCAGAGGCCCCAACACCACTGTGACCACCGCGTGTGCGGCTTCCACGCACACGCTTGGTGACGCCACCAGGATCATCCAGCACGGCGATGCGGATGTCATGCTCGCCGGTGGTACGGAAGCCTCGCTGTGCGAGGTGGGCATCTCCTCCTTCAACGCCATCCGCGCGCTGTCGACGCGCAATGACGCGCCCGAGAAGGCAAGCCGGCCGTTCGACCGCGACCGCGATGGGTTCGTGCCCGGAGAGGGCGCGGGCACGCTGGTGCTGGAGTCGGTCGATCACGCCATAAACCGTGGCGCTCGCATATACGGCGAGGTGCTGGGCTTCGCGCTCACGTGCGATGCGTTTCACCAGGTCGCCCCCGACGAAACGGGCGAGGCGCCGGCCAAGGCGATCAAGCTCGCGCTGAAGGACGCGGGCATCGAGCCCAAGGACATCGACTACGTCAATGCTCACGGCACGTCGACACCGCTCAACGACGCCGGTGAGACGCGAGCCTTGAAGCTCGCCCTCGGCGACGACGCTTATCGGGTCGCCATAAGCAGCACGAAGTCGATGATCGGCCACCTGCTCGGAGCTGCGGGTGCGGTCGAGGCGATTGCAACCCTGCTGACGATCAACCGCGGCCTCATCCACCCGACCATCAACTACGAGACCCCCGATCCACAGTGCGACCTCGACTATGTGCCGAACACCGCCCGCAGAAAAGATGTGCGAATCGCCATCTCCAACGGATTCGGTTTCGGAGGGCACAACGCAGTCGTGGTCCTGAAGAAGTACGAGGAATAGCTTTGACTGACGACTCGACAATGGGCACCGTTCTCAATCGCAGCCTCCAGGAGGAGATGCAGACCTCCTACATGGAGTACGCGATGTCCGTCATCATCGCGCGGGCGCTGCCCGATGTTCGCGATGGTCTGAAGCCCGTGCAGCGTCGAATCCTCTATGCGATGCATCGCGCCGGATCGACGTCCGGCACCAGGCATCGCAAGTGCGCTGCGTTCGTTGGAGACGTTCTCAAGCTCTACCACCCTCACAGCGACACGGCCGTCTATGACGCGCTGGTGCGCATGGCGCAGCCTTTCTCACTTCGCTATCCGCTGATCGACGGTCAGGGCAACTTCGGCAGCGTCGACGGCGACCCGCCGGCGGCGATGCGCTACACGGAAGCCCGGCTCTCTGCCATCACCGCCGAGCTCATGGCGGACATCGAGAAGCAGACGGTCGACATGAAACCGAACTACGACGGTTCAGAAGAAGAGCCGACGGTGCTGCCGGCGCGCATCCCCAACCTCCTCATCAACGGCACCACGGGCATCGCGGTCGGCATGACCACCAACATCCCTCCCCACAACTTGCGGGAGATCGTGGGCGGGGTGAAGCACCTGGTCGACAATCCCGAGGCGACCGGCGAGGACCTGCTGTCCTTCATCAAGGGACCGGACTTCCCAACCGGCGGCATCATCATGGGGACCACCGGGATCAAGGCGGCTTATTCGACCGGGCACGGCCGCATCATCGTTCGTGCGCGGCATACGTTCGAGCAGGCGGCCAATGGTCGCGAGCGCATCATCATCGACGAGCTGCCGTACGCGGTGAACAAAGCCACGCTGGTGGCGAAGATCGCAGAGCTGGTCTCAGAGCGGAAGCTCGAAGGGATCGCCGACCTGCGTGACGAATCGGACCGCCAGGGCATGCGCATCGTCATCGAGCTCAAGCGCGAGGCGCGCGTGTTCACCGTGCTCAACAACCTCTACAAGCACACAACGCTGCAGCAGACGTTCGGCGTGATCATGCTCGCCATCGTCGAGGGGCGGCCGGTGGTGCTGAGCCTGAAGCAGGCCCTCCAGCTCTTCATCGATCACCGCCGCGAAGTCATCCTCCGGCGCACGCGATTCGACCTCGCGAAGGCCCAGGAACGCGCCCACATCCTCGAGGGCCTGAAGATCAGCCTCGACCACCTCGACGAGGTGATCAAGACCATTCGGGGCGCCGCGGACACGGATATCGCAGCGACGCAGCTTCAGTCCAAGTTCGGGCTGTCGGAGCGTCAGGCGAGGGCCGTGCTCGCCCTCACTCTGGGCCGTCTCACCAAGCTCGAGCGCGGCAAGATCGACGAGGAGTACGAGGAGGTGATCAAGACCATCGCCTACCTCGAGAGCATCCTCGCCAGCGACCAGAAAGTCCGCCTCCTCATCAAAGACGAAATGGATGACCTCGCGAAGAAATACGGCGACGACCGCCGCACCGAGATCACCGACCAGGAGCCGAACGAGCTCTCGGCCGAGGACCTAGTGCCGAAAGAAGAGGTGGTGGTGACCCTTACCCACCGCGGGTATGTAAAGCGCCAGCCCCTCCGCGTTTTCCGAGCGCAGAAGCGGGGAGGCGTGGGCTTGAAGGGCGCGCGTCCGACCGCAGGCAGCGACGCGCCCAGCGGCACCCGCGAGGAGGACTACGCAGTCCACCTGCTGACCACGCATACGCACGCGTCGATGCTCTTCTTCACGCAGAGCGGGCGCGTGTTTCAGCTGCGCGTGCACGAAGTGCCGGAGCGCGAGCGCCAGTCGAAAGGCGTGTCGGTCAACAACCTCATCGACATCGGACCCAACGAACGCATCAGCGCGGTGTTCGTGCGCCCCGAAACCGAAGCCGAAGCGCACTACATGCTGATGGTGACCAAGAACGGATACATAAAGAAGACGGCGCTCACCGAGTACGCGAACGTTCGCCGCAACGGCTTGATCGCGATCAACCTGCAGGATGGCGACGAGCTCAACTGGGTGACCCCGACCACCGGAGCGGACGACATCCTCATCGCTACGGCTCTGGGCAAGGCGATCCGGTTCAGCGAGAAGGAAGTTCGCGCGATGGGCCGCGACACCCAGGGTGTGATCGGCATCAAGTTGGGCAAAGGCGACACGGTGGTCGGAAGCGCGACGGCGACGCCTGGCGGCGACCTTCTCGTCGTCACCGAGCGAGGCTATGGCAAACGGACGCCAGTATCCGAATACCCCATGCACCACCGGGCTGGGCAGGGAGTATTCACGCTGAAGGTGACCGACCGGGTTGGCAAGCTTGCCGCGATGCGCGTGGTCAGTGATCCGGAGGAGGAGGTGCTGATCATCAGCGCGAGTGGCATGGTCCTGCGCACGCAGGTCGGCGCCATCTCGCAGATCGGCCGGCAGACGCAGGGTGTGATCGTGATGCGTCTGCCGGCTGACGACCAGGTAGTGGCCATCGCCCCGGTGGCCGCTCTCGAGGAAGGCGACGCCAAAGAGTGACGGAGGCGACACTCGAGCTGCTCGGCACGATCGGCGTGTGGTTGCTTGTGGCGGGAGTGGTCGCGATAATCCTCGAGCTGGTGCTGGTTGCGGTATGGGGGCTGGCTGTGGCCCGGCGCGCGATCGTGCTCACCAAGATGGTCGAGACCGAGCAGGCCGCGGTCCGGGCTGACCTGGAACGCCTCAAGGAGACGATCGAGGAGATGAAGCGGCTCTGGCAGCCGTACCGGCGGATCCTCCGCTGGGTTCGCCACCCTCTGGTCGTAGCGCTGTTGGGATCCTACCGGCGGAGGTGGGCGAGGTGACAGAGGTGGAACAGGCAGCCGGGCGTGCGCCTGACTCGCAGGCGATAGCCGACCGCGGCGCCGCCCGACAGGCAGCCGAGGAAGCGGTCGAGCGGGAGCGTGCTCGCATCGCGCGTGACCTGCACGATGGGATCGCCACCGACCTTGCGGCGGCGATCTCCCTTTTCAAGACTCATATGGAGGGCCATCCCGGATTCGGCAACGCCGGCGGTCCCGACGAGATCCTGGGCGACGTGTTCGGCATCCTCGAGCGGATGCTGAAGCAGGTGCGCGACACGCTCGCAGAGCTGCGGCCGCGCCCAATTGGACCGGAAGGGCTGCTTGGCGACCTCCGTACGCAGGCGGATGAGTTCGCGCGCCTCTATTCGATTCGGGTCGAGATCTCCAGCAACGGAACCGAAGACATGCTTCCGCCGCAACAGCGCGAGGTTGTTTACCAGGTCGTGCGCGAGGCTCTCACCAATGTGAGAAAGCACTCTGACTCGTCGATCTGCAGAGTCCGCCTGGCATTCGCTGCTCGGCCGTTCATGATCGAGGTCGCCGACGAGGGTCGGGGCTTCAGGTCCGCTCCGGTGGGCGGCTACGGGCTGGTTGGGATGAGGGAGCGGGCCGCCGGGATAGGCGGCCGCCTGGAAGTCGTGAGCACTGAAGGCCGCGGGACGACGGTCTTCCTGTTCGGTCCCAACTAGGACCTGGCGCAGCAGTCGTTACCAGGTCATAGGCGCAGCTCCCGTCGCCGCGCCGGCGCTTCCTGAAACGCCAGCGCAACCTCCAGGCTCACGACGCTCAGCTTCCGAACGACGTCTTCGACGATGCTCCTGGCGCGGCGCTCAGGAACTTTGATGGCGCGGGCGATCTCGGGCTCGGACAGGCCGTAGCTGAGCAGCTGGGCGACCTCGTTTTCAGTCTCGTTCAGCCGGCTGAGCGGCCGGCGAAGCGCCTCAACCATCGGCGCGAGCGTGATCCCGAGGCTGACCGCATAGTGGATGTCCGCCTCGGTGTACCAATGATCGCGACGGCAGCCGACGGTCAGCAACCCGATCGGCCTCTGGCCCAGCTCTCCCACCGGCGCATAAAGAACGGCCGGCCAGTCGAGCTCCCAGTCATAGCCGCTGGTCGGACTCGGGTTCTCGGCAACCGAGTTGACGACCACCGGGCGCCTCTCATAGATCGCTCGACGCGACAGGGGCATCAAGGGTCGGCTTTGAAGAAAGCGAGCCGTTATCTCGGACGCCGCAATCGGCTGCAGCGCTCCGCCGCGTAGATAGCCGAGCACCCAGCGGTCGTGGGATATAGCGTCTAGGGCCAACCCCAGCCGGCGCCTGGCCTCTTGAAGGTCTGGAAGCTGGCCCATGAGGCGAGGTTATGAGCGACTTTGGGATCTGACCTCACCGGGGGTTCAGCAATTCCTCAGGAAACCCTGAACTATCGATAATCGCGGGGGATGGCGGCGTGAGCGCAAAGCTCCTTGTCGTGGACGACGAGCCGCGCACGGCAGAAGTGACTGCCGAGCTTCTTCGGCGTGCAGGCTACGAGGTGCAGGTTGCGAGCAGCGGTGCTGAAGCGGTGGAGAGATCGCGTTCGAGCGCACCGGACCTGATGCTTCTCGATTACGACATGCCCGACATGCAAGCGCCCGAAGTGCTCGACGAGTTGAGGTCCGGGGCTGAGCGCATGCCGTTTCCGGTGATCATCTTCACCGGTGCACGACATTCGGCCGGCGACCAGGTGATGGGGATCGAACGTGGAGCGACCGACTACATCGCCAAGGGCACTGACCGGCAGGTGTTGCTCGCCCGTGTCCGCGGGGCGCTGCGGGAGCATGCGTCGACGAATCGCGTGTTGGTGAGGGGTCGTTTGCGAATCGACGTGGCGAAGGGTCAAGCCTTTCTCAATTCGAAAGCTCTGAAGCTCGAGCGACGCCCACTGTTGATGCTGGAACTGCTTGCCACGCGAGAGGGTGACGTCGTCACGCGTTCAGAGCTTCTCGAGCTCGTGTGGGGCAGCAGCTACAAGGGATTCGAGCACAGTCTCGAGCAGGCGGTGTATGAGTTGCGTCGCGTCCTGAAGGAACCGGGTTGGATCGAGACGGTTCGTGGGATCGGGTACCGGTTCGTCACCCAGGCCTGAGCCGGCAGCCGCGCTGCACCGGCTGCGGTCGACATTGGCGCGGCTGAAGGCCGAGCTCGAGCTCGCCCATGACGGTGGGCTTGCAGCACCAACAGAAAGGCTGCTCGAAGATGTTCGCGAAGCCTTGTCGTGGCTGGGCAAAGTAGAGGACGCGATCCATCTGCGGGGTGCGGTGCTGGTGGTGGATGACGACGCGAGACTGGCCGAGATCACCGCCCGAGGCTTGCGCCGGCTCGGATTCGATGCTGACTCCAGCGGCGTCCTTCGCGCGCTTCGGCCGGGCGAGGTCCTGGTCCTCGACTTGAGTCTCGTCGCCGGCCTCGACTCGGAGTCACACCGCGCGGTTCTTCAAAGCCGCCCGATCGTGGTCACAGGAGCGACCGACCGGGCTTCGCGGGCGCTGGCCGAAAGCCTCGAGGCGAGCGACTACCTGGTCAAGCCGATCGATCTGGAGGAGCTTGCCGCGGCCATAAACCGCCGTCTGGCGGCACCCTGAGGAAGTAAGGCAAGCCAGCTGAAATCTCGGTCCGATGGTGTAGCCTCTGGCGCGGTAAGGGCGGAGCCAGAGTGGAAGCGAGGTCGATAGAGCGGCCAGGAAACGATCAGGACCGGGAGCATGGCGCCGGCGCCGGTAATTCCGTGTCACCAGCCGACGCTCCGCGGAACGACGCCCTGCGGTCCTGGCTGGCTAGGGGAATCCACACCGCCGGCATCGATCCCCGCCGCCTCGGTGGTCGTGGTGACGCACGACGGGTTCTTGGCGAGGATCGCCATTCGCCCTCACGTGCCGCCGGCTCCTGGCGAGAGCTGGCGTCGGCCCTTCAGCGACACACGCTTCACAGCGCTCTCACCAGGCTCAACGCCAGTGAACGGCAGGTCGTCGTTCTTGCCTTCCTCGAGGGCCTAACCAACCGCCAGATTGCTGTCACCCTGGGCGTCTCGGTCAGCACGGTCCGGCGGCGGCTTTGGCGCGGTCTGGACCATCTTGACGACTACGTCCGCCGCACAGGCACCTGGGTGTCCTCAATCCTGGTTGTCGGGCTGGTCTTCGTGGTCGATCGGTGGGCGAGGTTGGGACGGCTGGTAAACGATGCAGCTGCGGCAGAGTTGCCGCACAAAGTAGCCGCGACGGTCGCCGTCGGCGCAGTCGCCGCGGCGGGCTTCGGTGTGGCGGCTGCCAGCTCCCATTCTTTGATTGCAAGACAAGGCACGCCTCCCGCGACTGCCACCCAGATCCGCAGCTTTCCCGGAGTCACCAATTCGTCGCTGCCAAGGACGCCGCTCGCCCCGGACACCGCCGTTCGGATCACCACGAGCGCCGCCGGGCCTGAAACCGCCACAACGGCGGCGAGCAAGGCGGCCAAGCCGGTTTCAGATGCGAATCATGAAGGGTCCGGGACCGGGGACAACAAGCCGCCGACGGACAGCCACCCCCACTAACGCCTGAACGGCGGAAGGGTGACAGTGAACACTGCGCCTTTTCGACTGCCCTCGAAAAGAAGTTGTCCTTGATGCCAGCGCATGAAGTGCTCCTATATGAGCCCGATTGGGAGCAGCTGGCAAATGCGGACTCAACCACCGCGAGCTGGGAGCCTGAGAGAAGTGGACTGCTCTCATGTGCTCCCAGCCGCCACGGTGCGTGATCAACTCAGCGACAACGCCAGACGAGTTCAATCGGGGCTGAGCGGGGGTCCAAGCAAGGCCATGTCATATTTTTCAAAGAGCGCTGCGATGACCTCGCGATCTGGATGCGCGCTCCGTGAAATCGGACCCAACTCCTCATAGAACTTGTGGCCGCCTCCGGGTGCGTAGACCACAACAACCTCGCCGGGCTCATCCGTCAGGTTCAAGAAGGCGTGTGGAACTCTTGCCGGGAGGTACGCAAAGCCGCCTTCCTGGCAGTGGAAGATCTCGTCTCCAATCCTGATTTTGTACCGTCCTTTCAGAACGTGGATCGTCTCTTGCTGGTTGTGGTGAACGTGTAGAGGCGGACCGCCATGCGGCGCGACCTCGACGATGAAATAGTCGAGTGCTCCGCCGGTGTCGTCGCCCGTGACCTTGAAGATCAGGTCGCGACCGGGGCCCGATTGGAGACGCAGGCCGTCGCCTTGGGCTAGAACCTTGGGTGGGCTAGCTACTAATTTCATCTGAATGCCTCCTCAATTCCGAAAGTGGTTAGGGGCCAGACTATCTGGTGCCTACTGAGTTGTCAATGGCCTTATAATTAGGCCCCAAACTGATGGAGATGCCCGTCCGCGTGAGCCGCGACTTCGCCAAGACGTACCCTTACGCCAGCGCTTCGGCGACAGAGTGCGCAATGAACCTCGCTCGCACGGGCGACCTAGTTCTCGGGAGGGTCGCTCTGGCGCTGCAGCCGCTGGGTGTGACTCCTGCTGGCGGGCTGGTTTTGGGCATCCTCAAAGATGCCGGTAGGCCCTGTCCGCCGAACTACATCAGTGAGCGGCTGATCGTTAGTCGGGCGACTGTGACCGGTGTTCTAGACACCCTGGTCAAGCGTGGCTTGGTGCACCGTGAGCCACATCCGACGGACAGGCGAATGGTACTCGTGCACCTTACGAAGTCCGGTGCTCGAATGGCTGACGCGGTCCGCAACACGGTTCACAGCAGCGAAGCGGAGTGGATGCGTCCATTGAGTGAACGTGAACGCGCGCAGCTGACCGAGCTCCTTGGGAAAATTCAGAAGAATCTGGTTCCGTAGCTCCAGTCCGACAGCAAGCTAAGTTACTCAGCCGCTGAACGGCGGCAGGACCACCGTGAAGACCGCACCGCGGCGGTTGCCTTCGAACAAGAGCTGGCCCTGATGCTCGCGAACGATGCCGTATGACATGAACAACCCGAGTCCGGTGCCACCTTCCTTGGTCGTGAAATGTGGCTCGAACAGGCGGTGGCGCTGGTCATCGGCGACGCCAGGCCCGTTGTCGGCGATGCTGAAGTAGGGCCATCCATTTCCGCGTTTCCCCATTGAGGCTTCGACCCTTCCGCCCTGCCCTACTGCGTCGATCGCGTTGTTCAGCAGGTTGGTGACCACCTCGCGCATCAGGAGAGGATCGGCGCGCACCTTTACCGAGTCCGGCGACTCGCGCACCGCCAGCTGAACCTCTTTGGTGCGGGCGCGAGGTCTGGCCATTCCGAGCGCTCGGTTAACCAGCTCGTTCAGGTCAACGGGCTCGGGGGCATAGGCCACACGAGGGGTGGCGCCCTGGGAGAGGCTGCGCAGAACGGCGACGGCGTCGTTAGCGGCTTCGGTCGCAGTCTCCAGGCTTTCGCGATCGACAGGGTCGAGACGGCGAAGGTCGATCTCGCGCAGGTAACCGTGCGCATTGGCGATGTGGTTTCGCAGGTTGTGGACCACCCCCTCGACGGCACGGCTGTGGAAGAGGTGACGGTCGGCGTCCGAGAGTTCGGACTCGAGGATCTTGCGTACTCGCCTCCCCGCGATCGTGTCGGTGAGTGCGAGGGC
>DASVEP010000110.1:0-5168 GCA_036380475.1 Candidatus Dormiibacterota bacterium
AAGAGACGCTAGGCGACCTTGACCACGGCCTCCGTGAGGCCGAGCGCACCAGCGATGATCTCTGCTCCGGCGCGGATCTGCTTCAGCGTGCTCGGTGACAGCTTGCGAAACGGGTCGACGGTCATGACCAGCGTGTTCTTGGCCACCGCGTGTGTCCACGTCGCGATCACCCTGCCGTCCTTCAGCACCACCGCCGATATCCACCCCGCGGTCCGGCTCACGCGCGAGCTGTGCTCGGCCGCAAAGAGATGATCGCGGGTGCTGTAACCCATCAGGTACGGGTCGAACGGCGGCAAGAGTCTCACGGATGGCTCGCTCGACATGCTCGCGATGCGGCCGAGATCCGAAGCGAGAATGTCGGCGCGTTTTCCTTCGATTGAAACAGGCGCGAGCTCCTTGGCCAATCCCGTCCATGCGGTTTTGCCGACCCCTGGCCAGGTGCCCCACCACCGCGTGAAGTCTTTGGGTGTTGCAGGTCCGTAGGCGCGGAGGTAGCGGCGGGCGACCTCGATGAGGGCGCGTCCTGGGTCTACATCTCGCCATGAGCCAAGCCAGTTCTCGGGGCGAACGAACGTCACGCTCTGGCCACGACTCGGACCAAAGCACAGCAGACCTCTGCGCGCGACCGGCTTGAGGATGCCACCCCAGCCGGATTTCATCGCCAGCTGGATCCGCTCGGGGCGACCCTTTCCCACCTTGGCGATGAGCTCTTCGCGGGTGAGCGGTTGACCGTCGAGGGCGTCGCCGATGCTGTCGATCAGCTCCGTCAGCTCCGGTTCGGTGATTTGCATGAATTTGAGCCAGGCGTTTGTGTTTCGCATCCCGTACACGCCCATAGCGGCCGCATAGATAGGCAGGTCTGTCGACGGGACGAGGTGGAGCGTGCCGCGCATGAGCCACGTCTTGACCAGCTTCTTGTCCTTCCAGAGCGCCTTGCGGACGTCTTCAACAGAGCATTCGCTGCGCACCACCACCTGCAGCTCTGCTGAGGACATGACCTGCGCCTGGGCGCCGCCGATGTCGCCGACGACGTGCGCGAGATCCTTCTTGGGCGCCCTCTGCGTCAGGTGCTGACCCGCCAGCCGGAATGCATGCACCTGCGGCCAGCTCAGCTCAGCGGCTACGGGTGTTTGCGCCTTCACAGATCGTTACCGGGCCCGCTTTGGAATTCAGTCGAAGAGCTTGAGGCCGCGAGTAACGAACTGGTCGCGCCGCGGCCCGGTGCCGACGAGCTCGACCGGAGCGCCGATGAGCTCACCGATGCGCTCGATGTAGTCGCGGCACCTTTGCGGCAGGTCTTCCCAACACGCCGCACCGCCGATCTCCTGCTGCCAGCCGGGCATCTCCTCGTAGATGGGCTCGCAGTGCTTGTAGTGGGAGATGTTCGCGAGGGGATGGTCGAAGTGATGGCCTCGGAAGTTGTAGCCCGTGCAGATCTTCAAGAGCGGCTGATCGTCGAGGATGTCGAGCCGCATCAGCGCGGCGCATCCGACTCCGTTCACCTTCACCGAATAGTGCGCGATGGCGGCGTCGAACCAACCGATCCGGCGCGCCCGCCCCGTCACGGTGCCGAACTCGTGGCCTCGCTCGCGGATCTGATCGCCTACTTCGTCGAGAAGCTCCGAAGGAAAGGGCCCGTAGCCGACACGCGATGTGTAAGCCTTGAAGACGCCGAGCGTGAGGTCGACCTTGGTGGGCGGTATGCCGCTGCCGGTGAGCGCGCCTCCGGCGGTCGGGTTGGAGCTGGTGACGTAGGGATAGGTGCCGAAGTCAAGGTCGAGCATCGTCGCCTGGGCGCCCTCGAGCAGGATGTTGGCGCCGGCATCGAGGGCCTCCTGGATGACCGGAAACGTGTCCTTGATGAAGGGGTCGAGCTCCTTTGCGTATCCCATGTACTCGGTCAACATGCTTTCCCAGTCGATGGCGTCCTTTCCGTAAAGCTTCGTCAGCACCGGGTTCTTCACCTGGCCGACGACGAAGGCAAGCTTCTTGCGCATGAAGGCTTCCTTCTGGAGGTCACCGATTCGGAAGCCGATGCGCCGGACCTTGTCGGAGTAAGCCGGTCCAATGCCCCGCCATGTGGTCCCGAGGCGGTCGTCGCCGCGCGATTCCTCCTCGAGCTGGTCGAACAACGGGTGATAGCGCATCACCATGTGCGCGCGTTCGCTGACGATGAGCTGCTTGGGTTCGATTCCGCGCTCGCGCAGCTGAGAGATCTCGCGCAGCAGCACGATCGGATCCACGACCACGCCGTTGCCGATGACGCAGGTGCAGTGCGGGTAGAGGATGCCGGACGGCATGAGCTGGAACTTGAACTCGCCGTGCTCGGTGACGACGGTGTGGCCGGCGTTGTTGCCGCCCTGTGTGCGGATGACCATCTGGGCCTTGGAGGCGAGGTAGTCGATGACCTTGCCTTTGCCCTCGTCGCCCCACTGGCCGCCGACCAGGATGATGACCATGACTACTCCGTGCCGGGCTCGGGCCGCCTCGTCTCCAGGTTGTAGAAGCGCGTGTGGTCGCGGCGGAACTTGAGCTCGATCATGCCGGTCGGGCCGTTGCGGTGCTTAGACACGATGACCTCGGCGATGCCCGGCCTCTCATCGGATTTGTAGTACTCAGGTCGGAACAAGAACATGACGAGATCCGAGTCCTGCTCGATCGAGTTGTGAGCAATGACATTCCCTGCCACGAAGTTGTGGAGGTCTTCGACCGTCAAGTCGTATACGTCTTCAATTCCGTCCGAGGTAATTGTCCGAACGGAGTCCCAGTAGATATCACTGACTGCAAGGAGCTCGAGCTCGCGAGAATTGACGACGTCCGCCAATCGACGGGCTCGTTCGCGGCTCAAATTCTGCTCGTAGAGTCCGGTACCGGAATACGCATTTCCGATGCCAGACTGCATTTGTCTCGTCGTAATGCCTGTTACCGCCATCGCGGGTACCGCGTGCAGGCGCCATGCAATTGAGGGGATCACGTCACGGTTGGTGTTTTCTCGTTTCTTGCCGAGGTAGTCGAGGATCGCCGCTTTGTGCTTGGTCTTGCTTTCACCAAGTACCCCGACGATCTGAAGGAAGACGCTGATGTCATGCTGCCCGCTGACAGTCACGTGATGCTGATCGCGCCCCTTTGCGCCTTGAGCATGTCGTGACACTCGCGCATTAATCCCGACCCGTAAGAGCAAGCTCTGAACGTCTCGTGCGAGCCCCTCGCTGCTGCTGGCGTAGTAGACATTCGCGTAATGAGCAATGCCGTGAGAAAGGTGCACCGATCCATCCGTTGACCAGAGATGGCGGAGGAAGCATGCGATCCCACGTGCCGACTGCTGAAAGACCTTTCGCGGGACACGTTTTTCGTAGGATCGAAGGCCAAACGCTCCAAGGTCTTCGAGCCATACGCGTACCGGGTTGTGCACTCCGTGTGTCAAGTGACGCGTCGGAGGTAGATAGACCTGTATCCAACTCCTTTCGTGCTTAATCCTCGGTCGCAGGGAATCACCAAAAATCTGCTTAGCGAGGCTGACAACTTCGTCGGCGATCGTCTGGTCCTTGGTTGTGTACTGAATAGCGTGAGTCGGCAACGTGCAGCCATCGCCTATCAGGTGTCCCAGAAGTCCTAACTCTGCGTGAGTCATGGAGTCCGTTTCGGGGCCCTGCAGAACGCGCGGCAAGGCGATGTGATCGCCGACCTGTAGTTCCTCGAGCCGTCGCCAACCAGCCATCGTTAGAAATTGGTGATTTGCCGTGGCGCGAATCGTTCGGCCTAGTTGGGTCGTCATCTTGAACACGGGTTTCGTTCCGGTCGCGAACGCATCGGTGACGGTCTTGGCATCCATCCGCCACCACTTCTCATTGAGAGCCAGCACTCGAAAGCCGCTCTTGCCGGCAAGTTCTCGGATGGGCACGTATGTGCCTGAATCCGGCAGATAAATCGGCGTGTCTCCCGCGAGGCACCCTGATTCGCGAAGGTCGCTGAGGATCGGCCGCTTGTCAGGGCGCTGTTCTGGAGCGCGGCTCAACTGCGAAATCGCGATGATGGGAATGCGCAACTCACGCGCCAGCCCCTTGAGGGAGCGCGAGATGGCCGACACCTCCTGCACACGGTTGTCATCACCACGGACGCGTCCGTGCATCAGCTGCAAGTAGTCGACAACGATCATGTCGATGCCGTGGCGCATCTTGGCCTGCCGCGCCTTGAGCTGAAGGGTCAACTCATCCATAACCGGGGTGTCGTCGATATAAATTGCGGCCTCACCCAATGGACCGAGGGCGTTCGATATGCGATCGAACTCTGTCTCGCTTAGTAACCCCCGGTGCAAACGTTGAGCATCGATCTGCGCCTGCTCCGTGAGCAAACGCTCGGTAAGCTGCTCTTTCGACATCTCGAGGCTGAAGATCGCAATCGACTTCTTGGCTTCAAGAGCGGCGTGGAGTGAAATGTTCAAGGCCAGGGCAGTTTTCCCCATACTCGGCCGACCCGCCACGATGATCAGGTCCGAGTCCTTGAACCCACCCGTCATCCTGTCGAGATCGTGAAACCCTGACGGCACCCCGACGATCCCCTGCCCGCTCTCCATCTGCAGCGAGATCCGCTCCATCGCCGGGCCGAGCAGGTCGTAAAGCCTCATCAGCTCGCGCTGCTCGCGGTCGTCGGCGACGCCGAACACGAGTGACTGCGCCTGGTTGATCGCTTCCTCGGCCTCGACCGAATCGTCGTAGCCGAAACCCGCGATGTTCGAACCCGCCGAGATCAGCCGGCGCTTGTACGCCTTCTCCTTGACGATGCGGCCGTAGTACTCGATGTTCGCGGCCGTCGGCACCGCGCCCTGCATCGACGCGAGCTGCGCGCGACCACCCACGCGATCGAGCAGGCCCATGGTCTGCAGCTGCGCCGCGAGGGTGACGTTGTCGATCGGCTCGCCGGCGGCGAAGAGGTCGAGCGCGGCGCGGTAGATCTGCCCGTTGTTCTCCCGGTAGAAATCTTCGGGATGGAGAAACTGCAGCACCTTAGCGACGGACAGCGGATCGAGCAGAACCGAACCGATCACCGACATCTCGGCGTCCAGGTCGTGGGGTGGCACCCTCCCGGGTGAGAGGGGAATCGTGGTCGCCAAGGTCGAAGGCCTACCGGTCCTGGGTGACGATCACGTTCACGTGTGCTGCCACATCGCG
>DASVEP010000111.1:0-11386 GCA_036380475.1 Candidatus Dormiibacterota bacterium
TGGCCGAGGACTCCATGCCAGAACAGCTATGCGTTCCGCACCCGGGGACGTCTCGCGCCGCCGTTAGGTTTCCCCTACTGGATGCGTAGACAGGGTGTGGACGATGTCGCCGGAGGACTAACTACGTTCGTCGACCACCGATCGCCCTTGCGCCGGGGGATGAGATGAAGCGCTTGGCAACGGTCATGTTGGCAGTACTGGTCGGCCTCGCCGCGTGCACGTCTTCATCGGCCCAGTCGAAAGTCACGGTGGCTTCGAGCGAAGGCACGATCATTTTCGAACTGGGGAGCCCGGGGCCCATCTACGCCATCGCTCCCGACGGCACCTCCCAGCGGGAGATCCATTCCGGGTCATGCTGTCCGCGAATGTCTCCTGATGGCAGCCGGATGGTGGTCACAGATTTCGGCACCGGGAAGCCAACTGCCGCCACCCTCCGACTGGATGGATCTCTGTACACAGTGCTGCACTTCGCCGATCGAGCGCTCTTTGTGACCGATCCGTGGGCGTTCTCGCCCGACGGCTTGACGGTCGCCGCCGAAGGTAGCGACGGCACCGACAACGGTGGACCCCAGGAGGGGATCTATAGGTTCAGTCTGCCGACAGGGGCGGACCTGACTCGTGTAGACGCCAGCCCGGGCCTCCGCGAGTTTCCGCTTGCTTTCTCGCCGGATGGGTCGAAGATCCTGTTCGTTCGCCAGCTGCAACATGGCCAACCCTTCGACGGCCCCGAGAACCTATTCGTGGTCAACACCGATGGCACCGGTCTCGTCCAGCTGAATCCCCCAGGGACGACCAGCGGCCTGATCGACTCGCCGCTCATTTCTACTGCGACCTGGTCGCCGGATGGCAGCGAGGTGGCGTTCATCGCCGCCGCAGGGTCATTCTGGATATCAGACCGCGCGGTCTTCGTCGTGGGGAGTAGCGGAGCAAATCCACGGCGCATAACGCCCTGGGGAAATACGTACAGCGCGGTGTGGTCACCCAACGGCAAGTGGATCGCCTTCGCCAGCAATACCAACCGAACTGACCTCTTCGTCGTGCATGCCGACGGAACCGGCCTGAAGACGATCACCTCCGCAGCCGACGGCTCGTTCTCGTTCGGCCCGGCGTGGTCGCCGGACAGCGGAAGGCTCCTGTTCGTGCGAGGCGAGGCGGATTTCGGCTCGACAAACCTCTGGATTGTGAGTGTCGACGGGAGCACCCTCACCCAGCTCACGCACCTGCCGGGGCTGTACAACTCGTACACGTGGATCCGTTGAGACGTGGCACACCATTCTCGGACCCGAGCGGCAGCAGAAATTAGGTTTCGCGCCATCTGTGCGTAGTAGTCAGGGTGTGGATGACGTCGCCATCAGGGTCGCCGTGGACAACCGCGGCCTGGATGCGGACCAGTTTCGCCCCACTGCCGAGGCGTTATGTCGAACCTATGCCGCACGCGTCTACAAGTTCGCCCAGCTGATCTCCCGCGACAGCGCGGACGCAGATGACCTTGCCCAGGATGCCTTAGAGCGCGCGATCCGAGGGCTCAAGACATTCAATCCAGCAAGAGGTGACATCGAGGGCTGGCTGTGGCGCATCGTCGTCAATGCCGGCCGTGATGCAGGCAGGATCGCCGGACGCCGGCGACTCGTTCTCGAGCTGCTTGCTGATCGGTGGTCGGTCGACGAAAGGACCGTCGACGTCGGCGATCACCTGAGGACCCAGGAAGTACTCGCGGCGGTCCGTGCACTGTCGCCACGCCATCGCGCAGTCGTGGCTCTGCGCTTCGGGGCAGATCTGAGCTACCGCGACATTGGTCAAGCACTCGGAATCTCGGAGCCGGCCGCCCTGATGGCCACCAGAAGGGCGCTAGCCAACCTCCGAAGCCGGCTGTCCCAGGGGGTGGATTCACAATGACCGACTCTCTCGAGCGATTTCTCCAAGACATTCGCTTCGAAGCGCCCGCCGGCCTGGTGGAGCGGGCTAAAGCGGCGGCGAGTGTCGATGCTTCCGCCGCTCACGAGGGTGGGCGCGGGAAACGTACCCATCGGGTGCGGACGCCAAACCGGAATTGGGACGAACTCTCAATGCCGCGCAGACAATGGGCGCTGGCGGCTTTCGCCGTGCTGCTTGCCGTCGCGATAGTGGCCACCCTGGTCGGCGTTCGCGGCGCCCTCCACTCGATGGCGCCAACCCCGGCCAAGCACGGACCGCGGATCACCCTCCACCACAACGGCCAGATTGTGATGGGCGTCGATAACAAGCTGGTCGCGATTGACCCGACAACTGGCGAGCTCCACACGATCCTCTCAGCGCCCGCAGATGCGCGGGTGGCCGACCCCGCTTACTCGCAAGACGGCACTGAGCTCGCGTACTTCATGGGTCCGGCCGTAACAGGCGGTTACGGGGGGACTGGAGGGGCTGGATGGGCCAGCTCGATCTGGGTCCTCGATACGGCAACCGGACACACAGCTCAGCTGATCAGCTGCCCCTACGAATGCGACGAGTTCAGCGGCCTCAGCTGGTCGCCCGATGGCTCACGTCTGGTGTTCTCCGTCGCGGACTATGCGAGCAACACTGCCCAGCTCGACCTGGTCGATTCCAGCGGTGCGCATCTGACGCAGCTGACCCATCTTTCATCTATCCGATATGCGTGGCAACCAAGCTGGTCACCCGACGGGACCCTGATCGCGTTTGCAACGCGGAGTTCGGGCGGGATCGGCTTCATCAAACCCGATGGCTCTGGGCTCGTGGTCCGATCAATCGGTGCCGGCAATTTGGCTGCGTGGGATCCAACCTGGTCTCCCGACGGCTCCCGAATCGCCTACGTCCACGATCCAGTCGGGGCGGGGGGTTACGAGCTGTGGTCGATGGACCCGGACGGCTCGCACCGTACTCAGATCTTCACCACTTCTTCGTGTTGCATGACGTTTTTAGGTGGGCCGGCGTGGTCACCGGACGGAACGCTAATTGCCACCGTGACCTTCAACACGCTGTGGGTGATGAATGCAGACGGCAGCAACGTCAAGAGCCTGGGCGCAATCAGCAATGACCGCCCGGCCTGGCAGCCGGTGGCATGACGGTGAGCCCGCGCCGAATGGAGGGATGGTGACGTGAAGTTAGCGGGCGCTCTCTTCGCCATTGCGCTCCTGCTTGGGGCCTGCTCACCATCATCAACTAGTCCCAGCTCTTCAACCCTCGGTGCCACCCTCCCGAAGTGCACCGACGACCCGAACTGGCGTTGCGGCATCGTGACGGTGCCTCTAGATCGGTCGAACCCGTCGGTGGGGACGATCAAGATCGCGTTCTTCGTACAAGGTCGCGTCGACAGGACCAAGCCGGCGCTGGAGCCCATCTTCGTTTCACCGGGCGGCCCAGGCAATTCAATATGGGCCGATCACAGTTTCCTGCCGCTGCTGGATTGGGATGTTCATCACGACACCGTCCTCATCGAGCCTCGAGGCGTCGGTCGCTCGGGCGCGATAGTGTGCCAGGAGCTTCAACAGGCTGCGGTCGTCGACCTCCCCGCCGCTACGACCAGCTGCGGCCGTCAACTGGGCGCGGCGGCCGACCGATATGGCTCGGGCAACGTCGCACTCGATATCGAGGACGTCCGGAAGGCGCTTGGGGTCGCCTCGTTCGACTTCTACGCGGCGTCATATGGAACCATGGCGGAGCAGGGATACGTCACCCGGTTTCCGAAACATGTGCACGCCATCGTGCTGGACTCCGGTTTCGCCGCGATCAACTCGGCCCAGGATGCTCTTGGCATCGGCTTACCGCAGGCCTTCGTCCGTGTCATCAGCCTTGCCTGCAAGCGCAACTCCGACTGCGAGAGCGCCTACCCACAGCCTCAGGACCTTGTTGACTGGCTCGTTCGGCGCATCGCGTCAAGCCCGATCCGTGGCTCCGCCACCAGCACCGCTGGATCGACCGTAATTGACGAAGCAGCCATTGGAGGTCTGATGGGCAACCTCGGGCCGGGTAGACCGCAGCTGCACGCCAAGGCCCTTCTTGATGCGGCCGCCGCGCTCAAGTCCGGCGATCCAGGTCCAATCATTCAGCTTGTCGATCAATGGAACCAGGCGGGGCCAGCACCCGATCCGTTGACCTCCTCCAGTGGCGACAACGCCGCCGTCCTGTGCACGGACACCAATTTTCCGTGGGCGCTGGCCGATTCTCCAATTGTCCGTGAGCAAAAGCTGGCGGCAGAGTACGCAGCTCTCCCGGCGGATACGTTCGACCCGTTTACGAAGGCGGGCTGGGAGGTGGGGAACCCTTCAGAGAACTGCATCAACTGGCCATCGGCGACTCAGGTCGAGCCGGTGATCCCGGCCGGCTCGACGTTCCCGTCGGTGCCAGCCCTTGTCATGAGCGGCGACGAGGACGTAACCGCGCCGGAGGAGATCAGCCGGATGCTCCTGAAAGAGTTCCCAGGCGCGACCTTCTTGGTTGTGGCTGGGGTAGGCCACGACTCTGCCGACCCCGGCTGGGGTACGTGTGGAGGAAAGGCCGCAGCCACATTCTTCAACACGCTGCGGGTCGATCCGAACACCTGCGCGACATTCAACGGGTGATTTCCGAAGCTCGTTAGTCGTACAGCAACACGGGCGCAAACCATGAGAACTGGACGCCCCGGTGTTAGCGATCTCCGTCAGCTCTAGACGAGCACCATCGTGATGAGTCAGAGGGCGAGTGGCTTGATTCGGCTCCCAGTCCATGTAGCCCCACTGCCAAGCGTGAAGCTTGACGCTCCAGGTGGCTGGACGTCGAACTTCACTTTGGCGGTCAGCTGATCCCCCGATTGGTTGACAGTCGGCACGCCACGAATCCGGAGGCCCCCCGCGAATGTGCCCGAGGTAACAACAAATGCTTCGAACGTAATTAGGTATTGACCACCCGAACTCGTCCAAACTCCGTAGCCATTCGCGAACGAATCCGAGGCGAGAGTTGCCGAAGTGACCACGCCGCCGTCCTTTGTGCAGACCATCAAGGCCTGATGCTTTGTTCCGTCGTCGACAGTGACGTCCAGACGCCAGGTGCCGTCCAACGCGGTCGATCCGATGCTGGTCTCTTTTGCGGCACCCGTTCCACAGCCAACCATGAGAGCTGCCAGGGCGCCGGCCCCGACGAGCCCTGACCCCATCAGCGCCTCTCGACGATTGACTCGACGCTCTGCGATGCCCATTGGACGTTCCTCCTGTTCGCTCTCCAGCAAAAGAGCGGCGCTCACTTGCGAAGACCGTACCGGCCCGGGTTACTCAACGCGGCTCGCCGTTAAGCTGAACTAGCTCCAGCTGATGCGCTCGCCAGCACCCGCAGCGAGGGCTTGGCCGCGCGCAAAGTAGAGTCCGGTGTCCATGTGAAGCGCTCACAAGTAGCATCTGCGGGTGGACGCCGAAATGGTGTTGGCCGAGGCAGCAAACGCCTACCAGACTGCGCTGGGCGCGCGACTGGTGGCAGCGTATGCGCTGGGTAGCTTGGCTCACGGTGGGTTCAGCCCGCTGGTGAGCGACATCGACCTCGGACTGATCGTGCGCGATCCACTCCGCTCGGGCGACGCTGAGGCGATCCAAGTCGTCGCCGCAACAGAGAAGGCCAAGGGCCATGCGCTGCATGAACTTCTCTCGGTCTTCTGGGGTACGCCGTCGACATTGCGCGGAGAGCGAGACGGCGGGCGATTTCCTGCGCTCGACCGGTTGGACCTACTTGAGAACGGCCGGTTGTTGATCGGCATCGATGCGCGCCGCGGTCTGTCCCGCCCGAGTGCCGGCGAGCTCATCATCGAGGGTGCCGAGTTCGCCCTGGACCACTTGGCGGGCTGGCGAGATCCCAGGGATCAGCCAGCTGCGGGTCTGGGCTCGCTTCTACCCGCTGGGGAGACTGCCGTCGAGGAGATCCGCAACCCAGAGGTCCTTCTCGCTCGGGGTGTGCGCCGTCTGACCAAGCTGGTGCTCTTCCCAGTTCGCTTCCTCTTCACGGCGGCGACAGGCTTGGTGGGCACCAACGACGCCGCCGTGGCCCGCTACCTCGCAGACGGGAGTGGGCCAAGCGCAACACTTGTAGCAGCCGCCTTTGACTGGCGAACCGCCCCGCCAAAGGACTACGAGGCAGCGGCTCAGCTCCTCCGCAAAGGGATGGTGCCTCTATACCTTCATTACATCGACGACCACATCACCCGTCTCCACTCACTGGGCCGAGATGACCTGGCCCGCGCGTTCGATGACTGGCGGGAGCGCCTCGTCCACTGAAATGTGATGGCGGGAAGGGACGGCTGAGACATGACGATCCTCGATGAGGTGACCCGGCTCACCTGCGATCTCGTTGCGATCGAGTCGGTGAATCCCGACCTGGTGAACCACGGAGGCGGCGAGAGGGCGATCGCCTCGTTCGTCGCCTCGTGGCTTCGCGACCAGGACCTC
Source organism: Candidatus Dormiibacterota bacterium (assembly GCA_036380475.1). Lineage (GTDB taxonomy): Bacteria > Chloroflexota > Dormibacteria > Dormibacterales > Dormibacteraceae > UBA10449. The sequence continues at coordinate 6,402 of DASVEP010000111.1, forward strand.
ATCGTCGAGACCATCGAGCCCGTTCCGGGCCGCCCAAGCGTGGTCGGAATAGTTCGCGGAAAGGGCGGCGGGCGGAGCCTGATGCTCAACGCCCACATGGACACCGTAGGTGCGGGCGGCATGCGGGACGCGTTCACCCCATTTGTCGAGGCGGGGAGGATTCACGGCCGCGGCGCCTACGACATGAAGGGAAGCCTGGCCGCGATCATGGTCGCCGCGAAACACGCCAGGGCCCTCGACCTCGCCGGCGACATGATCGTCACAGCCGTCGCGGACGAGGAGGTGGCGAGCATTGGCACGAGCTCGGTCCTCGAGCATTTCAGGGCAGACGCGGCGATCGTCACCGAGCCGACCGAGCTGCGGCTCTGCATCGCCCACAAGGGATTCGTTTGGCTCGAGGCCGAGGTGAGCGGCGTGGCGGCGCACGGCTCGCGAGCGGACATCGGAGTCGACGCCATCGCTCGTATGGGCTCCGTCCTGACCGGGTTGACGCAGCTGGACGAAACGCTGCGCGGTGGCCATCGTCATCCGCTCCTCGGAACGGGCTCTATCCACGCGTCTCTCATCGAAGGTGGTCAGGAGTTGAGTACATACCCCGCGCGCTGCATCTGCAAGATCGAACGCCGGACCATTCCAGGCGAGGATGGAGCGAGCGCCCTGCGCGAGCTCGACGAGATCGTCGAGCATGCGCGCCGCCACGTGCCCACCCTAAACGCTTCGATCAGGGTGACACTCGCGCGCGACCCTTCCGAGGTCGGCGAGGACTCCGATATCGCCGTCGCTGTGGCGGAATCGGCGAGCGATGTGCTCGGTGCCCGCTCGGACGCGATCGGAGTCGCTTACTGGATGGACATGGCGCTCACGAACGCCGCCGGCATTCCGACTGTCGCCTTCGGACCGTCTGGCCACGGAGAACACGCGGACGTTGAGTGGGTCGACGCCGCCTCGCTCGAGAGCTGCGTCAGGACGTATCTGGGGACGGCGGCTCGGGTCTGCGGTCGCGCCTGAGCAGTCTCACCTGCGCCCCAATACCCTGCATATACAATGGCGCAGCCTGAGGGATCGAGATGGCCACGGCGAGTCACTTTGCGCGGCTTTCGTACCGGTGGGGACGCGGCCTGCCCGCGATCCCGGAGCGCGTCAGATCACCGGATGAGCTCGCCCATAGACCGCTGAAAGCCTATTCAGCCTATGTCGATGGATCGGTCGCGGTATCACCAAGCCCCGGCCCAGGCCCAACTTCCATCTATCTAGGGGTCTTCGACCCCAACTTCCAGACCTCGGTCGCCCGACTGCAGGAGGATCCGATCTTTCGACGATCTGGGCACTTCTTTCACAACAACCACAGCTCGACAGGTATCTCGTATCTGGAGTACGGCGAGCTTGAACGTGGAGACTGCTCCCCAATGTTCGTCGGCGTCGAAGCGAACCTGTATGGGGCCGTGACCGTGTATTTCAGGGAGTACACAAAAGCCGCCACCATCGATGAACTTGTGTGGTGGATTTGTCAGGCCTGGTGGATGGCGATGGAAGTGCACTGGCTGCTCGGTACAAGTGGTGACGGCCATTTGGCAGCAGTGTCCCAATCGGCGGTCCTGTCGGACCTCCCTACTGGTAAGTCCGGCAATCTTGAGTTGGAGCACGGACCCTTTCCCTTGACGAGCGCACCCCTCCTAAGCTCATTTCCGAATTACTGGGGGCTCAGATACGGGGATCCAGAAACGACCGCGTGGAGACACGCGACCGCTGAATCTCAGGAATTGGTAAGCAAAAACGCCGCCTCGCTGCGCGCTGACGTGCGGCGTCAGTTACTCGGAGAACGGCCTGAGGATGCCGATCCAGGCTGGACTACCTCGGCGGTTTCGGAGCGCCTGATGTATGGGCGACTGCTGGAACCTGACAGGGAGTCTCGCCGCGGCCCACGTTTGCTTCGTTTGCCAAGAGGCCGCCGCTCTCGATAAACCGGTACAACGTCGACCCCGACACACCCCTTCGCGCTGACAATGCGAAGCTAGTCGGCATGGAACGCTCTTATGCGGCGGACAACAAGCGCGAGCTCGAACGCCTGAGAGCGCTGGTTACAAAGCTGAGCGACAAAGACCTCGGCTCGATGGTCAACGAACACTGGACCGTCGCAGGGGTGCTGGGGCACGCGGCATTCTGGGATGGCCGCGCGCTGTTCCTCGCTAGGAAGCTGCAGCGCGACGGTACCCTAACACCATCCGAGGCCGAGCCGGAGGACGTGGACTGGATCAACGATTCCACCCGCCCGCTCATCCACGCGATCCCTCCGCGCCAGGCGGCCGAGGTCGCCTTGCGCATTGCCGAAGAGACGGACGAGCTCATGGCGTCTCTGTCTCCCGAGCTCGTTGCGAAGATCGACGACAACAGCCCCCTGAATCCCGTTCGCGCCGACCATCGCGGTGAGCACCTGGACGAGATCGAGGCCGCCCTCGCCGGCAGGGTGGCTGCTAGACAACCGACCTGATCCGGATTGCCTCCTCGGTCGACGTGCCGGCTCGGTTATTCCACCGCTGGGCATTCACGCCCATGCCCAAGAGCCAGAGGCAAAACGATCCTTCTCCAACCAGGGACGGCAGCTGGATATAGGGCACCAGGTGGGACGCGAACTCTGGCGAAAGAATGCTCGTCACGCTGTAGGCCATGTAGCTAACCGCCCCGATGGCAAGCAGCACCCCGATTAATCGGGGAAGGAAGTCCGACCTTAAGACCAGGTACCCGATCGCCAGGCCATAAAACGCAAAGAACACCGAGCTGACGACATAGCTGGTTCCCAACAGATCGATAGGCAGGTACGCCAGATCCTGCACCTGTTGCGCTGTGAAGTTTCCGTAGCGACCGCCTTGAAGTAGCGACAAAGGCGCGAACTGATTCGCCAGGCCTGCACCTTCGACGGCCGTCCCAATGAGGGTGAAGAACACCACCAACAGCGCAATCCGCCTGCTGACGATCTTGAACAAGTCATAGAAGATGACCGCCAGCCCCACATTCGTGCACAGGATCACGACGTGAGCCAGTAGGCCCAGTCGATAGAGCATCTCGTGGGCTTGGAGGTTGTGGGCGGTTGCCGCCGCATCGCCTGTGACGACAATGGCGGCCGGCACATAGCCGATCGCGAAGAAGCCCCCGACGATGTCGATCAAGTAGAGGCCGCCGGCAATCCTTGCCAAAAGCCCAACCGATACAGCTGCCTTGGGTTCCGTGGTTGGCTCTCCCTTGATCAGATGTGCGGACGAGTGCGCGAGCCGCGACGTTCCATGGGCTGTGGTGTTGTACGGATACTTGCTCGGGTTACCTGGGCAACTGAAATGAACCTTAGAGCTTGCTGCGGTAGGCAGCCCAGGGGTCGTAGTCGACCTCGAGTTGCTCCTGAGGTGGGCGCTGGTCAGGCGGAACGTGGATGAGGTTGACCCTGATTCGATACCAAGCCGAACTCCGGCCGCGCATCGCGTCAACCAGGACGTCGGCGGGTTCGAGGTGGCGAACCACGTCCGGATGGCGCGACTTCCAGCGTTCGAGCCCCTCCCGCGCCTCCTTTTGCGTCCGAGCGCGGGCGATCTCGATCAGGGGCACCCTGGTCCGGCGGCGGCCGGTCGGGCCCACCTCTTTGCCGGGAGCAGCCGGCGGGACGGCGCCAGCGCGGCCGCGGGCGCGTGAGGGTTGGACCCGCGGCGCCTCCCCCGGCTGCCGCGGGTAGTTCGGAGGCCAGGGCGCGTCGGGCAACCCGGCCGCCTCGTGGCGTGCAGCAATCTCCAACAGTGATTCGAGCGACCCCGCCTCGGCATCGATCCCGGCCGCGGGATCGCCGATGGCGGCGAATCGGGCCGGCACCGTCCCCAGCGTGAATGCCTCGGGCTCGCAGTCGGGCACCTCGTCCCAGTGGAGTGGCGTAGAGACACGAGCATCGGGCGTCGGCCGGACCGAATAGGCAGAGGCGATGGTGCGGTCCTTGGCGTTCTGGTTGTAATCGAGGAAGACTCCGTGGCGCTCTTCCTTCCACCACTTGGAGGTCGCGATCGCGGGCGCCCTCCGCTCGACCTCACGAGCGAACGCCACCGCCGCCCGGCGTACCTCGGGATAAGTCCAGCGACGCTCTATCCGGCAGTAGATGTGCATGCCCCGCGAGCCCGAGGTCTTGGGCCAGCCGGTCAGGCCCATGTCATCGAGCACGCCCTTCGCCACGAGCGCCACCTCTCGGACTTGCGACCACGGCACCCCCGGCATCGGGTCGAGGTCGATCCGTAGCTCGTCGGGATGGTCGAGATCGTCGCTGCGCACGGGGTGCGGGTTGAGGTCGATGCAGCCGAGGTTGACCACCCAGGCCAGCTGGGCGGCGTCGCGCACGACGATCTCCTCGGCGGTTCGGCCGGAAGGAAAGCTGAGCACCGCCGTCTCGATCCAGGGCGGTCGGTTCGTCGGCGCTCGCTTCTGGAAGAAAGCCTCGCCGTCGGCTCCCTGGACGAAACGCTTGAGCGCCATCGGGCGATTGGCGACGCCCCGAAGAGCGCCCTCGGCTACTGCCAGGTAGTAGTCGATGAGGTCGCCCTTGGTGTACCCGGCAAGCGGGAAGAAGACCTTGTCCCGGTTGGTGATCTGGACCTCGCGGCCCGCTATCTGCACCGGCGACCTCCAGCGATTAAGGCGCCTGCGGCAGCTTGACCTCGCCCCGGCGGACCACGGGGGCGGAGGGCGGAGGCACGACCGGGCCGATGTCGCCATCGGGCGCCTCATCGAGGTCGACGATCACCGGCGCGTGGTCGCTCGGCCCGCTGCCTTTGCGCGCTTTGCGGTCGACCCAGGCCGCCCGCACCCGCGCCTCCACTGCGTCGCTGGCCAGGACCAGGTCGATCCTCATCCCCAGGTCCTGGTGGAACATGCCCGCCCGGTAATCCCAATAGGTAAAGACGCGCGAAGCCGGCCAGCGCTCCCGGATCACGTCGTGCAGGCCATGCCCGACCACTTCG
>DASVEP010000112.1:0-4132 GCA_036380475.1 Candidatus Dormiibacterota bacterium
GCTGCGGCCCACCACGAGCCGCCGAGCCCATCACGCACGAACACCCAAACCGCTCCGACAGTGATCGCCAGGCCCAGCGCATTCAGAGGATCGAACACCGCGTAGACCGGGAGGCCTGTCAGCATGCTGGCGGCGGCATCGATCGGCCCGACGCTGTTCGGGAACGACAGGCCGACCGAGGTCAGATAAAAGCTGCCGGGGCTGGCGACATCGACCCCATGGAGCGCCGAGGGCATCGCGTGGTCGCGAAGGTACTGGCCGGCTTGCGCGTAGATGAAGATGTTGTCGGCGGGAAAGGAACCCAGCGTGAGAGCGCCGCGCTCGATGACCACCTGGAGCAGGGCGAGGTAGTAGGCGGCCGCGATCGCGCCCGCACCGGCCAGGTCGCGCCAGCGGGTAAGCAGCACTGCCCGCCGGCGCCACGCGAACAATGCAGTCAGGGGTGCCGTGACGACCGCCACGATCAACGCGACGACAAAGGGCGGCACAAGAATGCTCAACCACTGAAACCCGAGCATCAGAGCCGCGAGCCCGACAGCCGGCGCGACCAGCAGCTGCATGCCCTCGACGGGCAGCAAATACTCGGTGATGCCGAGGCCGAGAATGGTCAGGAACGCCAACACCGCCACGCCGAGAGCAAGCGTCTCCAGCGTCAGCAGCAGCATCGTCAGCAACGCGTCACGTCGGCGTCCAGATTAGCTTCTGGGTTCCCTCTGCTTAAATACGACCGGCACTAAGCATTGGATCTGCACACATACGAAATCCTCTACCGGACCGAGGAAACCCACTGGTGGCACGCAGCGCGCCGACGTATCGTCCTCGACTGGATCGAGCAGCGCTATCCAGGACGGTCCGACCTTTCGATCCTCGACGCAGGCTGCGGCACGGGGTTGATGCTCCAGCAGATGAGCCACCTCGGGCACGCGGAGGGCGTCGATATCGCCGAGCAAGCGCTCGATTTTTGTCGCAAGCGCGGGCACCTCAACGTGCGCGCGGCCGACGTTCTTCACCTGCCGTTCGATGACGCCACCTTCGATGTCGTGACCGCGCTCGATGTCCTCGAACACCTGGACGACGACGCCGGCGCGCTGCGCGAATGGCGCAGGGTACTGAAGCCGGGCGGCAGGATCTTCATCTTTGCGCCCGCGCACCGCTGGCTGTGGAGCCTGCAGGACGATGTGTCGCACCACAAGAGGCGATACACGTATGGAATGCTGCGCGACGTCATCATCAGCAGCGGCTTGTCGGTCGAGCGCCAGAGCTATGTCTCCGCGTTCTTGCTGCCAGTCATCTACCTCGGCCGCCAGTGGCTCAAGGTTCAGCGCCGTTTTCGCGATTTGAACACTGAGAACAACCTGCATCCGGATTGGTCGAATGGAATGCTCCGCAGCGTCTTCGAGTCTGAGATCCCTGTCCTCCGGCGCGTGGACATGCCGTTCGGGGCGTCGCTGCTGAGCGTGGCGCGGAAGCAGGCATGAAGCCACGGCTGATGGAGCTCCTGGCGTGCCCGCTGTGCGGGGCGGCCTTCGAGCTGAGCGACACGCAAACGGATCCCGCGAACCCGGACGAGATCGTCAGCGGGCGCCTGACATGCGGTGGGTGCGGGGCGACATTCCAGGTGACGCGCGGCGTCCCGCGCCTTGTGCCGCCCGATCTCTCGGTGGCCGAAGAGAAGACCGCCAACGCGTTCGGCTGGCAGTGGCAGGAGTTCGTGGAGATGCACGACCTCTACGAGGCGCAGTTCCTGGATTGGATCCATCCCATCGAGCCGGAATTCTTCCGCGACAAAATCGTCCTGGACGCGGGCTGTGGAATCGGGCGGCACACGTACTACGCGGCAAGGTACGGAGCCCGTGACGTCGTCGCCATGGACCTCAGCGCCGCCGTGGAAACGGCCTACGCCAACACCGGCTCGATGGCGAACGTCCACGTCGTTCAGGGCGATATCAACCGGCCGCCCTTCAAGCGGTCGGAAACCGGCGGACCGTTCGACTTCGTCTACTCGATCGGCGTGCTGCACCACATGCCGGACCCCGAAGCAGGTTTCCGTTCCCTGGTGACGCTGCTGCGTCCGGGCGGCGCGATCTTCGCGTGGGTATACGGTCGGGAGAACAACGGCGTAGTGCATGGCTTCATCAATCCGTTGCGCAAGACGTTCACGAGCCGGATGCCGCCGTCGGCGCTTCCCGTTGTCGCCTGGCCTCTTTCCGTTGTGCTGCATGCGACTGTTAAGGGGATCTACGGCCCGTCGCGACGAACACCTTTGTTCAAGGTGCTGCCGTCGCACGACTACCTCTACAGCCTGTCGCCCTTCAACTTTCGCCAGAACTACAACATCGTGTTCGACCATCTCGTCGCGCCCGTCGCGTTCTACCTGCGGCGTGAAGAGTTCGAAGCGTGGTTTGAGCGCGCCGAGCTGCGCGACGTGCGGATCAGCTGGCGGAACCAGAACTCCTGGCGGGGCTTCGGCCGCCTTGCCGAGATACCTGCCACAACGCGGCGGGAGCGAGAGTCAGGCTGAGCAGAGTCCAGAACTCCAGGCTCAGGTCGTTCTTCCAGTAGGGGACATCGACCAGGCCGTGCACGACCACGGCGACGAGCGCGAGCACGACCCCGAGGTGGACCGCCCGCCAATCTGAGGTCGCGTGCCGCCATCCGCCCCACGAGCGGATGAAGCCGGCGATCATGATCCACGCGAACGCGGTCAACCCAAGCAATCCGACCTCAGTCCAGAAGTTGAGCACGATGTTGTGCGGGTACGTGAAGCGATCGATGTTGGTCGGGTTCCAGTACGGACCGAGCACGGTGGCGAAGCCGGACAACCCGGCGCCGAAGATCGGGTGATCGCGAAGCATCTGCAGTGCCACTGACCACAGGTGAAAGCGTCCGACGAGCGTGTTGTGTCCGTTGCTGAAGTCGAGGTCGGTGCGTATCCGGTTGCCAATCGTCGGAATGAGCATCAACACGATCGCGGCTGCGACCCCGCCGGCGAGCAGCAGCCAGCGCCGTCGGTGGCTTAGGGCGAGCCCGACGGCGACGACCAGCAGCGCGAGATAACCGCCGCGCGAAAAGCTCAGAAGCACGCAGAGGCCCAGAACGAGAACCACGCCCCACGCGATCAACCGCACCGTGCGGTCGGCCCAGTGAAGGGCGACGGCGCCCGCGAACGCGATGATCGGGACCAGGTACAGAGCCACCGCGTTGGCCGTGTTGTAGATGATCACTGGAGGTGTGTTGACGACGTCGTACGTGTGATGACGCAGGGCCTGCACGACGACAAACGCATTGGCGATGCCGGTCACCGTTGCGCCGGCGGCGAGGCCCGCGACGATGGCGGCTCCACGATTCGCGGTCGAAACGACGTTGATCAATACGAGGCCAAACGCAATCGGCTCGATGAGATACGCGCGGTAGAGCCCGAGGGCCGCACGATGATCCGGCGCCACGACGATCGAGATGGCGCCCGCGACCAGGAACAGGATCGCCGGCACGGTCACCGGTGTGCGCCACACCGGCACAGCCTTCTGCCTCACGGATTCCACGACGAATGCAGCGACCGTTAGTAGGATCGCGTTCTCGAGAACGGTCGTCGGTATGGGCCCAAGGTGCCAGCGCACGACGTACGCCGGGGTCAGCGCGCACGTGGCCACCGCAAGCGTCTGTGTGATGCGATAGCGACCCGCCGTCACAAGTTGAGACGACCTGTCGCTTACCAGCACGGGGCTAGGGTACAGTCCACCAAGTTGGGGCGCATCAAACGGATCGGGCTCGATGCCCACATGGCAGGAGGGCGCGAGACCGGCAACGAAACCTACGTACGAGGCCTGGTCTCGGGCTTCTCAGAGCTCGATCAAGACTTTGAGCTGAACGTCTATCACGTCGGCCACGAATGGACCGGCGATGCCCCGCACCTTCAATTCCACCGATTGGTGACACCCAGCCCGTGGATCAGGCTCACGATCGACCTGCCCGCGCGCAGCGTTCGCGACGGCCTCGACCTGCTGCACACGACCTACAGCGCTCCGATCTGGGCGAGATGCCCAGTTGTCGTCACGGTGCACGACATCTCGTTCGTCGCGCACCCGGAGTGGTTTTCGCGGCGTGACCTGCGTGTGCTTTCGCGAACGGTGCC
>DASVEP010000113.1:0-53806 GCA_036380475.1 Candidatus Dormiibacterota bacterium
GTGCACCGCGCGATTCATCGGTTTACCGGCGGGCGGCGCGGGCTCGCGACGCCGACACCGGGCGGCAAATTCGGCTACCTGCGCCTGAAGACCGTCGGGCGCCGCTCTGGTCAAGAGCGCGCCGCCATCCTCGGTTACTACGAGGATGGACCGAACCTCGTCACGCTTGCGATGAACGGCTGGGCCGATGCGGAGCCCGCTTGGTGGCTGAATCTCCAGGCACATCCCGATGCCATTGTCGAGCTCAAGAACGGCTCACGCGAGGTCCGTGCGCGAGCCGCGGAGGGGGAGGAACGGGCGCGTTTATGGGCCCAGGTGCGCAATTACAGCGGCTACGGCGACGACGTCGACGCATATGCCACCCTGCGGTCGTCCGAAACGGCGGTCGTGGTCCTCGAGCCGAAATGACCCGGTGGTCCGCCTTTGAATCGGACGACAGTTGAATTCAACCCCGGCTCGTTCAGGAGTTCTCACAGCGGATTATCCAAAGGTGAAGCAGAAGACTTCAGCGCCGCCCTCGAGGAACTCGATCTCAAACCGGCGGTCGAGGATCGTTCCTGCCTGACGGATCAGCTGATACATCCGTTGCTGCACAACCGTGCCCTTGCCGCTGGCGTCGACATCGCCTCCGTGGTCGGCCCCTGCGACCTGACCGTCTAGGAACACACGAAACGGCACCGTCATGCCTTTTCGCGCCGGCCCCATGACGAGGTTCACGTCACGCGCGTGGAACTGATACGCGACCCGTCCGCTAGGACCGTTGAGCGCGCTTGCGTCGGACCGGATGGTCCAATCTCCCGTGAGTCCCCAACGGTTGAGCCGGAGGTGCGCTGGCGCCGCATAGATGTGAGGTTCGTCCCACTCTGCACGGCCGCCGGCATCGAATCCGGTGGCCTGGTCGTAGCCGAGGTAGCTCTCCGGCGACCCGAGGTCCTCCCAATCGGCCTGAACCTCGTCGCCGTTCGGTTCGATCGAAGCCAGCCCGGGCCTTAGGTCTTCGACGCCAGCTTCGGAGAGGAGCTGCCGGATGACCATCTCCGATCGCTCGTAGTCGCCTTCGCCGAACCGGTGATGCCTGATCCGGCCCTCAGCGTCGACGAAGTAGAGAGCAGGCCAGTAGTTGTTGGCGAACGCACGCCACACCTCGAAGTCGTTGTCGATCGCCACCGGGTAGTCGATCTTTCTCGCCTTGACTGCCCACCGCACGTTGTCGAGGTCGTGCTCGAACTTGAACTCGGGCGTGTGTACGCCGATCGTCACGAGACCCTGATCCCGATACCTCTGCGACCAGGCCCGGAAGTACGCCTGCGTGCGCAACCAGTTGACGCAGGTATAGGTCCAGAACTGGACGACGACGACACGGCCGCGCAGACCACTCGGCGTCAGCGGCTGCGAGTTGAGCCAGCCGTTCGCGCCCTCGAACGAAGGCAGCCTGCCCTCGACTGGCAGGTCCGCTGCCGCAACGCCAAGGACTCGTGCGATGCGATTCAGGCCGGCTTGCATAGACATGTCCAGCGTCCTCCTTATTAGTGGCGATCGAGGTGGTCGGGATTGTCTATACGCGACGCCGCTTGGTCCACGCCAAGAGTCCACCTGCCATGGTGATCACGGCAGCCAGCACGCCGCCATAGGCGCCGGTTCCTATAGCTGCGATGTAGACCTGGTGGGAATCCGCCTGACCGATCGCGTGCAGAATGTTCACGCTGATCAAAATCGCCAGCCCCAGCTGAGCCAGCGCCAAGACGATGAGTATGATCGCGAGCGCGGCTGTTGCCGGCTGCCGGAGGAGCACACCACCCGCGATGCCCGCTGAGACCAACGTGAGGACAATGAGTAGGCGGCCCGTATCGTGGATTGTCAACGCGGCCAGCGAGTCCGCGAAAATGGCTTGTTCCAGCCAGGGCAGGAACGCGACCAGGATCGTCGCAACACACCCCACGAGGGTTACTACTCCCGCTGTTCGGCCTCGATTCGACGGAACATTGCCCCCATCCGGGGCGAACGAAAGCAACGCCCTCTTGAGTGGCATCCCTTCGTTCTACGCCTACGCAATCAACCCGTCGCCATGAGTCGGAACTGCCTCTAGCCCCTACGTGTGCATGGGTCCCCATGACCAGGCCTTTCGGCGAGGTCCTCAACACAACAGAGGCAAAGACGCTGGACATGCGGCATGCCGCCTACGTGCAGGCCGTGTCCCGCGTGGCGTCGGCCACGCAGGACACGCAGTCTCTACCCCTAGACGTCAGTCGTTGAAGAACGCGTCAATCTTGCCCTGGTCCTCTACGAACCGCCAGAACTCTTTGACCTTACCGTCCTGGTCGGGGTGGACGACGTCGACGAACCTGTCCGAGAACTTCTTCCCCTTGCGTGTCATGTGCTCAGTACCCATCACGATCGTGTGCTCGTCGTTGGCCAGGATGTCGTGGATGTCGGCCTTGTATGTGCCCTCGGTCATCTGGCCGAACTGCATGAAGAAGTCAAGGATGGCGGCCTTTCCTTTGTAATCGCCCGTCAGCGCCGAGCTACCGCCGACGTGCCAGACGGCGTCGTCGTTGATCAGAGCGTTGACGGTTTCGATGTCCTGCTCGTTGAACGCTGCGTAGCCCTTGCGGGCGAGCTCGACGTTGCGTTGAGCGGTCGCGGTCGTACTCATGCGTTACCTCCTGGGTCACCCCGGCACGAAGGCACCCGGCGGAGGGCGCCCGGCCGGCAGGTTCATTGTGCGCCCAGCCAGGCCTCCATGCGCGCGAGGGCCGGGCATCCTCGGGCGGGCTTCTCTCAGACTTTCGTTCCGGACGCCGAACTTAGGGCTAGTCGATGAGATGCGAAACTCCATTGGCCAGCCGACGTGTGAAGGCGCTATGCGGTTGTGTACATAACCCTCCGCCCTAGACGCCGGCTGAAGTTGGTGCTTCCAGAATCCGCTTCACGTTGATGACGCCCCACTCCCGATCCCTGATCCTCCGTCGGACGAGAATGGGGTAGAAGATCCTCCAGGCGCCGCTGAGCCTCATCTCAAGATCCGTCGCCAGTGTGGTCTTGCCCTCGACCGACTGGACCGAGTAGGTGAGCTTGCTGCCCTTCACCGGACCTGACGTGAACTCGAGTGTGAACGCCCTGTCAGCTTCGTATTTGATTATCCGTGCTTGCATCTTTGAGCCGGACATCCGCAGCCCGAGGGTCGTGCCCAAACCGACTGGCCCGTCAGATGTGATCACCACATCCGACACCCCGCGCCCCCACACGGCTGCATTCAGCGGGTCGGAGATGAACCTCCAAACGTCTTCGCTGGGCCGGTTGATCAGTGCGCTAGCTGCAAACTCGGACATTCGGCCAGCGCAGATTTTCGCACCGCCGAGCGTAGGGCGCGTGGTGGCTGACAGCAGTTGCGCTCAAGCGGCAATCCTCGGCCATGTGGATTCGAACCGCCGTGGTGCCTTCGTTATGAGTTGCACGCCGTCCATCGACAGCCAAAATTACGAAATCTGTGGCCCGATGTTGTCGGCCGCCCTGGTCGGAATGCTAGCGCTGGGCCTCGGACCGGTCTGGGCCCCACGCGCCGGCAAGCGCAAATCCGCGCACGGCGACGGCCCAGACCAGCCCCAGAACGGCCACCAGCAGTAGTGCGAGCAGCCACGGCGCCGGTCGGGCCCAGCCGATGATCACGCTCGCCACTGCCCCTGCGACAGTTGCGATCCAAAGCGGTCGGTAGACAGATGCGAGCCGGCTGGCATCCGCGAGGGCTCTCCAAGTCGGGATCAAGAACACCAGACCCACAGCCACAGCCCCTGAGAGGAGCCATGACGTGGGCTCGGGAGTGCTGTCGTCATGCGCGTGTTCGATCAGGCTGACCATCCCGGCTCCGGCAACTGCAATCGAAAGCGTGATCGGATAGTGGCTCAGCATCCAGTTGGCGAGGGCGCGACCGTCGGGCTTCGGTAATTTGCCTCCGACGACGTCGAAGTAGATCCACCAGAACCCGAAGCCGACCGCCAACGCGATCATTCCGGTCGAGATTGTCGTGACATCGTGTGCCGACTGCGATAGTCCATCGACGACGCCGAACACGACCTCGCCCAGGACGATGATCGTGATCGTTGCGAAACGCTCAACCAGCGAATCGGTGGGAGTCATGCCTCCGCCCAAGCCGACACGGGCGCGTCCGAAAAACAACAGCAAGAACACCCAGGCAACGGTGAAGATCGCCCAGACAAGGAGTCGCTGTTGTGCCGGCAATAAGGCGCTGACCAGGATCACGACGACCGAAACCGCCATCGCCACGACGTAGCGCCCGGTGTCAGTCAAGAACTCAGGATGCACGCGGGCGTCCTCGCGCCGGACCTCATACCAGAGCCACGTCATCAAGATCAGGAAAGTCGTGTAAGTGATGGCGAAACCCGCGCCGCCACCGCCAGCATCGGCTGCGTACGCGGCGAGGATCGCGAGAATGCCGATCTGAAGGAAGAAGTAGGTGCGCGTCCTCCCGTCAGGTCGGCCGTGAAGCTCTAGATACAGCGAACCGTTGGCCCACGCAATCCAGGTCAGCGAGAAGACTGTCGTGAATTCGAAGAGCCCGCCCGCTGAGAGGTGGGCGGCCAGACGGCTTGCTGCTTGAGCGATTACGGCGGCGAACACGAGGTCATAGAGAAGCTCGAGGGGGCTGACCCTACGATCGACGATCGCTTCGCCATGCGGACGCGGCGGGCTCCAGAACCAGCCCTTAAAAAGTTGAAGCGCCCTATCGGTTGCTGGACCGGAGGCAGCTGTTGGCCTGTCAGAAGGCTCGGCTGGCACTTCAATAGGGTGTCAAATTTGATGTCAAGCCGACCCAGTGGAGACCTGGTGGACCAGCTGCGGCGGCGATTTGTATTCAAATATCTGGTGGACCCGAGGGGAGTCGAACCCCTGACCTTCTGAATGCCATTCAGACGCGCTCCCAACTGCGCCACGGGCCCACGACGTCGCTGCAGCTAACGATGATACCCCGCCCTTCCGACTCCACCTTTTAGGCCCCGCTACCATCTTTTTCCGGCTCCATATAGATGAAGACGCGCGCAATCGACGGACTCGACCTCAAGGGCGGAGGCTTCGCCGCTCTCCCCAACGGCGACGGTCCACACCCGGGCGTGGTGGTCATCCACGAGGCCTATGGCCTCAACGACAACATCAAGGACATCACCCGCCGCTTCGCCGACAGCGGCTACGCGGCGTTGGCCGTCGACCTCTTCTCCGGCCGCAATCGCACCCTGTGCATGGCCCGGTACATGACCGGGATGCTAATTGGCAGAGTGGATCGAGCGGGCATTGGCGACCTGAGAGCAGCCCTGTCCTATCTGGCTTCGATGTCCGAGGTCGATCCACAGCGCATCGGCGCGATCGGCTTCTGCATGGGCGGAGGGTTTGCAATCGCATGGGCGTGCACCGACGACCGTCTCAAGGCCATCGCACCGTTCTACGCCGCCAACCCAAGACCTATCGATGCCGTGAGCCGCGCGTGCCCGGTCGTCGGCTCATACCCGGAGAAGGACTTCACCGCCCGCGCCGGCCGGGCGCTTGATGAGGCGCTGAATGGATACGGGATCGACCACGACATCAAGATCTATCCCGGGGCTCGTCACTCGTTCTTCGCCGAAGGCGGCCGCGCCTACAACGAACAGGCCGCCAAAGACTCCTGGTTGCGTGTCATGGCATTCTTCGGCAGGCACCTCACCTCCCACGCATCAAGCGACACAGGCTAGGTCAAGCCAGGCGCGTGATGAGGAACATCGCCGTCGCGCCACCCAATGTCAAGGGGAGGGCGGTTTGCGGGGCCAGCTCTTTGGCGCGGGGCAGCAATATCGACGACGCCGCATAGACAAAGAGTCCGCCGAAGAATCCGATCGCAACCGGAAAGACCTCCGGGGGAACTGGTACGAGCGAAGCGAATATCGCGCCGGCCAACGGCGCGATCGCATCGGCCAACAACCACCACCGTGAACGCCCGGGCGGCTGGCCGTGCGTCACCAAATAGGACACTGTGTTGAGGCCGTCGGAGAAATCGTGACCGATCACTGCAATGGCAACGAGCAATCCCAAGGCAGTATTGACTCGAAAGCCAAGGCCGATCGCCAGCCCGTCGAAGACACTGTGAACTACAAATCCGCTCGCTCCAATCAGACCCGCGCGATTGGGCCGTTCATCCTCCTCGTGATGGTGATGGACGAAACGTTCGAGTGTGTAGAAGCTAAGGAAGCCCCCCAACGAGGCACCGACAACTAGCTGCGTCGACATGTGGAGTGCTGTGGCGCGATCGATCGCGTCCGGAAGGAGGTCGAAGAAGGCTGCCCCGAGCACCACTCCACCTGCGAGCGCGGCCAACGCCTGTACACGACCCGGCCATCGCAACGCCGTCAAGCCGCCGGCCACAGTTGAGAAGAACGCGACACCGGCGAACGCAACCGCAAGCCACCCGCGCATCAGCCCATCTCTACCGGCACGAAGGGCACAAGCCGGAGAACACCAGGCGATGGCTGGTCACGATGAAGCCCGTCCCCTGCTCAACACGATTGCCGGCTTGCTCGAGAAGGCATTCCGGGAGCGAAGACACCTTCCCGCACGCGTCGCACCGAACATGATCGTGGTGCCAACCGGCCAGCTCGTATCGGACCCGGCCATCACCCAACGAGACCGGCGCGATCACGCCACGCTCCTGGAGCCAACCAACGGCGCGAAACACAGAGGAGTAGTCGGCGGTCACCCCGGTCCGGAGAAGCCTCGCGTGCAGGTCTTCTATCGACCAGTCGTGCCGTTCGTTGCCTTCAAGCAACTCGCGAACCGAGTTGCGCACGTGGCTTGGCCTTGCCATGGGGTGCAGATTAGCAATTATGCAAGGAGCTTGCATTACCCTAGTTAGGGATCAGCGTCGAGTCACGGGCCGATGATGGCTTCCGCAATGCATGTCCTCGTAACCGGCGGAACCGGTGCCCTCGGCCGCCAGGTGGTCAGGCGCCTCGTCGACTCCGGTCATGAAGTGCGCATCCTCAGCCGGAGACCTGGAGAAGGCGACGATTGGGTCCAGGGCAACATCGCGACCGGCGCCGGGCTGGAGCTGGCGGTCAAGGACGTCGACGCGATAGTCCACGCCGCGTCCCATGCAGCCGCCCCGCAGCGATACCGATCCACCGACGTCCTGGGTACACGCCGCCTCGTCGCGATGGCTCGTGAGGCCGGGGTCGGCCACGTCGTCTACGTCTCCATCGTCGGCATGGAAGGCGTCGCGTATCCGTACTACAAGGCCAAGCTCGCGGCCGAGGCGGTGATGCGGGAGAACATCGTGCCCTGGTCGATCCTGCGCGCGACCCAGTTCCACACGCTCATGGAGTTGTTTCTCGACGCCTTGAGCAAACTCCCGCGGCTGGCCACGGTGCCTTTCGCGTGGCAGTTCCAGCCCGTCGACCCGAGCGATGTGGCGGCGCGCGTGGTGGAGGTCGTCACCGGCGAGCCGGCGGGCTTGCTCGACGACTTCGGTGGTCCCGAGGTGCGGGACTTCAAGAGCCTGGCGGCCTCGTGGCTTGCCACGCGCAAACCCGACAAGCGCCTTGTCAACCTGTGGCTGCCGTTCAAGTTCAGCCACCAGTTCGCAAGCGGCCGGCTTTTGTGCCCCGACCACCGCGACGGCACCATCACGTTCGAGCAATATCTGGCCCGGAGGTACCCCGTCCATGAACAGACTCGTTGACCGCTTCGGAAAAACAGGCTTCGCCGCCATCACCAGCCTGATCTGGGCCTTGCCGATGGCGGCCTGGGCCGGTTCCGCAGACCTCTCGCCGATCGACCGGACGGCCACCCCGTCGATCGCCCTCGGCATCGGGGTGGTCATGCTGGTTATCTGGCTGGTGCTGATCGCCGGCCTGGGGCGGATTCAGGTTTCGCCGCGGCAGCGCCGCTTCGACATCACGCAGATGTCGCCCTCCGAGAAGCGCTGGACCCTTGCAGCAGCAGCCTTCGCCACCGGGCTGGTCGCCTGGCTCAACGCCGCCGCCACCGTGGATTGGGGGCCCCTTGGCTATGCGATCGGCGCCGGCAAGGTTGGCCCGATCTTGCTGGCGGTGGGCCTGGCGCTGTATGTGGTTGTAATGGCCGCCGGTATCTGGTTCAGCTGGCGCAAAGAGACCGAGGCTTACCACCGGCGAAGGCCTGCCTGACCCTCGAACAACTGGATCCCCGGGAATAGTTGCGTGCGCAAGCAAGTAGTCACTGTTGCTGCGGTTACGCAAGCTTGAAAAACCTGGAGGACCAAATGGTCAAGTACGAGATCGACAAGGCACATACCACCGTCGGCTTCACAGCGAAGCATCTGGCGGTGTCAACCGTGCGCGGGCATTTCACCAAATTCGACGGCGGGTTCGAAGGATCCGAGGAAGAACTGGCCAAGACCAATGGCGAGGTCAAGATCGAAGTCGCCAGCGTTGACACCCGGCAGGAGATGCGCGACAACCACCTCCGCTCTGCCGACTTCTTCGAGGCCGAGAAGTACCCCTACATCACCTACAAGCTGAATCGGGTCGAGCCGATCGACGCCGAGACTTACAAGCTTCACGGTGACCTCACGATCAAGGACGTCACCAAGCCGATTGTCCTGACCGCGACCCTCGAAGGCCGGACGCCAGACCCGATGACCGGCGGAAAGGAGCGCCTCGGAATCAGCGTCCGGGGTCAGGTCAATCGCATGGACTTCGGGCTCAACTGGGATGGGCTCGCCGGCGCGATCCCGATGGCCAGCCACAACATCAAGATCGAGGTCGAAGCCGAGATCGTCGTCAAGGCAGCCGAGCTCGCCAGCGCGTAAGAGGTTCCCTGAGGACGGGGTCAGGCATGAGCCGGCCCCGTCCTTCCTATTTATGTCCTATGTCCACCAAAGCAGCGAATACCATTGGCGCCGTGATGGCACGCGCCCGAACCGCGGGGGTCGAGCAGGTATGGGAAGGCCTCGCTCGAGCCCACGCAAAGATCAGCGCGGCGCTCGAACATGACATGTTGCCCGAGGCCGGGATGCCGCTCGTCTGGTACGAGGTCCTTCTTCATCTGTCCCGATCGGAAGGCGGCATGATGCGTTACCAGGACCTGGCCAAGCTGGCCGGCATCACCAACAGCGGCGCGTCCCGCCGGCTGGAGCAGATGACCAAGGCCGGCCTGATCGAGCGGCGCTCTTGCCCCACTGATCGGCGTGGCGTGTTCGCACACCTGACGAGCAAAGGTGAGGGCGCATTCGAGCGCGCGCATACGGTTTTCCTCAAGAGCCTCGAGCGCAACTTCGGACGGCGCCTGCAACCTGGCGAGGCTGAGGCGGTCTGCGCGGCGATGTCACGCTTGCGCTAGGCGGCTTCCGCCTTTTTCGCAAGGTTGGCGAGCAGCGTCCCGAACTCTTTCGAAACCTGCGGACCCAGCATCCCGCCCAGGATTGGACCGAGCGGACCCTTGACCTCGACGTACTGGGCCACCTTGGTGGAGCTACCCGCGGCCTCGATGCGGCAGTTGAAGCGAAAGGTGGTTCCGGGGACGACGCTGGTCAGCAGAGCAAAGCTGCGACCTGGCACGACGTCGACGAGACTCATCTTGTGATGCTGGCCCGCGCGAGTGTTCATGACGCCGGTGGTACCGGACTGAAACCCACCCTGCCAATCCATAGTGGAAACGTTCGGATTCCAATCGCCCCAGGTCGACATGTCCGACCAGATCTTCCATACCTTGTCAGGTGTTGCAGTCGTGTCAACTGAAGTTCCGTACTCCGCCATAGCTCCCTCCTGGTGCTGATCGCGTAGGGTAGCGCACGTTATGGCCACGGTCGTGTTCATCCATGGCGCGTGGGTTACGCCGGCCTGCTGGGACCAGTTTGCAGACTTCTATACCAAGCGTGGCTACAGGTGCCTTGCGCCGCCGTGGCCGCGCAAGGACCGATCGATCGAGGAGCAGCGTGAGAGCCCGTCCGGGCTGGCCGGGCTCGGCGTCCAGGAGATCGTCGACCACTACGAAGCCATCATCCGCGACGAGCTCGAGCCTCCATTTCTGATCGGGCACTCGTTTGGAGGGCTGTTCGTGCAGATGCTGCTCGACCGAGGGCTCGGCGCCGCGGGCGTCGCCATCGACTCGGCGCCGCCCCGCGGTGTGTTTGCCACCGAGCTGTCCGTGTTCCGCGCCAACCTGCCCGTTCTCCTGCAGCCGGGGGCTCGCAAGGGCGTCGTCCACATGACCTACCCACAATTCCGATATGGGTTCGCGAACATGCTCGATGAGGTTGATGCGCGAGCTGCCTACGACAAGCACGTGGTCCCGGAGACCGGCCGCATCTTCTTCCAGGCTGCTCTTGGCGGCACCGCGGTCCGGGTGAACTTCAGCAACCCGGCGCGAGGCGCGCTGTTGATGATCGCGGGGGAGCGAGACCACGTGGTGGCCGCCGGATTGAACCGCTCGAATTTCAGAAAATATGCACGGTCGCACGCCCGAACCGACTTCAAAGAATTTCCAGGCCGCTGCCACTGGATCATCGCGCAGGAAGGTTGGGACGAGGTCGCGGACTACGCGGCCGCGTGGCTCGAAGGAGTGGCCCGCTAGAGCACGTGGTTCGTTAGACGGGCGTCAGCTCGCGCCCGCCGACGGCGGGCACGACGACCGGCGGCGCTTTCTCTCGCGTCCAGTTGAGGAAGACGATGACCGCGAGCAGCAGGGCCGTGCCGAGGATCTGGGTCGGGTAGATCGGCTGGTTGAAGCCCCAGGGCGGGGGCGCCGAGGCGATGAGCGTAGCCGCGACCGGGTAGGCCATCTCGGCGATGGTGGCCAGCGACGCTGGGGTCTTTGACAGCGCCCGATAGTAGAGAAGAAGCGCCAGCAGCCCGGGAACGATGGCGATGGCGAGCAGGTTGGGCACGAAGTCGATTGGGCGGTAATGGCCGAAGCCGCCGAGCCCGTTCTGCACCAGCACGACGATCACCAGGACCGGCAGGGCCAGCGTAAATCGCAGTGCGGTCATGCTCCAGAAGGAAATCGACCCGAGGGCGAACCGACCGAGCACCGTGCCGCTTGCCCACAGCGCGGCGGCGCCCAGCGCGAGGAGTCCGACCTCCAGGCGCCCGTTCCTCAGCGCGGATACTGGCGAGAACGGGTCGCTCGCGAACAGCACCATGTATACGGCAACGATCGCAACCGCCGCAGCGGGCCAGAACCACGGCCGACGGCGTTCGCCGAGCACGATCCAGGCGAGCACGATCGCGATCAAGGGCTGCGTCTGCTGCAGCACGAACGTTTCGGCGAACAGCTGGTGCTGTGCCGCGATCGAGAACGAGGCCGTGAAGAGGATGGTCGCCAGCGCTTGCGCGCCCGCCGCGATGATGCCGACGGCGGTCCATCCGCGAGCGCCGAGAGCTCTGAGCTCGTGGCGGCTGCGGATGAGCACCGGCAGCAGGAACAGTGTCACCAGCGCGTCCTCGGCGACGACGATCTGGGGCGAGCTGAGGTGCTGGACCAGCTGGTTGCGGAAGTAAGCGTCCGAAGCCCACAGCGTCGCCGCGACCGCCACGAATACGACCGCATACCGGTCGATCAGCTTGTTCATCGCCCTACTGCAACAACCTCATGCACTCGATCCTTCCGTTTCATTGTGCGATGCGGAGGGCGGCGGCCGCCTTCAGGCAGG
This sequence comes from Candidatus Dormiibacterota bacterium, assembly GCA_036380475.1. Taxonomy (GTDB): domain Bacteria; phylum Chloroflexota; class Dormibacteria; order Dormibacterales; family Dormibacteraceae; genus UBA10449. The sequence goes on from DASVEP010000113.1 coordinate 11,669, forward strand.
TAGGTCGTCCTCCTGGACGAGGTGGTCGAGGGCCACATCCGCATGCTGAAGGACATAGACCTCTTCCGGCCGGTCGTGCCCCTCGAGGCGGCGCTTGCCGACCCCGACGAGGTGGATGTCGTCTCGCAGGATGTCGGCCACGATCGAATAGGTCGTTTCAGAAACGAGGATCTGGTTGCCCACCGCCCGGCGCCTGAGCTTCGCGCACCGGTTGACAGCCGGTGAGCGGTAATCGCGGTCGTGGGCATCGGCCTCGCCGGTCAGGATCGCCATTCGCACGTTGATCGGGATCCTCTCGGCCCAGCGCTCGGACATGATCGCGACCTGGGCCGCAAGCGCGGCCGCCAGCGCGTCGGTCGGCCGGTTGAAGACCGCAAAGAAGCTGTCGCCCTCTCCCCGTTCCTTGAGCACGATTCCGTTGTTGGCCTCGATGGCCGTCGTCAGCAGCTGGTCGTGGCGCCTCATCACGCCGTACATCTGCGCCCGGCTCTGAAGCCACAGCTGTGTCGATTCGACAACGTCGGTCATCAGGAAGGTGACCACGCCGTCGGGCAATGCGGCCGGCTCGTCGTGAGAATCTCGTTCCGGCTGGGTGACGAGCGAGCCCGCCACCGCTCCATTGCTCAGGTTCACGGTCGCGCACGTCGCCAGGTAGTCATCGATCGTCTTGACACGACGGAAGAAGTGCACGTTGTACGAAGGCAGGAAGCTCCAGCTGGCGAGGTCTTCTGACGCCTCGCGATCACGACAGATGTCGGGCGCCAACGAAAGCAGTCGGCCGAGCTTGGTCGCGGCGAGCTCGTCGAGGTTGAGTTCGCGTGCCGCATCTTCGCGATTGACTCGGCACATCGCCTGGTCCGCCTCGACTGCGAGGTTGATCGCTTGCACGAAGTTGTCCATGTCGGGCTGGGTGCCGCGGCAGCGATGCAGGTGGTCGATGCCAAGGCTCACAGCCAGGTCGCCATTGGCCAGTCCCTCAGCCTTGAACATGCCGGTGACTGATTCGTAGCTCTCTTCGACGGCAAACTCCCGCGTGACTCTCTGATAGAGCTCGCCGAGGACCGGCCAGCTCGCGTTGGCCGTGAAGTAATCAGCCACCAACTGCTCGTAGAGCCATGACGGCCCTGTAAGCGCCAGGTCGACGCTCAACGCTGTCTGCAGAAAGGTGACCAGGGTTCGATAGAGCTCATGGACAAACGCAAGCGGATCGATATCGGCCACCGGTATCTCTCGGTCCAGGCCAAGCGCCGCGTTTGGCGTGGCCGAGCCATCGGAATATGAGAACGCCTCCGCGACGACCACGTCGCCGTGGTTGCGCAGCTTGATTCGAGTCTGCGAAACACGATTTCCTGGACCGGCCACGTCGGGGTTGTCCGCGATGTGGACCAGGGCGCCGGCGCCCCACGCTTGCTGAATGGGCACGCGAAGCTCCCCAACAGCGGCGTTGAAGCGCCGGATGAAAGCCAGCCCTTCCTTCCCGCGGTCTGTGTCGTAGCGGTCTTCGCGAACCGCTCTCAGGTCTTCTTGCCAGAGCGCCGTGATGGCACTACGTAGCCCGATTGCGCCATGTTGCATTCGCTCACCAGGCCTGTTTGGATTTCTGCTGTTACTGGGCCAACGCTGCTCGGCCCTGGATGAGTCGCTTGAACATTCTTTCGGCTGTCAAAAATGGCGTCACAAACGAATTCAGCCGCTATGAGGTAACTTCGTAGAAGTGAGCGCGAGCACGCCGGGCGAACACGCGATCGAGACGATGCAGGTTGAGATCAGGCGGTACGCGCCGGAGCCCGACTTCAGCCGGCAAGCCAACGCGCAGCCCGATATCTACAACAAGGGGTTCGAGGAGTTCTGGACCGAAGAGAGCAAGCGCGTCTCATTTTTCGAACCCTGGAAAGACCTGTACGAGTGGAAACCGCCGTATGCGAAATGGTTTATCGGCGGCAAGCTGAACGTTTGCTACAACTGCGTGGATCGGCACGTCGAGATGGGGCTCGGCGACAAGGTTGCGTATTTCTGGGAAGGCGAGCCCGACGACGACCGGCGCCAGATCAGCTTCAAAGACCTCCAGCACGACGTCGTCCGTTTCGCGAACGGCCTGAAGAAGGTAGGGGTCGAGAAAGGGACACACGTAGGCATCTACATGGGCATGGTCCCGGAGCTCCCAGTCGCGATGCTCGCATGCGCGCGCATCGGCGCACCTTTCACAGTCGTGTTCGGAGGGTTCAGCGGCGAAGCGCTGTCCGGGCGTCTGAACGACATGGAGTGCACCTACGTCATCACGCAGGATGAGGGCTGGCGCCGCGGCAATCGAGTACCGCTGAAGGCCAACGCTGATGCGGCCGTCGAGACATCTCCGACGGTGAAGACATGCATCGTGGTCAGGCGCACCGCTGGCGAGGTGAATATGAAAGAGGGCCGAGACCTCTGGGCGCACGAGATGCTCCAGGGGATGAGTGCCGACCCTGCGTCATGTCCATGCGAGCCGATGGACTCAGAGGACCTTCTCTACCTGCTGTATACGAGCGGCACCACGGCCAAGCCGAAGGGGATCATCCACACGACCGGCGGCTACCTGGTCGGCGTGTCGACGACCCACAACTACATCTTCGACATCAAGCCGGATTCTGTGTATTGGTGTGCAGCCGACATCGGCTGGGTGACGGGTCACAGCTACATCGTGTTCGGGCCCCTGGCCAACGGCACGACCGGGATCATCTACGAGGGCACCCCGGACTTCCCGGACAAGGACCGCTGGTGGCAGATCGTCGAACGCTATCGACCGTCCATCCTTTACACGGCCCCCACCACGATTCGCACACACATGAAGTGGGGCCCCGAGTACGCAGCCAAGCACGACCTGAGCTCACTGCGGTTGCTGGGGACGGTTGGCGAGCCCATAAACCCGGAGGCATGGGTCTGGTATCGCGAGCACATAGGCGGCAACCGCACGCCTGTCGTCGATACGTGGTGGCAGACCGAGACCGGAATGATATTGATCACGCCCCTGCCGGGAATCAGCGTGTTGAAGCCAGGCTCGGCGTCGAAACCGTTTCCGACGATCGACGCAGCGGTCTACAACAATGCCGGCGAAGAAGTGCCGCCGGGCGGCGGCGGTTATCTCGTGATCCGCAAGCCATGGCCGGCGATGCTGCGCGGCATCTACGGCGACCCGAAGCGATACGTCGAGACCTACTGGAGCCGATTCAAGGACACGTATTTCGTGGGCGACGGCGCCCGTATCGACGAGGACGGTGATTTCTGGCTCCTCGGACGAATCGATGACGTCATGAACGTATCCGGCCACCGCATCTCGACTATCGAGGTGGAGAGCGCCCTGGTCAGCCACGCGCTGGTCGCCGAAGCGGCCGTCGCCGGTCGCAACGATGCCCAGACCGGCCAGGCCATAGTGGCTTTCGTGACGCTGAAAGGCGGCAAGGAAGGCTCGCCGGTGATCTTGAAAGAGCTGCGCGAGCACGTCGGCAAGGTGATCGGCAAGTTCGCGGCTCCCGCCAACATCGTGTTCACGCCCGAGCTGCCGAAGACGCGATCGGGAAAGATCATGCGCCGGCTGCTGCGAGACGTATCAGAGAACCGGCCGCTAGGCGACACGACAACCCTGGCCGACCCGGCCGTTGTAGCCGAGCTCGCGAGACGAGGCAAAGAGGAGGCCGGAAAGGACGACGCATAAAGGCGCGTCCCTTCTTCAGGCCGACACCTCGCGAAAAAGCGCCTCGGTCTCGGCCGATGGAGCGACCGCCAGCTCGCGCTGAAGCAGGTCGCGGCACTGGTTGTAGACGCGAATCGCCTCGGCGCGGTCGCCGTTGTCGGCGAGCAGGCGCATCAGCCGGCGGTAGCCCGACTCGCGGTAGGGCTCGAGGCGCACGGCCTCGCGTGCATGGTTCAGGGCCAGTACGAGCTCGTTGTTGGCGACGAGCGCTTCCACCCTGCAGTCCAAAGCTCTGGTCAGGCTCGACGCGAGCGCTGCGCGGCGGTCGTCGACCCACGTCCCCTCATGCCCGGGCAGAAAGGGACGTCGAAGGATCGTGGTCGCGATGAGCGATGGGCCATACGCCGCCTGGGGATTGCCGGCTGTTAGCGCGCCTTCGGCGGCATCGACTCCCGCCAGCGCCGCCTCGACATCTACCCATGTCTCGCCTGGCGGCGTGAACTGGTAGCAGCCGAACGCGTTGCCGATGATGCGACCGCGCGGCAGGCCGACCCCGGAAAGGCGCGCACGCAGCCTGCTTACGATGGCGCTCAGCGCCAGGGTCCAGGAAGGAGGAAGCGACTCCGGCCAAAGCGCCTCGGCCAGCTCCGCCTGCGCAACTGCGCGCTTGCGTTCGGCGACCAGGAACGCAAGCACGAATCGACCCTGCGGTCCGCCCAGCTGCGACTCGCGCAGGAGTCGATCGCCGTTCTCGACCTGCACCTCGCCGGTCAGGTAGATCCTGAGCATCGCCACCTATGCACGGATAATCGGTAGATCGTGGGAGATTGGAACCTATTCTTCGCAACCAGTGCAGGCAGCGCTGCCACCCTGGTCGGCCTCCTCTTCGTGGCGACGCAGCTGCACATCGATGTGTTCAAAGATCCCAAGAATCGGTGGGCCGCTCTAGCGCAGAGCACCTTGACGATTCTGTCCACCGACTTTGCGCTATCCCTTTTCTTCCTCATGCCTGGACTCTCACCCCGGGTTCATGGCGAGGTCATCGCCATCGTCGTCGCCTTCGTCCTGTTCCGTACGGTGCGCATCTGGTGGCCTGTGGTCCGGCTGGCCGAGAAGGGGCGCCGCCACCGCGTGGCGCAGAGCTTCTGGCTGCTCATCCTTCCTTTCATCGTGTACGGCTACCTGACCGTGGGAGCGATTCAACTTTTGAATGGGCAGGTAGATGGTGTCCCAACAGTCGCAAGCGCGTTCCTCACGCTGTTCGCCGTTGCGCTGCGCAACTCCTGGCGCCTGGTCGTGAGCCCGGAGAATTAGGGCAACGGATTCCAAAGATTCCCCAAACCCTACCGGTGAACATGGGGTCGTCAGGCCTGACAAATCAAGGAGTGCCATGAAGAAGCGAGTCGAATGTGAATGCGGTTGGGTGCTCGAGACCGACGACGAGGAGAAGCTCGTGAAGGGCGTGCAGGAGCACGCAAGCGAGGTTCACCACATGCAGGGCGTCACCCGCGAGCAGGTCCTCAACCAGGCCAAACCCGTATAGACGCAGCCCCGACCGGGGCGGCGGAGCTCAAAAGGAGTCAATCGTGAAGTACCTCTACCTTCTCTATGCCGACGAGTCGAAGATGCCCGCCCCGGGCACGCCGGCGTTTAACGCGCAGAACGACGCCTTCAACAACTACTTCGCCGAGATCGACGGCAAGGGCATGTTCAAGGCAGGCGACCCGGTCCAACCGTCTAAGACGTCGAAGACAGTACGCGTCCGGAACGGCCGCACCGAGACTGCCTCGGGGCCGTTCGTGCACACCGGCGACCAGCTCGTCGGCTTCTACGTGATCGAGGCCAAGGACCTGGACGAGGCCGTCGAGTACGCAGCCAAGTGCCCGGTGGCGCAGGTTGGGGCCATGGAGGTCCGCCCGATCGTCCAGATGTAGGCCCAAATCCCCCTCCCCGGGCTACGCCGCCGTTGACGCAGAGCGCACCGAGTGATAGGTTCCACGCAACTTCTGTAACAAACGTTTCGGGGCGGGCCACAAGCCCGGGGAGGGGTACCCGTTGAGCGTGCACAACGACGCCGACCATGCGGACGTACAGGACCTCGCGAGGTTCGGTTACCAGCAGGAGCTGAGGCGCGTGCTGGGGGTTTACTCCAGCTTCGCGGTCGCGTTCTCCTACATCTCGCCTTCCACCGGCATCTTTACCCTTTTCATCCTCGGCATCAGCCTGGCCGGTCCGGCGTTTTTCTGGAGCTGGCCCATCGTCGTCGTCGGGCAGCTGATCATCGGCCTCAACTTCGCCGAGGTGAGCGCTCACTTCCCGGTCGCAGGCTCGGTCTATCAGTGGACCAAATACCTGTCGAATCGGACTTATGCGTGGTTCACCGGCTGGATCTATCTATTCGCCGGCGTGCTCACGGTGGCGGCCGTCGTGGCCACCGTGCCGCTGGTCCTCATCCCTCTCCTAAACAACGTGTTCAGCACCAACATTGGCACCGACTTCAACACAGAGCGCAATGTCGCAGCCCTGGTTCTCTTGAGCACCACGCTGCTCAGTATCTTCGGCGTCCGGATCGTGGCGTTCGTGAACAACACCGGCGTGGTCTTCGAGATCCTGGGCATGGTCGTCTTCGCGTTGGTGCTGCTCCTCTTCTACCACCGCCAGTCGGTCTCGAGCTTCACCGACTTCAGCATGCTCGGATCAGGCTTCAACAACCAGGCGGGTACCTTCCTCGCCGCTATGTTCATGTCGCTGTTCGTGATCTATGGCTTCGACACGGCAAGCACTCTTGCCGAAGAAACCAAGAATCCACGACGAGAGGCGCCGCGCGCCGTCCTCGCGGCAATCGTGGGCGCGGCGATCATCGGGGCGATCTTCCTGATCGCAGTGATCCTTGCGATCCCGGGAGATCTGACCAAGTTCATCGCCGACATAAACGCCGGCAAGGATCCCTTCCCGCTCATAACGATCATCCAGGCGAATTTCCCGGGATGGGCGGCCAACCTCTACCTGTTCGTCGTGTTCGCCGCCATCTACGTCTGCTGTCTTGCCATCCAGACTTCGACCATCCGGCTGGCATTCGGAATGGCGCGCGATGGCAAGCTGCCAGGGGGCTCGTACTTCAACAAGGTCAGCCCCTCGCTGCACACCCCGATCGGCACGTGCATCGTGATCGGCGTCCTCGCGGCGCTCCCGCTCATCTACTACGCGGGCGCCGGCCTCATCGCCATCGGCGCCACCGGGATGATCTACCTCTCGTACATCCTCGGCAACTTCGCCATCCTCTTCGCCCGGTTCCGCGGCTGGCCGAAAGACTCAGCACCCTTCAAGCTCGGCCAATGGGGCCTCATCGTCAACGTCCTCGCCCTCGTGTGGGGCGTTGCGATGGAGATCAACTTCCTGTGGCCGCGCAACGTCGCCGTCGGCGCCCAGAACCCGCCGCTGAGCTTCTTGCTGAGCACCGGCTCGAACATCAACTACACCGGTCCGCTCGCCGACGTGCCCCTCTACGAATTGACGCTCGGGGTGATCCTCCTCGTGGGCGTCGTGTACTTCCTCGTCGCGCAGCGCAACGCACCCGACACGGCGCCGATCCAGCCCGCAGAAGCCCGCGCCTGAAAGACCTGAAGCATCTCCCTCCCCCCCAAACGGGGGGAGGGTTCAGGGAGAGGGTCGGCCTGTGAGGTCTAACGCGCGCGCGGTCGTCATCGGCGGCGGCGTGGGCGGCGCATCGATCCTCTACTGGCTCGCTCGCCTGGGCTGGACGGACACGGTCCTGGTGGAAAGGTCGCGGGTGACGAGCGGTTCGACCTTCCATTCCGCCGGGCTCGTCGGCCAGCTTCGCGGGTCGCTGAGCCTGACCCGGATGATGGTGAACTCGGTCGACCTCTATCGGACCCTCGGCGCGGAGGTCGGCCTCGAGACGGGTTGGCACGAGGTGGGCTCGCTGCGGCTGGCATCGAGCACAGAACGCATGGAGGAGCTCACCCGCCAGGCGGGTTGGGCGAAAACGTTCGGCCTGCCCCTCGAGCTGGTTTCGGCGCAGGACGCCCAGCGCATGTTTCCGCCGATGTCCACCGAGGGCGTCCTCGGCGCGGCGTTTCTGCCGACCGACGGCTACATCGACCCGAGCCAGCTGACGTTCGCGCTGGTCGAGGGTGCGCGGCGCCGCGGAGCTGAGATCTGTGAGGACACCCGGGTCACAGCCATCGAAACCGCGAATGGTCGCGTCAAGCGCGTCATCACCGACAAGGGTGCGATTGACACCGAGCTAGTCGTCAACGCCGGCGGCATGTTCGCCGGCGAGATCGGGCGTCTGGTCGGTGTCAACGTGCCCCTGATCCCCATGGCTCACGAGTACCTCATCACGACGCCTACTGACCTCCCGCGTGACATGCCGACGATGCGGGATCCTTCGCTGCTGGTGTACTACCGGCCTGAGTCGGGCGGCCTTGTGATGGGCGGTTACGAGCGCGACCCGGCGCCGTGGAGCCTCGATGGCGTCCCACCCGACTTCAACGGAAAGCTGCTCGAGCCCGACTGGGACCGATTCGAACCGCTGATGACGAACGCGATCGTGCGCACACCTGCATTGAAGGACTCCGGGGTGATCAGGCTTGTCAACGGGCCAGAGGCCTTTACACCTGACGGCGAATTCATCCTCGGCCCCACCGAGGTCCGCGGCTTCTGGGTCGCGGCGGGTTTCTGCGCTCACGGCCTCGCGGGCGCCGGCGGCATGGGCCGGCTGGTCGCGGAGTGGATTGTCGAAGGCAAACCGGGCCTTGATGCCTGGGAGATGGACTCGCGGCGGTTCGGGCGCCACTACATCAGCCGCGAGTACACCCTGGCGCGGACCACCGAGATCTACTCGACCTACTACGACGTCAAGTATCCCGGCCATGAGCGAAGCGCAGGCCGGCCGTTGAGGCTGTCACCGGCATATGTCCGCCTCGCGGAACTCGGGGCTGCGTTCGGCGAGAAGTCCGGCTGGGAGCGCGTGAACTGGTTCGAGCCCAACGCCGACCGCGGCGACGAATCGCTGCGGCCGCGTGGCTGGGCCGGCCGGCTCTGGTCGCCTGCAATCGAGGCTGAGCATCGTGCATGTCGCGAGACAGCCGCTCTTTTCGACTTCACGTCGTTCGCGAAGATCGAAGTTCGCGGTCACGGCGCTGCGGAATTTCTGGAACGGCTCAGCGACAACCGCGTTGCGCGGGCGGTCGGCGCGCTGACTTACACCCAGATGTTGAACGAGAGCGGCGGCATCGAATGCGACTTCACGGTCACGCGCCTGGGAGAGGACAGGTTTCGCATCGTCACCGGCACCGCCTTCGGGCAACACGACCTGTACTGGATACGAGACCACGTCCCCGAGGACGGCTCTGTCCAGGTCGAGGACGTCACGTCCTCCCTGGCCTGCATCGGCCTGTGGGGTCCTGACGCGAGGGCGATCCTGCAGCCGCTGACGACGGCCGACGTTTCCAACAAGGCATTTCCTTATATGACCGCGCAGCAGATCGCTGTCGGCTCGGTGCCCTGCCTCGCGTTACGGGTGACATATGTCGGAGAGCTCGGCTGGGAGCTGTACTGCCCATCCGAGTTCGGGCTGCGTCTGTGGGACACGATCTGGGAAGCGGGCCATTCGACGGGACTCGCCGCCGGCGGCTACAAGGCGGTGGATTCGCTGCGGCTCGAGAAGGGATATCGGGTGTGGGGCGCCGATATCGGACCCGAGGTCAACCCTTACGACGCAGGCCTGGGTTTCTCAGTGAAGCTCGACAAGGGCGACTTCGTCGGACGCGATGCGCTCGTCAAGGCGCGGGACACACCACCGACCACTCGCCTGGCTTGTCTTGTCCTCGACGAACCGCATTCGGTGGCGCTTGGGTCCGAGCCCGTTCGTATCGGCGGCAGCGTCAGCGGGCGCGTCACGAGCGGCGGTTACGGATACGCGGTCGGCAAGTCGATCGCATACGCATACGTTCCGGCCTCCGCGGGCGTAGGCACCGACGTTGAGGTGGAGATCTTCGGCACCTGGGTGCCGGGACATGTCGCCGCGGAGCCGCTATTCGATCCTAAGGGCGCGCGAGTGCGCAGCTAGCCGATCGAAATGCTTCGAGGCGTAATCGTTGAAATCGAAGTCGAGCTCCGAGATGCCGCTCTGCAAGACGCCCCACATCGCCTCGCGGAAGTCGGACATGAACTTCATCATCTCCAGCGAGGCGAGCCGCGCCTCCGTCGCCTGGCCAAAGTAGGCGTTCAGCAGCGCCTGGTCCTCGGCCGGCCCGAACTCGTGGTTGACCGACAGATTGGCAAGGTCGAAGAAGCGATCGCCCATGCCGGCGTACTCCCAGTCGACGATCCTGATTTCGCCGTCGTCGAGGAAGTTGGCGTTGAGCAGATCGTTGTGACACGGCGCCGCCGGCTGCGGGCCGCGAGCCTGCCGGATTCGCTCAGACGTCTCGTGAGCTGCGTCAAAGGCATCGGGGATGACCACTCCGTGAGCGACCGCTTCGTCCCGGTATTCCTCGACGACAACATGCGCGTCAAAGCGACCAGGAATCGGCGCTCCGTCGTGAAATCTCCGGAGCGCCGCCGCCACTCGCGCGATGGTTTCCGGCCGCCGCACCTCCTCGACGGGGATCGGGTGCCCGTCGATGAACCGCGTGACCAGCCAGCCTTCGTCCGCGATGAATGCCGCCACCTCAGGGCCGAGCCCGACCTCCGCAGCACGAAGGCTCGCCTCGTGCTCAACGCGTCGATCGATCCCCAGGAGGCCGGTCTGAGCGCCTCCCATCCGGAGCACGAAAGTCTCGCCGTTCACCTGCACTCTGAAGTTGTGGTTGGTGATGCCGCCCGAGAGCGGTACCACGACGGCCCCGCGGTCCGGCCAGAGCCTCTCCACCGCCGCCAAAGGGTCCACGATGTTCACCTCCCCACCACGTGGGGAGGGTAGGGTGGGGCGATCGCGCAGTCAATCGATGGGAGTGGTTGAATGACACAAACCTTGGGGGACGCTGAGGAGCTGAAGGCACTGCGCGAGCGCTACATTCCGCGCGGGGTCACGACCGCACACCCGCTCGTCGCCGACCACGCGCAGGGGTCTGAGCTGTGGGATGCCTCCGGCCACCGCTACATCGATTTCGTGGGCGGGATCGGCGTCATGAACGTCGGCCACAACCACCCTCGAGTCATGGCCGCTGTGCGGGAACAGCTGGACCGATTCACCCACACCGCGTTCCAGGTCGTGATGTACGAGTCGTATCTCCGCCTGGCCGAGCGGCTTTGCGAGGTGGCTCCGGGCAGCGGGGCCAAGAAGGCGATCTTCTTCAGCACCGGAGCGGAGGCGGTCGAGAACGCGGTCAAGATCGCCCGGGCGGCCACCGGCCGCTCCGCCATCGTCAGCTTCACTGGCGGGTTCCACGGGCGCACCCTTCTCGCGCTGAGCCTGACCGGCACTGTCAACCCTTACAAGCAGAACTTCGGGCCGTATGCGGCCGAGGTCTATCAGACTCCGTTTCCGTACGCATACCGGGGCTGGACGACAGAGGCTGCGCTCGCCCAACTCGGCGAGCTGTTCGCCTCGGTCGTGGCGCCGGACCGGGTGGCCGCGATCATCATCGAGCCCGTCCTCGGCGAAGGCGGCTTCATTCCCGCGCCGCTGGATTTCCTCCGGCAGCTTCGCGAGCTGACCGCCCGGCACGGGATCCTCTTGATCGCCGACGAGATCCAGACGGGCTTCGGCCGGACGGGAAAGTTCTTCGCCATCGAGCATGCGGGCGTCGAGCCCGACCTGGTGACGGTCGCCAAGAGCCTGGCGGCGGGCTTCCCGCTATCCGCGGTTGTCGGCCGCGCGGAAGTGATGGACGCACCCGCGCCAGGCGGCCTGGGCGGAACCTATGCCGGCAACCCCATCGCGTGCGCGGCCGGCCTCGCGGTGATGGATGTGATGCGCGACGAGCGGCTGCCCGAACGCGCGGCCAGGATCGGTTCGGTCATCGAGGAGCGCATGCACAGCTGGGCGGCCGAGCTTGAGCTGGTCGGCGACATCCGCGTCATGGGCGCCATGGCCGGAATGGAGCTCGTTCGCGACCGCAAGTCGAAGGTCCCCGCCGATACCGAGACGGCGCGGGTTCTGGCCCTCGCACGCGAGCATGGACTCCTGTTGCTGCGCTCGGGCATGCACCACAACGTGATCCGGACGTTGATGCCGCTCACCATTCCGGACGATCAATTGCTGGAGGGGCTGGACATCCTCGGGTCCGCACTGGCCGAGGTGGCGGGGGTTCCCGCAAGGAGCAAGACATGAGCACCACGTTGAAGCGCCGCGACATGTTCATCGGAGGCAAATGGGGACCTGGGTCGGGGAACGAGTACCAGGAGATTGTCAATCCCGCCACAGGCAAGGTGATCGCCGAGGTTCCCAAAGGGACCGAAGAGGACGTGAACACCGCGGTCAGGGCCGCACGCGACGCATTCGACGATGTGTGGTTCGACACCACGCCGCGCGAGCGAAGTGAGCTTCTGCTCAAGCTCGCCGAGGTCGTGGCGCTGCACGGCGAGGAGCTGGCGCACATCGAATCCGAGAACGTCGGCAAGCCACTGGGCGCGACGATTTCGGAAGAGATCCCCCCGATCGCCGACTGCTTCCGTTTCTTCGCCGGCGCTGCACGCCTCCTCGAAGGCCGTGCCACCGGCGAGTACATGAAGGGCTTCACGAGCATGCTGCGCCGCGAAGCGCTGGGCGTGGTGGGCTCGATCGCGCCGTGGAACTACCCGCTGATGATGGCGGCGTGGAAGATCGCTCCCGCGCTCGCGGCCGGCAACACGGTGGTGTTGAAGCCGTCCGAATGGACGCCGATGACAGCTTTGCGGCTCGCGGAGCTTGCCGAGGACGTCTTTCCGCCAGGGGTGCTCAACGTTGTCACTGGTGACGGTGAGCCCGTCGGTGCGACGATCGTCCGCCACCCTGGCGTTGCGATGGTGTCGCTCACCGGCGACGTCGCGACCGGCAAGCTGGTCGCCCGTGATGCAGCCTCGACCCTCAAGCGTGTGCATCTCGAGCTCGGCGGCAAGGCGCCGGTCATCGTCTTCGACGACGCCGACATCGACGCGGTGGTCGAGGGGATCAAGATCGGCGGTTTCTTCAACGCCGGCCAGGACTGCACATCGGCGACAAGGGTCATCGCCGGCCCGCACATTCACGACAAGCTGGTCAAGGACCTGGTACCCGCCGTGGAGTCTCTGAAGGTTGGCGACCCGGCCGCGAAAGACACGGATATGGGACCGCTAGTTTCGGAGGAGCAGCTGGAGCGTGTGTCCGGCTTCGTCGAGCGGGCGCGCAAGGCCGGCGCGGAGATCGCCACCGGCGGCGCGCGCATCAAGCGCCCCGGTTCGTGGTACGAGCCGACCATCGTCCTCCCGCCCGGGCCCGAGGCGGAGATAGTCAAGCGCGAGGTGTTCGGGCCTGTGGTCACGATCCAGCGCTACAGCGATGAGGACGAGGCGCTCGAGTGGGCCAACTCCGTCGACTACGGCCTGGCCGCTTCGGTGTGGACGCGCGACGTCGGCCGCGCACTGCGCATGGCTCGGCGTCTCCAGTTCGGGACAGTCTGGATCAACACGCACATTCCGCTCGTCAATGAGATGCCGCACGGCGGCTACAAGCAGAGCGGGTACGGCAAGGACATGTCCATCTATTCGCTCGAGGAGTACACGCAGATCAAACACGTCATGGCGTCGCTCGACTGAACCGTGGTCGAATCCAAACAGAAGACCTCGCATGTGCCTGAAGCAGTTGCGGCGCCGCGGCCTGCCGCGCTTCGGTTGCAGGGCGTGCGCAAGTCCTACGGCCAGGTGGTCGCGGTGGATGGGATCGATCTCACCGTCGACGAGGGCGAGTTCTTCACGCTGCTCGGGCCCTCGGGCTCGGGAAAAACCTCGCTCCTCCGGCTGATCGCGGGGTTCGAGCGCCCCGATGCAGGAACGATCGAGCTCGGCGGCCGTGACGTGACCAGCCTCCCGCCCCACCTGCGCGAAACGAACACCGTCTTTCAGGACTACGCCCTCTTCCCCCACATGACGGTGGGCGACAACATCGGCTATGGACTTCGCATCAAGCACGTTCCAGTCGGCGAGCGGCGCAAGCGCGTGGAACGCGCCCTGCAGATGGTGCGGCTGACCGGGCTCGACAAACGACGGCCGAACCAGCTCTCGGGCGGCCAGCGGCAGCGCGTCGCCCTGGCTCGGGCGGTGATCAACGAACCCGAGGTGCTCCTTCTCGACGAACCCCTCGGCGCGCTGGACCTGAAGCTGCGACAAGAGATGCAGCTCGAGCTCAAGCGAATCCAGAAAGAGGTCGGCATCACCTTCATCTATGTGACCCACGACCAGGAGGAGGCCCTGACCATGAGTGACCGCGTCGCGGTGATGGCGGCGGGCAACATCGAGCAGATCGGCTCTCCTGTCGAGCTCTACGAGCGCCCGGCGACCGAGTTCGTGGCCGGCTTCATCGGCATATCCAACCTGCTCACTCGGGGTGGCGTCAGATTTGTTGTGCGGCCCGAAAAGCTCCGCATGCTGCTCGAAAACGAGAGCGCCGAGCCGGGCATGACAGTCGAGCCGGGAGTTGTCGAGCAGGTGATTTATGTAGGGCAGGCGACCCGCTACAACGTGCGGCTGGACCGCGGGGAGCAGCTGGTGGCGGTGCGGCAGAATACGGATGCAGCGGACGAAGCGCTGCATTACGAGGGCCGCCGAATTCGACTCGCTTGGGGCCCCGAGCATACTTACGTGCTCGATCAGCAGCAGCCGACGGCAGCGAAACCAGAGGCGGTAGAGAACAGCAAGGAGAGGAAGGAAGAATGAGATCGACACAAGGGCCGGCCACGTGGGTTCGGCTGGGTACGCTCGCTGCGGCGGCGTTGATCACCATCACCGCTTGCGGCTCCACCACGTCGACTGGTGGCGGCTCGACGGCGGCTCAGCCGCCGACCGCCAACATGAAGCCTCCCACCACCGTTGGCGCCGGCGAGGGCCAGCTCAACCTGATCGCCTGGGAGGGCTACACCGACAAATCATGGGTTGACCAGTTCACGGCCACAACCGGCTGCAAGGTCAATGCCAAGTACGCGGGCTCGTCAGACGAGATGGTCAGCCTGATGAAGAGTGGTGGCGGCGGCCAGTGGGACATGGTTTCGGCCTCTGGCGACGCCGACCTGCGCTTGATCTACAGCGGCGACGTCAAACCGATGAACACCGCGTTGATCCCCGATTTCGTCAACTTTCAGACCTACTTCAAGGCGCCCGATTACAACACGATCAATGGCATCCACTACGGCATCTCGCTGCAGTGGGGGCCGAACACCCTGCTCTACAGCACCAAGAAGTACCCCACCGCGCCGACGAGCTGGAGCGCCGTATACGACCCTGCGAACAAGGGCCTGGTCACCGCGTACGACTACCCGATCACAATCGCAGACGCGGCGCTCTATCTCAGCAAGTCGCAGCCGAACCTAGGCATCAAGGATCCGTACGAGCTGACCCAGAAGCAGTTCGACGCCACGGTTGCGCTTCTCAAGCAGCAAAGGCCGCTGATCAAGAAGTACTGGGGCACCGCCGGCGACGAGATTTCGCTGTTCCAGAACGGCGATGTGACCATCGGCGCCGCGTGGCCGTATCAGACCAACACGCTCAAAGCCGCCGGCGCGGCGGTCGCCGACACCATTCCAGTCGAAGGCGCAACAGGATGGGGTGACACGTGGATGCTCGCGACCAACGCAACGCATCCGAACTGCGCATATCTATGGACGGCTTACGTGAGCACCCCGAAAGTCCAGGCGCTGCAAGCCCTGTTCTTCGGCGAGACCCCGGTCAATACGAAGGCGTGCGCCGAGATGGAGGCCCTTCAGGCCGGCTCGTGCGCGCAGTACCACGCAGACGCGCCGGGCTCCTACTTCAACACCATCCACTTCTGGAAGACCCCCGTCGCCACGTGCGCCGACGGCAGCAAGAACTGCATCGACTACTCGCAGTGGCAGACGGCCTGGACCTCGATCACGGCGTAGGTAGTGCCCCGACCCCGAAGGTCCTGGCATCTTCGCGTCCTAGACGGCCGGGCGCCGATGGCGCTTAAGCCTGCGTCACGGGGCCCGGCGCCGCTTCGTCACGCATCTAGCGATGCGCTCCTAGCTGCGCCACCCGTTCCTTGGCTCCGGCCGTCGATGCCGCGAAATATGCGGCGGACCTCGGCGCCGGGGCACTCCGCAACATGGCGGTAGAAACACTCCGGCGGCCTCGCCAGAAAGGCGGGGCCGCCAACCCCCTCCAGACCCTTCTATGGCGCTGGCCGTGGCTGCGTTCGGCGCTGCTGCTTGTCCCTCCTCTGGCCTGGTTCGTCCTCATCTATCTCGCATCGCTCGTCCTGCTCCTGATCACCGCCTTCTGGACGATCGACACCTTCACGACACAGATCGTCCAGGTATGGAACCTCGACAACTTCCGCCTGATCATCAACGAGCCCGCGTACCGCCTCATCATCGGCCGCACGGTCGGACTCGCCGCCCTTGTCACGATCACCGACGCGGTCCTTGCCTTCCCGTTCGCCTACTTCATGGCGCGGGTTGCGTCACGGCGAGCGCAGACCCTTCTTTTCGCGGCGGTCCTGCTTCCGTTGTGGGCGTCGTATCTCGCGCGCGTGTACTCGTGGATCCTGATCCTCAACCACAGCGGGCTCCTCAACTGGAGCCTGCAGTCGATCGGCCTCCCGCCCGCAAACATCGGCTACACGTACGTGGCCATGTGGATCGTTTTCGCCTACATCTGGCTGCCGTTCATGATCATCCCCACGTACGCGGCGCTGGAACGCGTCCCGGAGACGCTCCTCGAGGCCGCTGCTGACCTTGGCGCGCCACGCTGGCGGGCAATCCGCGACATCGTTCTGCCTCTGGCAATTCCTGGAGTGATCGCCGGTTCGATCTTCACTTTTTCACTCACGCTGGGCGACTACATCACCCCGATCCTGGTTGGCGGCGCGGGCTCCACGTTCATCGGGAACGTAGTGTTCAGCAGCATCGGCGTCGCCAACAATGTGCCCTTCGCGGCCGCGCTGGCGATGGTGCCGGTGGCGATCATGGCCGTTTACCTGCTGATTGCCCGCCGCCTCGGCGCCTTTGAGGCCCTGTAGTCGTGGAAGGCGTGTGGACCAAAGTCGCGCTCAGGGTCTGGGTCGCGTTGATCCTGCTCTTCCTGTTCATCCCGATCTTTCTGATCTTTCTCTACGCCTTCAACACCTCGAACATCGAAAGCTGGCCGATCCCGGGCTTCACCTTCAAGTGGTTCAGCGCAACCTGGGACGACCCCGAGATCCGGACGGCGCTCGGGCTGTCGTTGCGAGCCGCCCTGGCGGCGACCGCGCTATCACTCGTGCTCGGTTCGTGCGCGGCATTCGCCATTCACCGCATGACCTTTTTTGGACGCGATGTCATCAGCCTTCTCTTCATCCTGCCGCTCGCGCTGCCCGGGATCATCACGGGCATTTCGCTCAATGCGTTCTTCAGCTTCGGCAACGTCTCGCTGTCGTTCTGGACGATCGTGGTCGGGCACACCACGTTCTGTATCGTGGTCGTCTACAACAACGTGCTGGCGCGTCTTCGCCGGTCCCAGGGCTCTCTCGTCGAGGCTGCGGCGGACCTCGGCGCGAACGGATTGCAGACATTCCGCGACATCACGCTCCCGCTCATCTCCACTGCGGTTGTTGCGGGCGCGATGCTCGCCTTTGCGCTCTCGTTTGACGAGGTGATCGTCACCACGTTCACCGCCGGCGCGCAGAACACGCTTCCGATCTGGATCTTCGGCGCCATCAGGCTCGGCCAGCGACTCCCGGAGGTCAACGTTGTGGTTTCCTTCGTGATCCTCGTGACGATCATCCCGGTGCTGGTCGCCGCGAGGCTAACCGGCGGCGGCGGTGCCGCCCGAGTGCCCGCCGCCCACTGAGCGCTACTTGATGAAGGTCGGAGCGAGCACGCCGGCCACCCACAATGCGAGCCCTACGGCGATCAGTCCAACTTTCTTGTAGCCCCAGCCGACCGCGGCCAGTACGAAGGCTATGAAGGCCAGGATCATCAGGATGATGCTCAGGCTCAGGTGACCAAGATCGTTGATGAAGCCCGCGAGCACGAACAGCGCCAGGCCGATCGCGATGAAGTCGAGCTTCTTGTATTTCAAACCGATCGCAGCGACCACGAAAACGACCAGGGCAACGACCAACAGGAGCGTGCTGATTGTCATGTGCGCATTTTCACCGGTCCTCTAGCAACTTGAACGCGCGAGCGCGCTGAAACTACCGCTGCAGGTCGCCCAGCAGGTGCACGCCCCACCCGCGGGGCATCAGACGTTCCGAGATCACGGACGCTCTGAACATGAAGCGATTGAAAGCCAGATACGTCGGGTCGGGAACAACGCGCAGCTCGGTGACCTGAAGACCGGCACGGTCCGCCAGCGCGCGAAGTGAGCCGGCCGTGTTGGCTCTGTACTGCACGGGAAAGGTATCGGCTTCGACGCGGCCATAGAGCCGCGGGACAAGGCGTCGCTGCAGCAGTGGGAGGGCGCGCCCCAGCCGATTGAAGGCCAGCAGCGGGTTTCGAAGATTGGGGGTCAGGAAGACGAAATGCCCGCCAGGGCGCAGCACGCGGCGGACCTCACGCAGCACAGTTTCCGGGCTGCGAAGGTGCTCGAGCACCCACAGACAGACGATGACGTCGAATGATGCGCCGGCGAACGGAAGCTCCTCGCCGCGGCCCGTCAGCACCGGCATGCCCTGCGCGCGGTGCTCGACCAGCGAATGTGCGTCGGGGTCGAGGCCGGCGGCAAGCTTCACATCCCGCCAGAAGAGCTCGACGACCCCGCCGCGACCACAGCCGAGGTCAAGGACCCTGCTTTCTCGGGTGATGTAGCGCCGCACGAGGGCTTCGAGCTGCTCGCCGCTCGTGCTCCACCCCGGGCGCATGGCCCGATAGCGGTCCCGGTACGCGTTCTGGACCTCCAGCGGCAGAGCCGCTCGCGATGACACGGCGGCATTATCCGCCGCCGCTCAACCTTTGTTTACTGCTGCTCTCCGTCGCCTCCGGTTCCTTCGTGCCCGTCCTTGATCGGCTGCATGAGGGTTTCCCTGGCGTAGTTCGCGACGTGAGCGCCCATCGCACTTGCGTCGTTGCACGAGAAGCGGAAGTGAAATCCGGCGAACACTCGCGCGTCCGCCACCTGTGCGACGGCGCTCGAGAAGGTCCTGAAGCTGCGCTCCACGCCGGGCAGGCCATTCGATGTGACAGTGAACTCGGTGTGGTTGCCGAAGAACGACGCGAGGACCATCGCAGCTGCGCTGCTCGCGCCCGAGTGGCCGGACGGATACTCCTGGAAGTAAGGCGTTGTGAGCAGTGGCGTCCAGTCGGCCTGGCCGATAGCAGTGATCGGACGCCAGAAGTTGAACGTGTTCTTTGCATCCCACACGGAGATTGCGGCGTCAGCCAGGGCCACGTCAACGAACGCCAGCAACCGCGCGCTGCGCAGAAGCCCGTAGTGATGCTGAATCGCCAGGGTGTCCGCAACTCGGTCCCATATCGCTGTCACAGTGTCGAGCTGCCAGAACTTTGCAGTCTCAGTCTGAGTCGCCGACCTGACGGCACTGGTGGTGTTGCCGAACGCCTTCACTTCGGCCAGGTCGCGCGCGTACAGCTCACTGCTAAGCGCAGGGGGCCCGGCCGGACGGAACTGCGACGGTGAGGTCAGAGCGAACGGAGTTGTGATCGCAAGCGTGCGGAACTTCGGGTCGCCAGTGCCCCCCGGCGTTGGCTGCCAGTCACCAGGCGCCGTTCCCGGCACATATGGCGGCAGGACCGTGTTGAATCCGTCACCGGCTCTCCACGCCAGGATCTGACCTGCGACCGAGTTGCCCCAGGCGAGGCCATCGGCGATAGCCGTCGGCGAAGAATCTTCGCCCAGGTGGATCGCTGCTATGGACGCGGCCAGATCAGCGTCGAGGTTGCCTTTCTGCAAAGGGAACATGGCCACCAGCGCCGTGTGCGCCGCACCCGCCGCGGCAGCCTCTCGAGATGCGCCTCGTGGCGCCGCCGGCGCGACGTGAATCGACGTGTATTGAGGCTCGATGCCGTTGACGGCGTCGAACACGGCCGTCTGCACGATGGCCCCGAGGCGGGTGCCGGGCGGAGCGGGTACAGCGGCGGTGGCGAGCGTCGACAGCATGATTCGGTTCCAGTCAATAACCGTATTGCTGCCGCCAGCGGCCTGAACGGTGCCGAGTGTACCTCCGGCCAGCGCACCTGTGACGGCGATGGCTGCTGCCAGAAATCCAGTTGCGAAGTTTCGTTTCATGGCTGTCCTCTTGTCGGGTTCGGGAGATAGTTCTGCACCCTGGCAAGGTATGCGCCGCAACCCGAGATTTCCAGTCCGAAACTTGGACTTGCAGCTACAGAATTCGTACTTGCCGCGGGTCCCGATCGAGATCAGAATCTGGCCATGTCGGGATATGGGCAGTTCTGCCCTGTTGCCCGCGCTTCAGAGATATTCGCCGAGCGCTGGACCCCGCTGATCCTTCGCGAGATCCTCGCGGGCCGGCACCACTTCAGCGAGATCCTCAAGGGCCTGCATCGCATCTCCCCGAGCATGCTCGGCCAGCGGTTGAAGAGCCTCGAGCGGCTGGGGGTGGTCGTGAAGAGGCCGAACCCTATCGGCAGAGGGTCGACGTATCACCTGACAGAGGCCGGAGCACAGCTGGGGGAGCTCGTGGGGGCGCTTGGCATTTGGGGCCAGCACTGGCTCGACCTTCAACCAGAACATCTAGACGCTGACTTCTTGATGTGGCGAATCCTGAAGCACCTTCACTCCGACAAGCTGCCGCGCGAACGCCGCGTGGTTCGGTTTGAGTTCCGCAACGAGAAGAAGCGCTACTGGCTGGTGTTAAGACGGGATGATCCCGACCTCTGCTACAGCGATCCCGGTTTCGGCGACGACCTGGTGATTCGAACCGACCTCGAAGCCATCATCAGGGTTTACCTCGGACAGCTCCGGCTGGCCGATGCCCGACGAAGCGGCCTGCTCGAGATCGATGGGCCGCGCGAGCTGACGCAGGGCATAGACGGATGGTTCCCGGTCAGCGGTTTCGCCTCGCATGCTTACCCGGTCCGCTACGACCCCAACTCAAAGTCCTTTTTGCGGGTAGATAAGGTGAGAGTCCCGGCCTGACTCGCCACCAATGAGCGGAACCCGCGGCTATGCTGCCGCCGGTGGCCAAGCCTGAACATGCCGAGCCCGGGCAGCCGGCCAGTCGTGAACGGCGGCGATACCCCAGGGTCGGAGCCCCCGTCTTCTACCGGCCCGCCGGCCTTGGTTTCTTGCACCACCGCTACAACACGCGCGACATCAGCCTCGGTGGCATGCGCGTGCTTTCGGATGAGGCCGTCGAAGTCGGCAGTAGGCTCGAGCTCGATGTTCTGCTGCCTGACGAGTCGGTGGTCCGATGCTGGGCGACCGTCATCTGGGCGGACGAGCTCAATGCAGAAGCAAAGTACGAGATCGGTTTTCGATTCACCGACATGGCCGAGCCGGACATTCAGAGGCTCGCATCGGTCTTGGTGAGACCCACGTAATTCCAGGCCGATAGACAATGACGCCACCGGATCACACGGTGGAGGTGCACTGGCATGGCTCTGATGGTGATGGTGGATGTTTTCAGCGGACGGCCCAATCCGGTCGTGGTGCTGGAGGGCAGGGAAGAGCAGGAGGTGCTGGCAAGGCTTCGTGCCGGCAAGGGGCGCCCGACAGTCAAGTCGGCGCCGCAATCGTTCCTTGGGTATCGCGGCTTGCGTTTCGAGCAGACATCCGGCCGCCGGCGCGCATTTCCCCGCGACTTCCGCCTGTGGCATGGAACTCTCATGGGCGAGGGGCTGCACGCGCCCGCATCAGACCCTGGTTTCGAGGCGTGGTTCATGAGCCCGAGTGGCCCGCTCGGCCGATTGGGCCTCGGCCCGGAATTCCACAGGCGGCTGGAGATCGAGCGGGGGCGATCACGTCCTGAGGGCGGCGACGGCGATGACGATGACCGCCGCGAGCGCAGAGAGGGACATGGCAAACGCGGTCGGTGCGAATGCGCGCCTCTGTACGAGCCCGCGTGGTGGAACGACGGCGGGCAGAGGCAGTGGAACAACAACTGCTACAACTACTCGACCAACTACCGCTCCGACACGTTCGCCCAGCCTGGCCTCGCAGCCGGCGCCATGTACGCGACGCTGAGCTGCACCGACGTTCGCGCGGGCGCAGTCGCCGACGATCTCATCGCAACACCCAAGGCTGACAACCGCTGCCCGAAGGAGGGCCATCTGGTGGCGCTCGTCGTCGCGCCGGGCTGGGACTTTCATTGGTATCGCAAGGGGCGCACCGGCTACTGGTCGCATAAGCCGGGGGGCACGCAGGCAACGAACCGAGACAACAGCGGCAACTTGATCCCGGACCCACGGACGGCCGACCGAGGTCCGTACACGGACTTCTGCACGTTCATGGTCGTCATGCATGGGCACATCAAGATCCTCTGAGACAGATGGATGGATCGGCGGCGCCTCGGTCTACTCGGGGCGCCGTGATCCGACCTGGCGGGTCCCTGCAGAGCTCGGCCACGTCCTGGAGGCTACCTGGACCCGGCTGCCCCAATGGTCTGATCCGCGTCCCCAACCGCCGGCCCTCGGGTACCGAGGGTGCTGGCTGAAGGCGCCCGACGGCAGGACCTGGACAGTGTTTCGGGAGCTTGTGACGCTCGCTACCGACGACCGGCGGGATGAAGAGCGCGAGTTCGAGCGCTCCCTGATTGCCTCGGCGCCGGGCGGATTGCTGCCGCCAACCCCCTTGTGACGTCGCCTAAAACCGGGACATTTGCATCTTCGACAAATCGCCCGGCCGGTGATACGGTCTTTTTCGTCATCGGGGGGTGATCCCGCCTGCGGGAAGCTCCCTACAGCATGTGTGTGTGGGAGGGGTGTGCATATGCCCAGGTGGCGACCTCGTGTCCTTTTGGTGTCAATCCCGCTGCTCGTAGCTGGCACGGTTTTCGCTGGAATGCCGATGATGCAAGCGGGCGCGGGCTTGCAGCACCGGACGATCAATTGTCAGAACGATCCCCGCTGTCTCGAAGTTCATGACTGGCAGAGCGCCGGCTTCGAGTACTACGTCGGTCACGACGAGCCGAGCATGCTTTTCTACTCCAACAAGCCCGGCTCGGGAAACAACTCGACCTACAAGCTGACCCTGCCGACGCAACCGGCGGCGATGCCAGATGCCGCTGGGAGCACATCGACGACGTGGGACTTTCAGCTTCACCCCGCGTTCTGGTTCGGCATGATCATCTGCAACCCGGACTCCTACCCGAACCAGACCAAGGCTTGCGCAGCCGACAGTGACAGCAACATCAAGCCGCTGGCTCAGGCTCCGGGCCAGGCGTTTCTGGAGCTTCAGTTCTACCCGCCGGGCTACTTCCCGACAAGCTGTACAGCGAAGCGATGGTGCGTCGCCATGGTGATCTGGAGCCTGGCTCAGGACCCGATCAATGGCACCCAGCTGAACGGCACCTGCACATCGCAGATCGGTGGGCTCGAGTACCCGAACCTCGCGTACCTGACCAAGAGCGGAACCCCGACGGGACCGCCCAACCCGATCGACCTCAACGGCGCGAGCTTCACGCCGACCAACGACTGGCTGTTGATGAACCAGGGTGACCAGCTAACGGTCTCCATTCACGACAGCGCACATGGGCTTCAGACCGTCGTCGAAGACGCCACGACCCACACGATTGGATCGATGACGGCGAGCGCGGCCAACGGTTTCGGCAGCGTCGACTACCAGCCGAACGGTACCGCGTGCAATCTGAACCCTTACGACTTCCACCCCGAATACTCGACCTCGCAGCCGCCTGGGATGGTCGCCTGCCCGGCAGGCGTCTTCCCGAACAACGCAGCCGGCGGAAACTCGACAGAGCCGGTGTGCACGGACCAGGGTGGAACCCGCGTCCAGTGGGCCGCCCACTCCTACAACATCTCTTACTCAGACGAGGTCGGTCACTGGGACTGGTGCAGCGTAGTTACCGAGCCCAACGCAGGCTCATCGCTGGCACCCGGAGCGGGATTCGGCTCCGGCCACTGCAATAACGGTGCGAAAGAGGGTCCCGGCCTGACCAAGCACAACGACGCCGACAGCACCGGCCAGTGCTGGACCGGTGAGGAAGGCGCCGCGTTCGCCAAGTACGGCGGCCCGGTCGCCGGTTCCGACGGGAACGGCGTGGCGGTCCCAGGCTGCACGACCCAGAACGACGGCTTCGATGGGGGCTCCTATCAAGCCGGTCGCTGGGCTCCGGCGCCCAACGCGCCGACGCCGATCACGTTCTCCAGCCCGTTGACTGGACCGGAAAACAACACGCCGTACCAAAAGGTGGCCTTTGAGGCAGACATCCCTCGCATCACGGCGCTCAACGTCACCGAGGGTGACTGCAGCCGCAACACCGGGACCCGGATGAGCAAGGATTCCGTCACAGGAATCTGGAGCAACACCGGAGTTCCCTGCGCGGTGCCGCCCATCAACGACACGGGCACACCGGCCTTCTATCCGACGTTCGGCCACACAGGAAACCAGGAAGGCGAGAACAAGGCTCGGCAAACCTGCATGTGGACAGAAGGCAACTACACCGCACAAACCGGCGGCGCAGGTGTCCAGTTCGGGCACGCGCTGTTCAAGCTCGCGTACCTGGCCTTCGGGGCAGGTGGCGCGCTGACCTACCGGTTCAACGACGTCCGCAGCAATCCAACCGAGCCGCCCTGCTAACACGCGCTCGATTTCGGTCGTAACCCAAGGGGCCGCACCGCGCGGCCCCTTTCGTTTGGGCCGCTCACTGGGTGTATAAGCGAATAAACGTTTATTCGCCTATACTCCTGCGGTGCCGATCTACGCGACCCCGCCCAAGTCGCCTGCGATCCTTCATCGACTGGAGGAGCTCGACGAGCTGCGCCGCTACCTGGCGCAACACCTGAGGGATTCCGAACAACGCTGGAGCGGGGCGCTGCGCCGGCTCGCCGCTGCCGAAGCCACGGTTGGATCGACGTCGATCGAGGGCTACGGCGCCAGCCTCGAGGACACCGTCGAAATCCTCGCCGGTCGGCATCCGTCCGGCCCGTCCGAAGAAACCCAACGAATCATCGCCGCATACGCGCAGGCGATGGATCGCGTCGCCGTGCTGGCGGACGACACCCGCTTTCGGTGGTCGGCGCAGACGGTGCTCGACCTTCATTTCCTTGTCTGTCATCCGCAACGCGAAGCCGGACCTGGACGGCTGCGCGATGGATCCGTGATCGTCACCCGTGGCCTGGGTCGCGATCCGTACCGGCCGCCTGCGTGGACCGAGGTTCCTGGGCTCATCAACGAAGTGGCGATCTGGTTGGAGACCGGAGACCTGTCGCGGCATCCTGTCGTGCGCGCTGCCATGGCGCACCTCAACCTGGTCTCGATTCACCCATTTCGCGACGGCAACGGACGAGTGGCTCGCGTCATTCAATCCCTTGTGCTGGCAAAGGAAGGCCTCCTTCGTCCAGAGCTGGTCTCAATCGAGCCGTACCTTGGACGCCACACGCGGGAGTACTACTCGATCCTGGAGGAAGTGCAGGGGCCGGCGTTCGATCCACATCGCGATGCGTCGGCGTGGGTTGAGTTCTGCATCGAGGCTCACGTCCTCGAGGCAACCGAGAGGCGTCACTGGCTCGAGCAGGCGCATGCGAGGCACGATTTTTGCGCGCACGTCACGCGTGAGGCCGGGTATCCCGAGCGTTTCGTAATTGCCCTGGACCAGGCGTTGCTCGGATTGCCGATTACGAACGCCGACTATCGACGCCAGGCGGATATCGCCAGCCCGACAGCTGTGCAGGATTTACAAAGGCTGCGTCACGATGGCTGGCTCGACCAGGAGGGGGGCGGACGGTCCATTCGCTACATGGCCGGTGTCAAGTTGAAGGAGCGTTGGTCAGCGGCGGCGCGTGGTTGAGGATGTCTGGCCCGTGAGCAGGTCGCCAAGGAGATCCGCCAGCCACACCTCATAGTCGTCGGGGGTCCAGCCCTCACAGTCGACAAGCTCCGTGTAGATGCCGGGGCTCGTCAGCGCGCGGATGATGGCTCCCGCTCGTTCAGCGCTCATTCCGCTCCGGAGGTCGCGTTCGACGCCGCCGACTACCAAATGAATAGAGCGAGCGCGATCGTCTTTCCAGCCGGTCAGCATTCTGCCCACCTCGGCGTCTGACGCGGCAGCACCGGCGAGCATCGCCAGGACCCCGCGCTCCGACTCCCACTGGCGCCGGCTCGAGTGCGCGACGATGGCCAGACGACGCCTCAGATCTCGCTCCTGTAATCCCTTCGCTACCGCCTCCATCACTCCTGCTTCGGCCAGCCACTGCTCACAGATAGCGCCGAGAATGGCCTTCTTCGTTCCGAATATCGAGTAGACCGTTCGCGCCGCAACCCCGGCCTCCTCCGCGACGGATTCGATGCTGGTGGTTGCGTAGCCGTGCTCGGCAAACAGAGTCCGCGCTGCGCGGGCTATCGCGCGGCGGGTCTCCAGCGCCTGGCGTTGTCGGAGCGGGACCCTAACGTCCTTGACTTCCTCCATGCCTGCCCCTACAGTACCACCACATTGACTACAGTGTTACTGCAGTGACTACAGGATGACTGAGCTGGGAGGCTGAGATGGGTGAGATGGAGACGGTGCGAGCGGTAATCGTTGGCGGCGGTCAGGCCGGGCTGGCGACCGCGCACGAGCTGGCGGGCAGAGGAGTCGATGTCGCCGTGCTCGAGGCTTCGGAACGAGTAGGCGATCAGTGGCGCCGGCGCTGGGACTCGCTGCAGCTCTTCACCCCGGCACGTTTTGATGGGCTTCCGGGCTCGAAGTTTCCAGCGCCGCCCTCCAGCTTCCCGGGCAAGGACCAGATGGCCGACTACCTCGAGACATATGCGCGAGATGGTCGCTTCCGTGTTCGCACCGGCGTCAGCGCGCTGAAGGTGTCCCGCAGAGGCGACTCATACATTCTGGAGACGACCAGCGGCGTGATCGAGGCCGAGCATGTTGTGGTCGCAACCGGCTACCAGCGACCCAACGTGCCCGGTTTCGCGACCGACCTCAACCCCGCAATCGTTCAGCTGTCGGCGAGCGACTACCGGAATCCGTCGCAATTGAGAGGCGAGGTACTGGTGGTCGGTGCGGCCACATCCGGAGTCGAGATCGCCATCGAGGCAGCCAAATCGGGCCACAAGACGGTGCTCGCCGGTCGTGGCACCGGAGCCATCCCGCCATTCATCTATTCCTTCAACGGGAAGTTCTTCTGGTTCTACGCCAACCGGATCGCATCGGTGCGGACGCCGATGGGACGCCGGATGAAGCCGCTCGTGCTCACGCACGGCGCTCCGCTGATTCGGCTCAAGATGAGCGACGCGATCGCTGCCGGCGTTGAGCGTGCGCCTCGGGTTGTGAGCGTCGCAGATGGGAATCCAGTCTTCGACGACGGCCGGCAGTCCCGGCCGGACACGATTGTGTGGTGCACCGGTTTCAAGCGCGACTACTCGTGGATCCAGATGCCGATCGTCGGTGCCGATGGGTACCCGCGTCACGTGGGGGGAGTGGCTGAGGGTCAGCCTGGCCTTTACTTCGTCGGCCTTCCCTTCCAGACCAGGCTTGCCTCGGCCCTGATCGGAGGAGTTGGCGAGGATGCGGCATCGATCGCGAAGGTCATCGCCAATCGGCTGCGCGAGTCACGCCGCGGAGAGGCGCCGGCTATGGAAGTCGTAACCTCGCGTCCATAGAACTTGACCACGTTCTATTTGCGGTAACAGACCTGGCTGAGGCCGGGCGGGATTTCGAGTTCCGCCATGGCCTCATCTCGATCGAGGGTGGACGCCACGCGGCATGGGGCACTGCCAACAGGATCGTGCCTTTGGGCGGCTCTTACCTCGAGCTCGTTGCGGTGGTCGATCCAACCAAGGCTGGTGAAACCGTTTTCGGGCGATGGGTCGAGTCGAGAGCATCTGTGAGCGGGCGCCCGCTCGGCTGGGCAGTCCGCACTCCTGACCTCGATGAGGTCGCGCGACGCCTAAACCTGTCGGTCCAAACTGGATCGAGGACCACCCCTAGCGGCGACGAATTGCGTTGGCGAACTGCTGGAGTTGACCAGGTTGTTGCAGAGCCCTCGCTTCCCTTCTTCATCGAGTGGGATGCGAAAACACCGTTTCCCGGACTCGCGGCGGTCAGCCATCGCGCCGGCAATGCCCGCATCTCCAGGCTTGTCCTTGATGGATCTTCTTCCCGGCTGGCCGAATGGCTCGGCGGCGATCAGCTCCCGATTCTCGTGAATGAAGGCAAGCCTGCCGTGACTGCCGTCCACATCTCGACGGATTCGGGCGAGATCGTGCTTGGTGTTTAGCCGGTTCAGCGCGGCGCTTCGATTCGCTCCAGCTCGACGTCGACCTTGTCGCCGACCTTCAGTCCCGCAGCGCTCATAAGGCTCCGACTCAGGCTGAGGGCGAGCACGCCGCCACCAGCCGGCATCGTGTTGGAGTTGAAGGCAGCGCCGTTCAGCTTTCCACGAACCCGCATCTGTTTGAGGCCGCCGAGCGCAGTCGCGACGGTCTTTGGGATGTCAACCACGGCCAGACCAGCGTTGGTTTCGGGTCGAAAGTAGCGGATCGTCCCCCTGAATCGTGATGCAGCGGACATCAAATTTCGACCGTTAAGGGGTTCTCAAAACCTCGAGCTGGGCCGTCGTCTCACCGTAGTGCACGCGAATGTGCGATACACAAGGCCGCGCGAGGAATTGCCAGCCCGGAATGCCATCCAGGTCCTGGAGTTCCTCCCATACCGACGGGGTCGTGTACTCGGGCTTCGTGACGTGGCGCGCTTTGAGGTCGACAGGTTTGGTCAGGTCGTCGTTGGGCACCTCCGCCAGCCAGGCGACGACGCCCTGGCGCAGCGCACCAAGGTAGGCCGAAACCCGCGCTCGGGGCACGTTCGCCGCCACTGCGTCAGCAGCCTCGCGAGACGCCCCAGCTCCGAACATCGCCTCCGCAACCTTGATGTCCTGCCACTCATCGTCATCGGCCAGCTCAGGAGCCCCGCGCATGACGCAGTTCACGCCCCAATCGATCGTGCGAGCGCCGTGCCAGACCGTGAAGCCAACGAGGTTCGCCCCAGCGAAGGGTCGCGCCGTCCACTCCGCGTCCGAAACTCCATCAGCAAGCTCGGTCAACAAATTGAACGAGCCATTGATCTGGAACTGGAGTAGTCCTTTGGCGTCCATCGATCAAATTATCCGTCGGCCGTGAGCTGACGCATCGATCAACTTTTCCAGCCGCTTCGTGCGGGTTTCGTCGCGCTTTGCGTTCATCACCAAGTAGATCGAAGTCTGCCGGTAGGAGGGCGGTTGCTTGGCGAAGAAAGCCCACGCTTCAGCGTTGGCTCGGAACGCGGCTTCCCGTGCGGGGTCGAGCGTCGCGAGGTGTCGGTTTTCGTAGGAGTAGACCGCTGACCGCGCCTCGTCCCGGCGCGAGAACGCGGCCAAACCCGCCGGCGTCATGAGTCCCTGAGCCTTCAGCTGCTTCACCTTTGCGATGTTGACCGCGCTCCAGTTGCTCTTCGGCTTCCGTGGAGTGAACCGCTGAACGCGGCTGGTCTCGTCGAGCCGCCGCGCGATGCCGTCGATCCAGCCGAAGCAAAGCGCCTGGTCGACCGCCTCCGACCATGTCATGGTCGGCTTTCCGGACGCCTTCTTATGAAGGACGACGCCGATCTCGGTCGCGGTCGTATGGTTCTCGGCCAACCACGCGCGGAACTCGGCGGGCGTGGGGAAGTGGCGCGTCTCCATCGGCCAGAGGATACTGGCGAAATGACCGAGACCAGCACGGATCGACCCATCCAGACCTCGGCTGAAACAACGGCCACTGCAAAGTGGCTGGGAGACTTCGAGGGGGCCCTGACCGCCAGGGATATCGATGCGGCAGCGGCCCTGTTTGTCGAAGACTGCTTCTGGCGCGACCTGGTCGCGTTGACATGGAACATCGTCACCGTGGAAGGCCCGCAAGGCGTGCGGGACATGCTGGGTCAGACGCTGGATCGAGTGAAGCCCACCGGTTTCGCGGTCACCGACGAGCTGGGCGATGCAGCCGCCGACAACGAAGCCTGGATCAGGTTCGAAACCTCGGTGGGCCGTGGCATCGGCCACCTCCGCCTAAGAGATGGCAAAGCATGGACGCTGCTGACGACGCTTGATGAGCTCAAGGGTTACGAGGAGCCGAAGAGAGGCCGGCGACCGCTTGGCACCGAGCACGGCGCTGTTCCGGACCGACAGACGTGGCTCGAGCAGCGGCGGCGCGAGGCACGAGAGCTCGGTCATCTCACCCAGCCGTACGTGGTCATCGTCGGCGGCGGGCAGGGGGGCATCGCGCTCGGTGCGAGGTTGCGCCAGCTTGGCGTGCCTACGATCATCGTCGAGCGCAACGCTCGACCCGGCGACTCATGGCGTAATCGCTACAAGTCGCTTACCTTGCACGACCCGGTCTGGTACGACCATCTTCCATACATCGACTTTCCGGCCAACTGGCCGGTCTTCTCTCCGAAGGACAAGATCGCCGACTGGCTCGAGATGTACACCAGGGTCATGGAGCTCAACTACTGGGGCTCGACCGAGTGCAAGACGGCTTCATTTGATGAGAAAGCAAAGGAATGGACCGTTGTTGTCGATCGTGAGGGCGTTGAGATGACGCTGCGCCCGAAGCACCTCGTTCTGGCGACAGGCCAGGCAGGCAAACCGAACATGCCCCACTTCGAAGGCATGGATGTCTTCAAAGGCGAGCAGCACCATTCGTCCAAGCATCCCGGCCCAGATGCGTACCGCGGAAAGAAAGCGGTCGTGATCGGCTCGAACAACTCCGCCCACGACATCGCCGCGGCGCTCTGGGAGGTCGGGGCCGATGTCACGATGGTTCAGCGCTCATCGACGCACGTGGCCAAGTCCGACTCGCTGATGGAGCTGGGCCTTGGTGCCCTGTATTCCGAGAGCGCCCTCGCCGCGGGAATGACGACTCAGAAGGCCGATCTCACCTTCGCATCGTTGCCGTACCGAATCCTGCACATGTTTCAGATTCCCGTTTACGACGCCATCCACGAACGCGATGCTGATTTTTACGCACGCCTGGAGAAGGCGGGCTTCATGCTCGACTTCGGCGACGACGGCTCCGGGCTGTTCATGAAGTACCTGCGCCGCGGCTCGGGCTACTACATCGATGTCGGCGCCTCAGAGCTGGTGGCGAGCGGCGACATCAAGTTGGAGTCGGGCGTCGACGTCGAGCGACTCACTGAAAACGCGGTCGTCTTGAGCAACGGCAAGACTCTGCCTGCCGACCTGGTCGTGTACGCCACGGGCTACGGCTCGATGAACGGATGGGCTGCGGACCTGATCTCGCCGGAAGTGGCGGCGAAGGTTGGGAAGTGTTGGGGTCTCGGGTCAGACACGACGAAAGACCCCGGCCCCTGGGAAGGTGAGCTTCGCAACATGTGGAAACCCACCCAGCAGGAAGCGCTCTGGTTTCACGGTGGCAACCTGCATCAGTCGAGGCATTACTCCCAGTACCTGGCTCTCCAGCTCAAGGCGCGGATGGAAGGAATCCCGACGCCGGTATACGGACTCCCGAAAGTCCACCACACCAGCTAGACACTCGCCCGGAGCACTTCGCCACTCTCCACCGGGCGCCAGTCCCGGGTGCCGGGACGACATACGGATGGCGGAGTGCGCCCCGTAGGCGTAAGCCATGACTACATGATCTGGAGCAGAGTTTTGGACTTGATGGCGTACGTGCGCGGGCGTCGGAATCCTCGCTGGATCGAGATCTCAGTAACCCGCGCCTGGAGCCACGATTTGCCAGTGGGTCGCGAACGAATCTAGGCCCTAGTCGGGTTTGGCGAGGGTCGGGTCGCAGCGCGCTTCCTGCCACGCGCCGTTCTTCTCGAGCACATTCCGAAGCACGCGGCGCAGCTCGGCCACCTCGTCGTCGCCGAGGTGGGCGCCGAATGTCTCCTGCAGGGTGGCGCGAAAGGTCTTGTCGGCCTCGCCTAGAACCTTCCGGCCATGGTCGGTGAGCTGGACGCGGACGATCCTACGGTTCTCGCGGGGAGTCTCCCGCACGATCAAGCCGTCCTTTTCGAGCCGGTCGGCTATCCGCGTCGTCCCACTCGGGCTGCCGACCAGCTGAGCTGCGATCTCGCTCATCTGAAGCCGAAGGCCGGCCGCCAGGTTTAACCGCATGAGGAGCTCGAACTCCGGCCACGAGAGGTCGGTCTCGGCGCGGAGGCGCTCCTCGATACGGCCCTCGAGGACGCGGGCAGTCTGATGAAGGTTGATCCAGGTCGAGACCTGATCCTGGGTCGCCGCCCGCCGCTTCAATTTCACCTCGCCCACGCTAGTTGGAATAGTTCGACTGCGCAACCTTGTTCCATCTATAGTTGCTAAGGCAAGTATTGTTAGGAGAAGGTTCCCAGATGGCCATGACCACCGCAGATTTCATTGCACCGGCGTCCGACGCCGAGCTCGACAGGCTCGCCGCCAACCTGCGCGCGCGCAACTTTGAAGTCGTCATCGTCCAGACCGGCGCTGAGGCCAAGGCCGAGGTCTTGAAGCGCATTCCCGACGGCGCCCGGATCCACTCTGGAAAGTCGAAGACGCTCGAGGACATCGGGTTGTTCGACACGCTGATGGGGTCCGGCGACTACGACTTCGTTCGTAAGCAAACCATGAAGTTGGACCGCGTCACCCAGCGCCGCGAGATGGTGAAGCTCGGTGCGACCCCGGACCTGATGATCAACAGCGTCCAGGCGGTCACTGAGGCCGGTCAGCTGGTTGTGGTCTCCGCCAGCGGAAGCCAGATCGGAGCCATCTCTGGTGGGGCCGAGAAGGTGATCCTGGTGGTCGGCAGCCAGAAGGTCGTGCCAAACCTTGACGCTGCATTCGAGCGGATCCGGGAGCATGTCTTTCCGTATGAGGACGCCCGGCTGCGCGAAACGTTGGGCGTCGGAACAAGGTGGACCCGAACGCTGATCATGGAGGCGGAGTTCACTCCCGGCCGAACGACCGTAGTCCTCGTCAAGGAGCAGGTCGGAGTCTGAGCTTACGTCTCGGGCCGGCCGAACAGCCGGGCTACCGCTCGGGTGCGAATGGATATCCCGACTACGAAACAAGCCGCCGATACGAGGCCAAATGCCAGCGCCCGGTTGGGATGTGACGTATTCGACGAAACCACGGCGGCTGCGCCAAACAGCGCAAAGAGTAGGAACGAGGCGGCGCGCATATAGAAGACTGTTCGCCCCATATCAGGCTTTTCAGTGACTCTACTCTCCGGCGACTCGTCTCACCGCCCAGCGACTCGTGATGCACCAGAATCCGTCCTCGAACTCCACGCGGACGCTGTTGAGTCTGCCCCTGGCGGTAACTCGGCACGGCTGACCGAAGCGTTCGGACAGACGAGTACGAATGCGCCATCGGTGATCGAAGGATCGAACCACCAGGTCAGCAGTCGAACGCAAACCAGCACAACTCGTTGCGCAGCCGCTGGTCGTCGAGCACCAGCTCTCGGATGTCGTCGGGGAGTTGGGCGCGCTGCCACTGGCACTCCAAGCGACCGGCCGCCTCGCGCTCGTCTTCAGCCGCTGCGGCCCGCGCCGCTTTGATCGCGTAGGCCGCAGCGCCGAGCTCGTGGGCCGCCACATGGCCCACAGCCGCGGCCTGGCCGGCAGCGTACGCGGCATGCCGCGGTGCCCCACTAAGGTCTCTGGCCGCCGCGTTTGCGTGGCCTGCCGCCGTGCGGGCCTCTGCCCACCTGATCTCACCCCGAGCCCAGGCACGCCCGAGGTTGATCGCCTGACGTGGGCGGTCGTCCTTCGGCCGTGCCTGCTCGAAATGGTGAAGCACGTGCAACGCGCAGTCAGCCGCCCAGATCGCCAGTAGTCGGTGATCTTCGTCTTTGAGGCTGCCGCCGCGACGAATGGTGATGAAGCGCGGATCCCGGATCTTGGGGAGGATCACCTCAGTTCAAACGTAGCGGGCTACTTCCTGCAATACGTCTGCGGCGCCGGCAGCTCCCGAGGCCCGACCGATGGCCTCAGCCAAGCGAGCCGCGGCCTCGCGATATGAAGATCGATCGAGCAGATTGCGAACCGCGCTCTTGATTATGGCCGGGCTCGATTCGCCGTCCATGGCGACGCCAGCCCCTAGCGCCTGGATCCGCGCGGCAAGGAACGGCTGGTCGGCTGCCGGGTAGGGAAGTCCAGCAATCGGCACGCCGTGCGCAAGCGATGCGGTCACAGTGCCGTGACCGCAGTGAGTGACGGTCACCGATACCGAGGGCAGTACTTCCCCGTGCGGCACAAACGGTCGGACCGTTGTGTTGTCGGGCAGTTCCGACGGCAGTGAGGTCGCGGCGGCGATAAGCAGGACCCGTACCGGCTCGTCGGCGAGTGCAGCCAACGTGTTGCGAATGCGTCCGGCCGGGTCCCACAACCGGGTCGTGCTGAAAGTCACCAACACCAGAGGCCGCTCATCGTCCGGCGCCCAGGGCGCAATCCAGGTTGGCTGCGTCGCGCGCTCGGTGATCGGGCCTACGTAGTGCACCGCCTTCGGGGCGCCATCTGCCGCGGGGTCGAGCTCGGGAATCGTGGTGACGATCGTTGGGAGTCCGTCCCACCCATTATTGAGACGCTCCATCAGCGGCAGCCCAACGGATGCTCGAAGGGCGTTGGCCGCTGCTAGCCGGGCGGAGCCCATCGGTGAGTCCGGCGGAGGCACGAGGCCGGCCACCGAAGAGTGCGCCAGGACGGCGACCGGGATGTCGGTTCGTCGCGCCTGCGCCAGTGCACCCTGCATCAGGAAGTCAATGACGAGGACGTCGGTCGGGTTCACGGCCAGGGCATCGGGAACGTCATCCAGGTGCTCGTGGCAAGCCCAGACGTTGCGGATGATGGCCGCGAGCCTCTCTTCTGGCGCGCGAGCGGCATAGAGATCGAAGCTTCCGCTGCGCGGTAAGGCCGAGAACGCCAGGCCCCGAGCCTCGATCGCAGCTTGCTGCGGGAGGTAACCCAGGAACCGAACCTCGTTCCCCCGCGCGATCAGTTCCTGCGCGATACCGACGGCCGGCGGCAGGTTGCCGCCGCCATCCCAGGTGACGAACGTGAAACGGGTCACTTCAGGCGTCCCGCTCGACGATACCGCCGATGAGCTCGCGCATCGAGGCCTCGACCTCGGCGCGACTCAATCCGACGTCACGCCGAAGCACCTTCCACGAATAGATGTCTGTCACCGCGACGAGCTGGCCGAGTCGACGGCGGCGAACTGCTCGCGGCACCTCGCCCAGCAGCGGGGAGAAAGCGCGCGCCACCCAGGCTGCGTGATACCGGCGACCAGCGTCGACAGTGTTGGTCACGCCCGCCAAACCATGCTCCTGAGCTAGAAGGTGCAAAACCTCATCGCCCCACTCTTCGTAGGTTCCGACGAGCAGCCTCACCGCCTCGGGGATGTCGCCGACCGGGACCTCGTCGCGCGTTCGACGAATGCTCGCGGCGCGCTCCGCGCTCGCGGCGCGGAAGAGCTTTTCTTTCGAGCCAAACCGACGAACCACCGTGCGTTCTGTGACGCCGGCCTCGGCGGCCACCTCCTCAAGCGACACCTGGTCGTAGCGAGCCTCTCCGAACAGCCGGCGGGCCGATTTCAGGATGCTTTCGCCATTGGCGTTCGCCAGGGCTGCGCGTCTTCCCATTCGATACTGCCGTGAGCTCGTGGCTTGACTGGTTGCCATTTTCATGTCAGTATAACAGACATGAAAATGAAAGGGGACGTGGAACCGAACTAAGTGGACACCCTACTGCTTCAACTTGGCATCGCTCTATTTCTGATTGGACTGCTGACTGGCTTGGTGATTCCGAGACTTTCCAACCCACGCATGGGGTTGGCGAGTCATTTAGAGGGAGTCTTGAATGGCATGTTTCTGGTGGTTCTTGGTCTCTTATGGCGCAGGCTGAATCTGTCCAACGGTTGGTTGGCGATCACGTTTTGGCTTGCCATCTACGGCACATTTGCAAATTGGTTGGCAACCTTTCTCGCCGCATTCTGGGGAGCGGGCAGACTAATGCCGATTGCCGGGATGAGTCGTCAGGGTTCATCAGGACAGGAAGGAGCAATTCGATTCCTTCTCGCTAGCCTGTCGGTCGCAATGATTGCCGTTTGTGTGATCGTGATTGTGGGATTGCGCGCAGGCTGATTCTCAAATGCCGTCGGCTGGCCCATATGTCGGCGACCGAGGCCGACCAGCCGCGCAACGGGTTATGAGTAGGCCAACCAGTCCAGCCGCATTCTGGCGCTTGCCGAAGTAACCGGTCGGAAATCGTCCCCACCATCCGCCGGGATCTTCGGTCAAGGCGGTACAGGATGTTTGGCGGTTGATCCTCCGGGACGGCGCCTGCGCCGGCAGGTCACCTGATTGGCCCGCTTACTTCGCGTTCGTCGGACTTCCCTCCGGCCTGGAACCGCGTCCGAGCAACTTGCTTCGGCTGGGCTCCTCGTTGAGCCATTCAGCCAGCGGCTTGACGGCTATGTCATAGGTGCGACGAAATCGGTCCCCTTCGGCCACCGCCTCCACAAAGACCTTATAGACCGCACCCGGCCTGCCGACAAATCCGGGAAGACCCAGATCCAGTTCTGGTAGGTCGATAAACCAATCCGGTCCGTGAATTGTCGCGTCGATGCCTCCGTTCCAAACCCACGCCACACTCGCATCGGCGGTGGCCGGCTTGACTGCCATCCACTTGGTGGTCTCGAAATATCGAGGTGCGATTGGTCGATCCCAATGAGGGTGCGAGATCCCGATCAGCTCCACGCGCACTGCTGGATTCCGGGCGGAAAAGGCGCTGGTGTTACGCAGCCTTATGGTGAACAACAAATAGTCTCCGAGAACGAATCGAACTCCACTTGGATCGTCAGCGTCGACCGGCAGGACTGGCTTGTTCATCGGCGAGTTTCGGAACCATAGTTCGGCTGTCAGTGAAGGCCGTTCACTGGCTAGGGCATATGCGACTAGCGCCAACGTGCCCGCCATGGCTGCCTCGTAAAGCGCGGCTAGCGCCGCGATGGCGCTGACTGCAGCCAGGCGATCAGATAGGCCCCATGTGCCGATCCAGATCTGTTGGCTCGCGACCAACGATGCGATCAGACCAGCGCCAAACGCCGCAGCGAATGCGATTAGAACGATGCGGTGAGCGGCTCGCAAACGCCTCCAGGCCCGCATGCAGGAAATCCTACTGGCGAGAAGGCACTTATCCGGCTTGGTGTCCTTTTGCCGGAAACGGACCCTATGATCGGACGACGATGGCGAGACATCGCGATTGTGACTGGGTCAAAGCATTCGTCTCAGGTTCAGGCGTTGGGGCTGCATGAAACGAGTCCTGGTCGGCGTCCTCCTGATCCCCGCAATGCTCTTGGTAGCAGGCGTTGTGTTTCGTAGCGACGAAATACTCAACTTCATTCTTGGACCAGTCGACGATCCTCAGTACTTCTGTGTCACTCCCGACCCGAGCCCGCTCGCGGACGTGGGCTCCTCTACAGTCGTGCAGGAGTGTTCGGCGGGCAAGACTGTGAGCATCGGACGGGGAGAAACGATCGCCGTCGATCTGCCGAACTCTCCCGGCGTCGATCAGACGAGGACCTGGCACGATTTCCGCGTGTCGGACGGATCAGTTTTGCAAACGGTCATAGCTCCGACGACCAGAGGTGACCGGCGTCGCAGCGACCTGCTGGCCGTCTACCGGGCGGTGAAGAGCGGGCGCTCGAGCATCAGCGTGATGCAGTTGGTCTGTGGCGCGATCGGCGGCGCTTGCGGCCGCGACCATCTTTGGAAAGTGACTATCCAGGCGAGCTGAGGTCGGCCGGAATCAGGCAGTCACGGCCATACTGGTTGGAGCCTGTTCGTACCACCTGAGCACTCGCAACGCGCGGAGGGTGTTCCACCGGCTCGGCTTGCCCTCGCCCTCGTCCATCGCGAAATGCAACCGGCCGGGGTGGGGATTCTCGAGTGGCCAGCGGCTGTCCGTGTCGCGCTTGGACTTGACCAGTTCGATGGCCTCAGCCACGCGCTCGTCTGGAACGGTGCCCGCCAAGCGCAAATAGTCGAGACCTCGGAGCACGTCGTAGTGCCAGTAGGTCGGGTAGGAGAATTGTGTGAACGCTGGATCGATCACCTCCCCGGTCGACAGCCGGCGAAGCAGCCGGCGCTCGAGGAGGTACTCCTGGCCGCGGAGGCGGGCGGCACTCACTTCGCGCGAGCCTCCGGTGGCTCGTTCGTACTCGAGCAGGCCATCCAGTACGTCGATCGTGCTGTGGAATGACCCGCGCGTCGATCCGTTCTCCTGCTCGCAGTTCCACCCTCCATCGCTCATCTGCTCGCCGAGGAGACGGTCCACGATGGCCTCCACGTCCTCGCCGAAATAGGCCCCCATCGCGACGACCTTGCCGTTGATGCAAGGCTCCACCTCGCCCGCAAAGAAGGGCTCTCCATCGTGCTCCCACGCAACGTGTTCGCGGACTCGGCGGACGGCCTGCCGCGCTTCCATTCCGGCGGGATCGAGCCCGAATGCCCGCAACAACATCAGGCTCCACGCGGTGGAGGTCCATTCCGGAAAGAGCGTGCCTTGCCTCGCGGGTGGCAAGGACTTCCACCAGTTGATCGCCTCGTCCGAGGTAAGCCTGGCGGGAGTGCTTTTGGCCCAGTGGCCATCCGGCCTCTGCAGGGCCAGCAATCGTGCGCCCCAGCCCTCAGTAGCAACCCGGGCACGCTCGGCCGCAACATCCTCGTCGGGCGCGTCAGTGAGGTCGCGCATCACCTGCCAGCGGATCGCAGGGTCGGAGTCCATCAGCCAGTCGCCGACGTCCAGTCGGTTCAATCCTCCCCCATGAATAGGATTGTCTTCCATGAAACGAGTCACTGGCATTGGCGGGATCTTCTTCAAAGCGAAAGACGCTCCGGCGCTGCAGGCCTGGTACAAGCGCCACCTCGGAATCGATGTCCAGGAATGGGGCGGCACGGCTTTCACCTGGAGCGACGGAGAAGGTAAACCCGTCGCCGGATCAACCATCTGGTCCATCGGTTCGGCGGAAGGCGACCAATTCGAGCCCAGCACGGCAACTTTCATGGTCAATTACCGGGTGGAGGATCTCCACGCCCTCGTCAAAGTCTTACGCGAAGAAGGCTGCGACGTTCTCGATAAGGTGGACGATTCCGAGTACGGGAAGTTTGCCTGGGTCATCGATCCAGAAGGAAACAAGTTAGAGCTCTGGCAACCGCCCGCCGGCCAATGATCGGGCAGTGATGGAAAGTCAGCGCGGTCGACGGCTCAGCGCAAGATTGACGCTACCCCGCGCCGTGTTCGAGCAGTAACCGTACGATCACTTTCTGCTCGGCCTTCGCGACCGACGATCCACTTCCACTGCGCCCGGTTGTCCAGTTGGCGAGCTGAATTGGCGTGGATCCCGCCCCGTTTGGCTGACCGACATCGGCGCCACCCTCGATCAGTGCGCGCACGGCCGACGCGCACCGATTGCGGACGGCGCGATGCAAGGGCGTGACACCACTCGCATCGACCGCGTTGGGGTCAGCGCCAGCCTCGAGCAACGCGACAACGGTGGCCCTCTGTGCGTTTGGGTCCCAGCTGGCTGAACCCGGCATCCCGTCCACGGCGTAGTGCAGCGGCTGAGCTCCGCGACGGTTTCTGGCCCGTACGCCGGCGCCCATTGACACCAGCTGCGGCACGAGCTCATGTTGATACGCAGCCGATGCGGCGTGAAGCGGGGTGTCTCCTTCGTACAGGTAGTGACCGATCTCGGCGACGAAGTACTTTTGAGCGGACTGTCTCGTCGCACCCTCGCGGAGGGAAGCCGACGCCAAGGCGGGCGAGGCAGCCAGCGCTCGGCCTACCGCGGCGACATCGCCGGCGACGATGCCACGCATAAGTGACATCAGCTCCTGGGTATCGCTCTCCATTTGCGCTCAGAATAAATGTGGGCCGCGGTGGACTCGCATTGAATAGTGACGGCGCTCGGGGTGGCCGTGGCAATGAAAGCCGGAAGGTGCGTGGGTAGCATCGATTCATGCGGAACATGTTTTGGACCATCGTCTCCCTTGGTACCGGTCTCGTCGCCTTCTATTTCGGCTTTTTCCACGCCGATGCCGTTTGCGACGATCAGGCCCACACCGACTGGGCCTGTCATTTCAACGCCGCTTTCACCAACGAGCCCGTGTTCCTCCTCTTCGGCGCCGTCTTCTTCCTGTTCGGGCTCTGGATGCTGTACCGCACTCTGCGCAAGCCGAAAATCACATAGCCGCGCCGCTTGACAGCATCGTCTGAGAGAGCTCAATCCAGTTATGCGAATAACATTGGAGCGCGAAATCTCATGAAGACATCATCTGCAAGTTACTGACAAGCATGATCCAAGGAGCTCGTCCCGAAATGAAGGAGAAACTTCGCCAGGCGCTGGCTGAAACTCGCCTGAGAGAGGCAGAGCTTGAAGATCTTGGCTCAGACATCCCATCCGATCCGACGGGTCGCTGGCACCCCAAAGACCACCTTGCCCATATCGCTTGGCACCGCGACCGCAATGCTCGGTTAATCGAGGCTGTGCGCACGGGAGGCGAGCTTCCCCCGAAAGTTGATGAAGACGTGAACGCGGCAATCTACGCCGAGACCCGGGATCAACCGGTCGCGGAAGTTATCGCCGCCGCTCGGCGATCGTGGGATCTGCTCGAGTCTGTTATCGAGGCATGCACCGAGGAAGAGTGGGAGCAACCGATGCCCGACGGCCCTCCCGGCAGGAAGCTGATGGACGGATCGCCGGGTGACCATCTGGCCGCCCATCTGATGTGGTGTCACCTTGAGGCCGGGAACAAAAAGGCAGCTGAGGCGATCCTGGTCTGGGCCCGAGACCTGTCATCCAGGACGTCCTCGGATCCGAGGACCCATGCGGTCGGCGCTTACAACCTGGCGTGCTTCTACGCGCGCACCGGACAGGTCGTCGAGGCGATGCCGCTCCTCCGGGAGAGCTTCGGAGTCGTTCCCGACCTCAGGGATTGGTCCCACAAAGACCCGGATCTCGACCCGATTCGCGATGACCCCCGGATCGTCGAATTGCTCGGAGCACCAGCCTAGATCCAGCGCCGGGGCCCGGAAACCCGGGTGGGCCTTAGTTACAACGCGAACCGGATATACGTTGCCGTACCCACCATCAGCATCGGAGCCCACGACTTCGCGGCTCGTGCGCTGCTTCGCGGCTCAGTGTGCCGCGAGGCCGAACCTATGATCGACGCGTGCGGCGGATCCTGATCACCGGCATGTCGGGCACTGGCAAATCCAGCGTCATTCACGCGCTCGCAGCTCGAGGCCTCAAGGCGATCGACACCGATTGGAATCCCGAGTGGGAGTTCGTTGGGACGGACAGCGACGAATGGGTTTGGCGCGAGGACCGGATTCGGTTGCTGCTCGACGAAGAAGATGCCGAAGCCCTGTTCGTGAGCGCTTGCGTCTCGAACCAGAGCAAGTTCTATGACCGCTTCGATCAGGTCATTCTCCTCAGCGCACCAGAGTCGATCACCGTCCAACGGCTGGCGAATCGAACTAACAACCCGTATGGGAAGCGGCCAGACGAGATCGCCGATGTCTTGCGCTACAAGGCGACCGTCGAGCCAATGTTGCGAAAAGCCGCATCCGCAGAGATCGATACGAGCATTCCCTTAGCGGAGGTCGTCTCCAAGGTTCTGGAAATATCCCTACCGCAGCATTAGGGCGCGCAGACGACTGTGCTTCAAGGTCCGAACACCAGTCTTGAGATTCGGATCCAGCCGTTTGCCCGGCATCCTGAGGCACAAATCACTCTTGCCGATGCGCTCGCGCCGGTGGGAACCTATTGGCCGGACTTGAGCGGCTCCCAGATGAGTTCGGCAACCTCAAACACGAGCTCGACCTCCGCCTGCGCGGCCTCTGGCGACGGCCGCCGCACCTCGCCCACGATCACACATACGGAATCATTGAGGCGCCGATATCGCTCGTGGTCGCTGAAGTGCCAGGCCGCGCCGACCACCTGGCGGCGCCCGGCCGGGTATGAGCGCCCGTAGCCCTGATAATCGAGCACCACTTGAGCTCCATCCTCGGTCTCGATGGCGCCTTGAAGGTTCATACGAAAGGTTCGGTCCGCGCGCCGCCGAGGATGGTTGGCACCGCGGAACCGGCCGACGATGCCGCCTTCGGCCCGCCCTTCAGCTAGGAGGAAGATCTCCTGCTCATCGCCTGCGATTGTGGCTCCGAGCCCTTCCTCTGG
>DASVEP010000114.1:0-6252 GCA_036380475.1 Candidatus Dormiibacterota bacterium
GTACGGCAACCTCAACGCGAGCGACGAGCAGATCCGTGCCGCCGCGGAAGCGACGTTCGTCGATCGGTTCGTGCGCAGCCTGCCGCTGGGCTACGACACAGTCATCGACGAAGAGGGCAGCAACATCAGCGCCGGCGAGAAGCAGCTGCTGACGATCGCCCGCGCCTTCCTCGCCGATCCGTCGCTGCTGATCCTCGACGAAGCCACGAGCTCGGTGGACACGCGCACAGAGGTCCTGGTGCAGCGAGCGATGG
The DNA here is from genome assembly GCA_036380475.1 of Candidatus Dormiibacterota bacterium. Lineage (GTDB taxonomy): Bacteria > Chloroflexota > Dormibacteria > Dormibacterales > Dormibacteraceae > UBA10449. The sequence goes on from DASVEP010000114.1 coordinate 255, forward strand.
CCGCGCTGCGCTCCGACCGCACGAGCTTTGTCATCGCGCACCGGCTTTCGACGATCCGCGACGCCGACCTCATCCTGGTGATGGAGTCAGGGCGCATCGTCGAGCGCGGCACACACGAAGAGCTGCTTTCAGCTCGAGGCGCTTATCACCGGCTCTACGCGGCTCAGTTCCGCGGCGTCGCCGAGGAGTCGGCGGAGGACCTTTCCAACGTGCCGGAGGCGGTCGCCTAAAGCAGCGGGAGTCAGATCAGCTCGCCGTCGTCCGGTACATCGCCCAATGGATTGGGTGCCAGCTCTTCGACCAGCCGCATGAGGTTGGCCACGGTCGGCGATGAATCGTCGCGGCGGTGGGCGATCACGAGCTCAATCAGCGGCGCCGGCGACAGCGACCTGTAAACCATGCCATTCGCCGGCTCGGGTATGTATCGACGAATCACGAGCACCGCAGCCGCCCCCGTCCTGCCCATCGTCTCGATGGCCAGGTCGCTTGGCTCCCACGCGACGATGTTCAACGGTTCGCCGGTTTGTCGGATGAGCCAGTGCTGCAGCGCGGCGATCAAGTCTGGGTTCGCGCCGGCGGGGGGCAGGGTGATGGGCTCGCCGCGGAGCGCCGTCACCGGTACCGGATCCATGTGCGCCAGGTGATGATCTGTTCGGAGCGCTACGCTCACCTCTTCGCGGCGTACGCCTCGCGCGACGATTCCGTCTGGTCGAGTGTTCCCCATCAGCGCAAACGCGACGTCGGCCGCGTGGTTCTGTAGGAGCCGAAGGTTGGGGCCGGATGATCCGGATGTGGTCTCGATCTCCACAGCAGGAAAGCGGCGGCGATACTCGGCGATGATCGATCCTGCGGTCGCTACATCGCCGGCAGCCTGGTAGGCGATCGAGATGCGTCCGAGGTTTCCCGACGAGTAAGCCTTGAGTCCGCGGAGCGCCTCATCCTCGGTCTGAACCAATAGCCGAGCGTGTGTCAGCAGCACACTTCCCGCCGGCGCCAACCGCACCTGTCGTGCGTTTCGTTCGAGCAGCTGCAGGCCAAGCTCGCGCTCCAGCGCCTGGATCCGTTGCGTGAGCGCAGGCTGGGTGAGCTTGAGGCGCTCGGCGGCCACCCTGAAATGCCCTGAGTCGGCGACTTCCACGAACGCCCTGAGCTGGCGCAACTCCATGTTGTGGCTGGATTATGCAGCCCGATGCTTCCGTAGGTCCAAGTCACGCCGCCTATGGACCGATTAGCGGTTATTGATCGAGTCGCCCTGTGTTTCGGCGAGGAACTCTGAGATGCGCTCCGCCAACGTGTGTATGTCGATCGGCTTTGAGATGAAGCCGATGCATCCGGCCTCGAGCGCATCGCCCCGGGCCTGGAGGCTTGTGTGACCGGTCATCGCAACGATAGGAATTGCCGTGGTGGGCAGCTGGCTCTTGAGCAAACGAGTAAGGGAGAGGCCGTCTTTTCCCGGCAGCTCGACGTCCATGAGGATCAACGCCGGGGTCAGATGGGACAGGCGTTCGAGGGCCTGGTTCGAGGTGCTGGCCACCTCGACGCGGAAACCAGCCATCTCCAGCACTTCACGGACGAGCAGCTGGTTGGAGGAGTCGTCCTCGACGACCAGGATCAAAGGCTCCGGGCTCACGTGCCGCCTAGTGTGGCACCGGGAGCGTCAGCTCCGTCCAGCTTCGAGAATGTTTCGACATAAAGCCGCGACAGATTCCGCCTAAGCTCCCCCCTGTGATCGACGCGGCTCGCCGGCTGATGACGGATTCCCGGACCTACCTCCGGATCCTCTACCTGATCCTCACGTTCCCGCTTGGCCTGCTGTACTTCGTCGTCATCGTCACCGGTCTGTCGGTCGGACTGAGCCTGGCCATCGTGATAGTGGGATTCGGAATCCTGATCTTGACGCTCCTTACGCTGCTCTTGTTTGCGCGCATGGAGCGGCAGCTGGCGATCCACCTTCTTGGCGCGCGCATCAGGCCGATGTCGGTGCCCGATCCCAATGCCAAAACGGCTTGGCAGCGACTCGTGAAAACGCTGGCGGACCCGGTGACCTGGAAGAGCCTGGTCTATCTCATGATCGAGTTTCCGTTCGGCGTCTTCGCCTTCGCACTTGGCCTCACGCTGCTCGCAGTTTCTGTATCGCTGGTGCTGTACCCGGCGATCTACGTTGGCATGACCGCGGAGTATCTGCAGGACCCATCGTTCGCCAGCGGAACCATGTTCCCGGGCGTGACCATCGATGGCACTTTCCACAGCTCGGTGTTCGTCGGATTCCTGCTGATCAGCGCTGTCGGCGTTGGCTTCACAGTTGCGTCGGTCGCGATCATGAACGGCCTCGGATGGCTGTGGGCGCGATTTGCCGAGATGATGCTTGGCGTCGACGAGAGTCGTTTGCAGCTTGCCGCGGCCACAGCCCAGGCCCAGGTCGAGCACGCGCGCGCCGAGCGCGCCGACCAGAGTCGGCGGGAGCTGATCGTCAACGCCTCACACGAGTTGCGAACACCGGTAGCCAGCATCAGCGCCCACGTGGAATCGCTGCTCAAGCCCGGCCGCGAGATGGACGAAGAGACGCGCAACTACCTGACGGTGGTGGCCGCTGAGACCGATCGGCTCGGATCACTGGTCGACGACGTGCTCGCGCTCGCGCGAGCAGACTCCGACGAGCTGCACCTGGACATCCGTCCAGTCGATGTCACCGAGGTGATCGAGCAGGTTTGCAAAGCCCTGGTCGCTTTGGCCAGGCGCGAGCGCAACCTGAGCCTCGTGAATTCGAGCGAGCCGATGCTGCCTCGGGCGATGGCGGACCGCGACCGTCTTGCGCAGGTCCTCACGAACCTCATCAGGAACGCGGTCAACAACACCCTCGACGGCGGGATCATCTCCGTCGAGGCGGCGCGTGCGAGCGACGCGGTGACCATCTCCATCTCAGACACCGGCATTGGGATGGAGCCGGCTGAGGTGGCTCGCGTGTTCGACCGCTTCTACAGGACCGACCAGTCGCGGGCCAGCGGAAACGGCGGCTCGGGGCTCGGACTCGCGATCGTTCGCGACCTCGTGACGGCCATGGGCGGATCGATCAGCGCGGAAAGCGTCCCCGGCCAGGGCAGCGTGTTTCGGGTGACGCTGCGTCAGGAGGCGGCCTGATCGATGGCATCCATCCTCGTTGTCGAAGACGAAACCGCAATGAATGACCTGATCCGAGCCGAGCTCGAGGCCGAGGGCCACGTTGTTCGACAGGCGCACGACGGCCCATCAGCTTTGCAGCTCGTCAAGGAGCAGGCACCCCAGCTGGTCATCCTGGACTGGATGCTGCCGGGCCTGGATGGATTGTCCGTCTGCCGCCAGCTCCGGCAGGACTACCTGATGCCGATCATCATGCTCACGGCCCGCTCCGAGGAGGTCGATCGAGTTCTGGGCCTCGAGGTCGGCGCCGACGATTACCTGGTGAAGCCTTTCGGGGTGCGCGAGCTGCTGGCCAGGACCCGCGCCGCCCTTCGACGTGTTGAGCTCGAGGCCAAACGCGGGCTGGGCACCGGGGCCGATGAGAAAGCGATCGTGCACGGGCGGCTGCGGGTGGAACCGGGAACGCATCGAGCGCTGCTGGATGGGGTTGAGCTTGCACTGACCCCGAAGGAGTTCGAGCTCCTGTTCCTGTTCGCGGCCAATCCCGGGCGCGCGTTCAACCGCGAATTCCTGATCGAGCGGATCTGGGGCGGCGACTTCGAAGGTTTTGATCGGGCGGTGGACAATCACATCCGCCGCCTCCGCCACAAGCTGGGCGAGTTCGGGGAAAAGATCGCCACGGTCTGGGGCGTCGGCTACCGCTTCATCGAATAGACCTCCTTCCAGTTTTTCGATGGGAAGCCGCGGCAGATCCGACACAGGCTTGCGACATTTGAGGCTCAACCTTCGCTCACCGGCTTGTACAGCCGGAGAAGCAAGGAGTGGTGATGCGTTATCGCAGTTTCTTCTGGCCCGCGATCCTGATCGTCTTCGGTCTGCTGGCCCTGGGCGCCAACCTTGGCGCGATCTCCGGCGAAAGTCTCCGTCGTCTGGCCGACCTGTGGCCGGTCGTCCTCGTTGTGGTTGGGTTGGTCATGATCTTCCGTCGCGCCTTCCAGGGGACGAGGCGCGATGTGGCAGCAATATTGGTCGTGCTCGTGGCGGTCGTCGGCGCGGCCGCGTACGTAGCGGTTCGCGGCCCGGTGCCCAACGACCCCAGGATCCTCGACACGTCGGACCGGGTCGGCAGCCTGAGCCAGGCCACCCTACACGTCGCGGCCGGCGCGGCAACTGTGAGAGTGGACGGCAGCAGCGCTCTGGGAGCTGACCTTTACAGGGCTCATCTCGAATTCTCGGGACCAAAGCCGATCGTCACCCTCGACCGCTCGACGGGCGACCTCACGATCTCCCACAACGACGACTACGCGTTTCTAGGAGGACGGCGTTTCGTGCTTGCCCTTCAGGTGAGCTCCGCCGTCGCCTGGAACATCACGGTCGACACTGGGGCCGCGAACACAACACTCAACCTTTCGACCCTCAAGGTCGGCTCCATCAACGTGAGCACCGGAGCGAGTCGAGATGAGATCACCCTCGGCGCGCCCACCGGCATTGTGCCGATCAGCCTCGACGGGGGCGCGCTCACCGTGATGGTGCACCGACCGGCCGGCACAGAGGCTTCGGTGCAGGTTTCGGGAGGGGCGGTCAATCTGAGCGCGGACGGCCGAGAGTACCACGGTATCGGCGACCAGGCATGGAAAACCAACGGATACGACCAGGCGACCGCCGCCTACAGGGTCGAGGTCAACGGCGGCGCTTCGAGGGTGACGATCGATACGGCCGGCGGTCAGTAGATGCTTCGGTGCGATGATCACCCGCTTCTTTCACTACATCGGCAATCCGTAGCGTCCTGTAGGGCAACCGAGCCGCCCCTCGCGCGCGTCCTCTTATATGTGGGCTTATATGTGGGCCCTCCCAAGGCATGCGGTGAGCGCCGAGTCCGGCCGAGGCCGAGCACGAATCGACAAGGTCGCTTCCAGGACATTCGGCGACGAGGTGCGGGATTTCTTGCTGGTGGAGCAGCCCGAAGCCTGATCTCGGGCTCAGCGGTCGCGCAAGTACCAGTCTCGCGCTGGATTCCCTTCTCGTTTCGAGGGCGCGTCGTTGGGGTCGACGCGGCCGCCGCACCATACGACGCAATTCGCAATGACGCGTTGTATCTCCGGCTGGTGGTAGACAGGGAATTCCTGGTCGCCAGGACCGAAGTACACGACGCGTCCGGCGCCACGATTGAAGCAACAGCCGCTGCGAAAGACCTCGCCGCCTGCGAACGAGCTGATGAAGACCACCTCGTCGGGAGGCGGGATGTCGAAGAACTCTCCGTACATCTCCTGGTGCGGGATGACGATCGGCTGCGGCACGCCGGCGGCGATGGGATGGCCGGGGTTGACCGTCCAGATGACCTCACGCTCGCCGCCTTCGTCGGATCTCCACCGGAGGGCGCAGCTCGTTCCCATCAAGCGCCTGAAGATTTTGGAGAAATGCCCTGAGTGCAGAACCACGATGCCCATCCCTTCGAGGACGCGGGCATGCACCCGGTCGACCACCTCGTCGGCGACCTCGTCGTGCGCGGCGTGTCCCCACCAGGTGAGGACATCGGTTGCTGCCAGCGCCGCCGCGCTCAGGCCGTGTTCTGGTTCTTCGAGCGTGGCAAAGCGCACGCTGACGTTCGCGCCGAGCTCTTTTTGTATGCCATCGGCGATCGCGCCGTGAATGCCCTTGGGGTAGATGCGCCTGACCGACTCGTCGCGGCGCTCGTGGACGTGTTCGTTCCAAACGGTGACGCGAAGATGGCGGCTCGACGCCATCAGATCGCCAGCGCTTCTCCGGTCCGAGAGACGACCACCGATTCGCGGCGCGCGGCGGACTCGACGGCGGCCGACATCAACGCAATCGTGCCGAGGTTGTTGCGGCCCGAGGTTTCCGGCTCCCGATCGGTTCGCAC
>DASVEP010000115.1:0-14347 GCA_036380475.1 Candidatus Dormiibacterota bacterium
AGCAGGGATGGCGGCCGGCAGCTGCTGCGAACTTCGACGTGCCGGCCGGTGCTGTACGACTCCTCGATTGACTCCATGACATCGAGCACGTGGTACGCGAGCTCGGCGGAGGCGCGTGGGTTCTCGCGCTTGCCAATGGCAAGAGCCATCTCAGCTACACCGAGCCCACGGAAATTGGAGGGAGCTTCGGTGTGGCGGTAAAGGAGTGGAACTTCTTGCCAAACTGACTCGTCCTCGTTGGGTCGTACCTTCACCGGGCCGCCGAAATAGTTGGGATCGGGAACTCTCAAAATCCCTTTGGTGCAGTAGATCTGCATGTTGGGGAGATCGTGGCCCCCGATTCCGAGGCTGGTAATCAGACTCACCTGGGCGCCCCTCTCGAATTCGATTAATGCCGCCACGAAGGTCGGTGTGCTGACCGTGAACGTCTCGCCCGCTCTCGGCCCACGTTCCGCTTTGCGCGTCGGATAAAGGACGCGTGCCATACCCGTAACGCGCTGCACCGCGCCTAACAAGCAAACGAGAGTGGTGAGGTAGTAGGGCCCCATATCGAGAAGCGGGCCGCCGCCCGGCTCATAGAAAAAACCAGGATTCGGGTGCCAGTTCTCCGGGCCACGATGGAGCATGAAAGCCGACGCTGCCAGCGGTTCGCCAAGTTCGCCCTCATCCATGAGGCGAAGGCAGGTCTGGATTCCCGCGCCGAGAAAGGTGTCTGGCGCGCATCCGACCCTGAGGCCGCTGGACGCGGCCGCATCCAGAATGCGCCGACCGTCTTCGCGGGTCGTCGCCAGCGGCTTTTCAGAGAACAGGTGCTTTCCGGCGCGAAGGGCCGCCTGGCTGATCTCGGCATGTGCGAGCGGGATGGTCAGGTTGACGACCAACGCAACTTCGTCGGAGCGGAGTAGTTCATCGGTGGTGCATGCACGGGGCACTTCGAATTCCTTCGCTCGCGCTTGCGCCCGCTCCAACACCTGATCCGCGCAAGCCACCACCTTTAAATATGGCGAGGCACTCATGTTCCTCAGGTAGGCCTCGCTGATGGTGCCGCAGCCGACAACACCAACTCCAACCGGATCGTTCACTCGCAAGCCACCGGATGGACAGGCTAACTTCTCGAGGACGTGGGAACACTCCCCGAAACGGATCTAGGAGCCAGGTTGGTTCAGCTCATGACCCCTAGAACCGAACACGCGCCACTCGAGCCGACGTCCGCTGCTGTGGCTGTCAGTCAATGAGTGCGACGTATTTGTTGAACCCCACATGCCGGTCACAACCGGGAACCAAGATTGTCATTTTGAACAGGTCCAGGTGACTGTGCCCGACTCGGTTCCCTGCGCTCCCGAGGCCGAGCCACCCGAAAGATTCGAGAACGAGGCGTTGCCCGACCCATCTGCGTTCAGCGTCTCAGTGGAGTCGGTGCCCAAGAACGTGTCCGTTCCGATATTGACTGCGCCGCCAGCGAGCACGCCCACATAAGTTCCTGGGCCGTGGAACTTGTCGTGCAATATCGTGAACAGGAAAGACAGGCTCTTGCCCGCGATCGTGGTGGTGGTCTGTGTTGGGGTTCCGGGACCCTGGACGAACCCCACCGAATCGCCCTTCGCGAAGTCCGCGCATGAGCTGTACCCGGTCCCGCTGTCGTTGTCCACGAATGAGCCCTGGAGGCTGTCCAGGCCGCTGAAATTGACTTGAAGGTTGAAGATGACGCACGGCTCGTTGCACTGACCGGAGCCGGCGCTGCCGGCTGAGGCGTTCGCCGCAGGCTGGCCCGAGGGCGATGACGCAGCGCTGCAGCCCGCCAGCACCGCGGCTGCTGTGAGCATCGTTAGCAGCCGCACCGTCGACATCACGGCTCGCGACCCAAGACGGTCTGGCCTTCCGCCTCCATCGCCGCGATGGTCGGCGGCGTTTGGTTGGCCTCGAGGTCGGCGATCGCTGTGAATGTCGCGCCCTTCAGCAGATACAGGAGGGTCCCGCCGATGGTTACGGTGCCCACCTTGTACGTCATCGTGCCGGAGGCGGCCCGGTCGGCACCCGAGATCGACGTGTCGACGATGTTGAAAGTCATCGTCGGCGCGCCCGTGGACTTGCTCTGAAGCGCGGAGACCACCTTGCTCTTCTCCTGGTCCCACTGAGCCTGCGCGGTCGCGGCGTCCGCGGCCTGGCCGACGAACACTTCGAAGACGTCGGTGGTCTGAGCTCCGTACCAGCAGATCTTGCCGCCTCCGTCCGTCGTCTCCTCAGTGCCCGCGCCGAACGTCACGCCGGTCAGCTGAGACGCTTCTGCCTGCGTCACGACCTGGCATGGATCCAGCGCGACGGGAGCGGCAACTGCCGCGGCCCTCGGCGGCGCGGAGGCCAATGCCGTGGGCGTGGTATTGGCTACCGGGCTCGAGCTGCTGCAGGCAGTAAGTGCCAGCATGCCAAGCCCGGCTGCGAGGCCGGCTGCTTTTCGATTCATCGGGAAACCCTCCTCTCGTGTGGAATGCTTGGAACGCTAGGACTCGACAAGCCGGTCTCGCATCGGGGCTCTCCCTACGTTTTGGCGTCAAAATGCTGATGGTTCGAGGGGTGGTGGGATGAATCTGGTCGGTCGCGAATCAGACCTCGCCACGGTGTCAGGGTTGCTGTCGAGAGCAGCTGCCGGACCGTCCGGGCTGGTCGTGTCAGGCCCTGCCGGCATCGGCAAGAGCGAGATCTGGCGTGCCGCCGTGCGCCTTGCCGAGACGGATGGATTCTGCGTCCTGGCGGCGCGACCAGTCGAGGTCGAGGCCGGGTTCTCGTTTGCGGCGCTCGGCGATCTGCTCGCCGATGCGCTCGACCCCGTGCTGCCGTCGCTGGCCGAACCCCAGCGGCGCGCGCTAGAGGTCGCGCTGCTGCGGACTGACGACACTCGTCCACTCGAACCGAGGGCGGTGGGCATGGCGCTCTTGAACGTGCTGCTCTCGCTCGCGTCGGCATCGCCGATCCTGGTCGCCGTCGACGACGCCCAGTGGCTGGATGCGCCGAGCCAGGGCGCCCTCGAGTACGCGGTGCGCCGGCTCAAGTCCGAGCGGGTCGCGGTGATCGCCACTGTTCGCGACCAGCTCGTGATTGGGGACATCCCGGTGATCCGAGCGATGCCGCCCGAGGCCGTGGACGGCCTCCGCCTGGAGCCGTTGAGCCTCGGCGCCCTGCAGAGGGTCCTACATGAGCGGTCGCGGGCCGGTCTGCACCGCTATACCGTGCTCCGGATCCACGAGGCTTCCGGAGGCAACCCGATGCTCGCGCTGGAGATCGCGGCTGCGCTGGAGGCCGAGGGCGCGACACCAAGGCCGGGCCGGCCGCTCCCGGTTCCGGTGGGCATGACCGAAGTCCTGGAGCGGCGGGTCTCGTCAGTCGGGTCCCAGACGGCCGAACTGCTGGCGGTGGCGGCGTCGCTAGCCCAGCCAACGATCGAACTTCTCTCTCGCGCGTCCCGCACCAACCCCGTCGGGGCGCTCACGGAGGCGTCGCGTGCGGGCTTGATCGCCATCCGCGACAACCGCGTGGAATTCACCCACCCCCTGCTTCGTTACGTGATCGCGAAGTCGCTGCCGGCGGCACGGAGGCGGCGGCTGCACGTCCGGCTGGCGGCCGCGGTCGACAACCCAGAGGAGAAGGCGCGCCACCTCGCGCTGTCTGTCGACGAACCGGACGAACGGGTCGCGGCCGAGCTGGAGTTGGCCGCGAAACACGCGACGGCGCGCGGCGCTGTGATCGCAGCCGCGGAGCTGCTCGAGATGTCGGCCGCTCTCACGCCGCCCGCGGGTGCTGTCGATTCGTCCCGCCGCCGCCTGGCCGCCGCGGATGCATATTTTTTCGCGAGCGACGGTCGGAGGTCGACTGCGGTGCTGAAGCAGCTCCTCGACACGCCGATGCCCGCGCATCTTCGCTCGCAGGCTCTGTGCAGGCTCGGCCTGGTCCGCTGCTTCACCGACAGCGTGCCCGCGTCGGTGCCGCTGCTCGAGGAGGCGGTAACGCTCGCTGGCGACGACGCGTCGCTGCGAGTCAGTGCGCTGCTTCCCCTTTCGCTTGCCAAGGCGGCGCTCCTTCGAGTCGACGAAGCGAAGGCCCACGTGGAGGACGCGTTGGCTCGGGCGCAGGCAGGCGGGGATGCGACCGGCATGACTGAGGCGATGGCCCAGGTTGCCTACTGGCGCTTCATCGCGAGCGATGAGCCGTACGCGCCGATGTTCTCAGAAGCCACCGCGCGCGCTGCGACCGACCCTGCCGTGCGGCTGACATTCGGTCCAGATTTCTGGTCTGGCCGCTTGCTCAAATGCACCGACGACCTCGACGGTGCGCGGGCAGCCGTGACGAAGGTCCACGCGATGGCGGATGAGCGCGGTGACGAGCAGTCTCTGATCAGCATCAGCAACCTCCTCGCGGAGATCGAGCTGGCGGCGGGCGACTGGCAGGCCGCGCTGCGCCGCGCGAACCAGAGCATTGAGGTTTCGGTCAGCGGAGGATGGGAGTCCTATGGCGCGCTGAGTTATGCGCTCCGCGCCCTCATACAGGCTCATCTGGGACTTGTTGAGGCGGCGCACCAGTCGGTGGAGGCGGGCCGGCAGGTCGTTGAGAAGACGGGTTTCTATGCTGCCACCCTCTACTTGCGATGGACGGTCGGCTTCCTGGCACTGTCGCGGGGGGATGCTGCAGGTGCCGACGCGGAGCTGGGCGACCTCGCCGCGATGTCGGTGGCATACGGCGTGCTCGAGCCTGGTGAAGCGCTGTGGTTGATGGACGAGGCGGAGGCCATGGTCGCTTTGGGGCGCGATGCGGAGGCGATATCGATCACCGACGCGTTCTTGGAGGCGTCGCGGCGGCGCGGGCGGCGGTGGTGCGAAGCCGCGGGGCTGCGCACGCGTGCGCTTGCGCGGGGAGCCCGCGGGGAGCTGGCGGCGGCGCTGGCGGACGCAGGGCGCGCGGTCGAGATCTCGTCGTCGGTTTCACGGCCGTTCGAAACGGCGCGATGCCTTCTGGTCAAGGGAATCCTCGAGCGGCGGTCGAAGAACAGGACGGCCTCCCGGCAGACGCTGAGCCGCGCGATCGAGATGTTCACCCGCCTCGGCGCTCGGCTCTGGTGGGAGCGCGCCGAGGAGGAGCTGGGCAGGGCGGGCGCCAAGCAGCACGCGGCGGACGAGCTGAGCGTTACCGAGCAACGGGTCGCCGAACTCGCGGCGTCCGGCCGCACCAACCCCGAGATCGCCGCGGGGCTGTTCATGAGCCGAAAGACGGTGGAGGCGAACCTCGCGAAGGCATATCGCAAGCTCGGAATCCAGACTCGAATGCAGCTCAAGGATGCCCTCGGCGGCCGGACGCGCGATTAGGGAGGCCGGCGAAGGGGTTAGGGAGATCCCCGATGCGCGGTCGGGGGCCGCGGGCCTACGTTCAGCATGTGGGTCTATACCTGGTCGAGCGCTACGTGGCCGGGCCGCCGGAAGAACGGCTGGCCGGGATCTCGAATCGGCTGCGGAAAGCAGCGGGCGAGTTGCAGGCCGAGGGTGCGGACGTGCGCTACCTGCAATCGATCGTGCTGCACGGCGAAGAGAGCTGCTTGTGCTTGTTCGAGGCGAGGTCCGCGGTCGAGGTGCGGCTGGTCAATGAGCGCGCGGGTCTTGCGTACCTGAGGATCGTCGGAGCGACGGCGGAGTCGGGCTAGCGACAAGTAACGCCCGTTTCAGAACTCGGTGATGGACTGAAAGACTCGAAACCATCTGCTGTGTTTCGCATTAGGGCCGAACGCCTACGAGTTGATCGATCGCCCGTCGATTTTGCTTAGCGACCTCCAGCGGGGGCCGGTCTGTCTCGTCAAGCTCGACTGTCCACCAACTGTTCTCATGGGTTCCGCCAAGAACTGCCGCGACCCCTTTCAGATCCAGCTCACCCTCGCCCAAAGGCAGGAACCGGCCGTTTCCGTAGTCCTTGAAGTGGATGCCGCGCGCGCGATCGCGATAAGCTCGAACGATCTCGACGGGATTTCCGCCTCCTGCAGCAATGTGAGCGGTATCGAGGCAGAGACCGATGTCGGTCAACTTCATTAGTCGGTGCAAACCATCGGGATCCTGCGAGATCGTCCCCAGATGCGGGTGATACAGCGCCTCCAGGCCGTGCTGCCGCGCCACCTCCGCGACTCGATCGAGACCGCGTCCCAGCGACTCGAAATCGCCATCACGGACACCCGACGCGCGGAGGGCCCCGCCTCCAACGGTCAGAAAGCGAGCTCCAAAACGACGTCCGAGCTTGGCTGCCCGCTCCAGGCGATAGAACTCGTCATAGAGGACATCCCCGTAAACGAAGTTGGCACCTGAGTAGACAGCAAGCAAGACAAGACCGGTGTCGTCGAGAAGCTTGTCTAGCTTTTGTGGTGAAGCCTCGAATCTCTGCAAGTTCCCATCGAACAGCTCGACGCCGTCGTATCCCGCCTCCGCGACGTCCCTGATGGCAACATCATCTGGACCGTATGCCAGGTACCACAGATCCTTGATCGTCGTGACTCCGGCCGGATGACCAACGACACCGCCCCACGTGATTGTCTGGCAGGCGACGCTCATCCTCTGCTCCTTTTGGTGCGCATCCCGGCTATGCGGTAAGGCGGCGCCTGGCCAGCGCAACGGCCAGGATGATGAGTGCGCCGCGAGCAACTTGCACCTGGCTGATCTCCAGGCCCATGAGGATCAATCCGTTGTTGATGAGGCTGATCAGGAGGGCGCCGACAATGGCGCCCATTACGGAAGCTTGCCCGCCGAACAGGCTGGTGCCGCCAAGGATGACTGCCGCGATCACGGACAGCTCGTCTCCCGTTCCCCACTGGTAGCGACCCGACTCGTACCGGCCCGCGTACAGGAGTCCTGAGAGGCCGGCTACCAGACCCGACACCGCGAGGGCTACGTGCTTGACGTTGCGCGTGTTGATCCCGCTGAACCGGGCAGCGATCTCGTTTCCTCCAGTCGCCAGGATTCGTCGCCCATGGGACGTATGCCTCAGCGTTATGTGGCCGACTACGAGGGCGATGCCAGTCCAGATGACGAGGCTCGGGATGGGCCCCATGAAGCCGGATCCGAATATGCCGTTGAAGAGGTCGCTTTGGATGGGTACCGGTGCGGCACTCGTGATCCACATTCCGATACCGCTCGCGACGCCCATCATCCCAAGGGTGACCAGGAAGGAAGGTATGCCGACTCGGGTCACCAAGGCGCCGTTCACGAGGCCGATGAGCAGTCCAGTGGCCAGGCCACACGCGACACCCACGGCAATACCCCAGTGGTTGACGGCGAGGGCGGCCGTGACTGATGCAAGGCCTGCGACAGCTCCGACAGACAGGTCAATTTCGGCGGCCCCGATGACGAACACCACCGCAACGGCAACGACCGAGATATTGGCGGTCTCGCTGACGATGTTCAGAAGATTGGTGACGGTGAGAAACCCGTTTCCAGCCTGCGTGACTGAGAAGATGAGGAAGATCACAGCGAACGCAAAGTAGACGACGTACAGGCGCCACTCGAAGCGCAACCTGGCCGGGTTGAATGCAGCCGGCTTCTGAGGCGCAGCCGTGGAGGCCGGACTCAGATTGTCGTCGACCATGATTCCGTTAAACCGCCTGCAACGCCCGATGCAGCGACTCTTCGTCACCCATAAATGCCGAGTCTCCCGCGGGCTGAGTGGCACGCCCGATTTCGGGGCGCTCGAGCATCCTATGAACGCGACCATCGCGCATGACGAGGATGCGGTCACTGACGGCGATCAGCTCCGGCAGTTCAGAGGACACCACGATCACGGCTTTGCCCTGATCAGCCAGGTCGCGGATCATGCCCAGGATCTGCGTCTTGACTGAGACGTCCACGCCTGCCGTGGGTTCGTCAAGAAGAAGCACAGTGGCTTCTGCCCCGAGCCACTTTGCGATTACTACTTTCTGCTGATTTCCACCTGACAACAGGCCGACCGGCTTGTCGATCGAGTCACTGACAATTCTCAACTCTTGGCTCAGCCGGCGGACCAGGTTGCTCCCCTCGCTGTCGTCGACAAAGGTCCACCGAGATAGTTTCCTCAAGAGCGGGAGCATGATGTTGTCGCGAATGCTGTGCTGCAGGATCAGGCCCTGCGAACGGCGATCCTCAGGCACCAGAGCCACGCGCCGATCAACGGCTTGGCCGGGTGTATCGAAAATGGCCGGTCGACCGGCGATTTGAATCGACCCACTCCTCACCTTCTCCATTCCGAAGAGCGTCCGCATCAGCCGAGTCCTGCCGCTGCCCATGAGGCCGGCCACTCCCAGCACCTCGCCAGGAAAGACATCGAACGAGATGTCACGCAGACGGTCCGTGCTGAGGTGTCTCACGGCGACCATGGGTTCGACCGTCCGATCAATTGCTCGTAGGCGCCAGACAAATTCGTTCTTCGCCCTCTGACCCACGATATGGGCGACGACCTCATCCAGTGTTGCCTTTGCGGTTTCGGTCGTCAGCACGTTGACTCCATCGCGGAGAACGGTCAGGCGGTCTGAGACCTGAAACACCTCTTCCATGCGGTGTGAGACGAAAACGATGGCGATGCCCCGGTCTCTCAGGCGCCGGCACAGGTCGAAGAGAACCTCCACTTCATGCGTGGCCAGGGAAGCAGTCGGCTCGTCCATGATCACGATACGTGCGCCTTGGGACAGCGCCTTGGCAATTTCGACCAGCTGCCGCTGGCTTGTGCTCAGCGAGGCGACCGCCTGCCGTGGGTCGATGTCAACTTCCATCTGACGGAGCGTGTTGCTGGCGATCCTGTTGCACGCGGCGTCGTCGATCAGACCAAGTTTCGTGTGCACCTCGCGGTTGAGGCAGATGTTTTGCGCGACCGACAGCGCCGGCACCAGACTGAGCTCCTGGAAGATCATCGCGATGCCTGCCGCTTTCGCATCGCGAGCAGAGCGGAACTGGACGGGAACGCCATAAATCTCGATTTGGCCCCCATCCGGGGGATAGATGCCAGTGAGGACCTTCATGAGCGTCGACTTCCCCGCCCCGTTGCCGCCGAGGAGAGCGTGGATCTCGCCAGCACGCAACTCGAAAGAGACCCTTTTCAGTACCTGCACAGAGCCGAATCTCTTGGTGATGTCCCTCATTACCGCGGCGTTGGTCAGCGGTTCCAGCTGTGCGCCTCCTCAGTCGCCCAGGGCGACCCACTGGGCTTCTGCTGAGGATTCAGTGATCGCGTCGCAGATGCGCGCAATCCGATAGCCATCGTCGAAGTTGGGTGAAGGCAGCTCTCCAGTAGCGATTGCCTCCATGAGATCGCGACATTCGATGATTTTGGTCTCCCCGTAGCCAATGCCCAAGGCCGGGATCGGCCAGAGGCCATCTCCATAGGGATGGGCCGGCCCCATGTATACCTTTCTGAAGCCACGACGGTCAGTTGGATCACTCGCGAAGAACACTTCGAGCTCGTCCCGGCGTTCGTAATTGAACGAAATCGATCCTTCGGTGCCATGCACCTCGAAGGTGAGGAAGTTGTTTCGACCGTACCCGTTGCGTGTCGCCTCGAGCGACCCAATCGCTCCGTTTTCGAAGCGAAGCATAGTTAGCACCTCGTCGTCCACATCGACCGCACCCTTTGCCCCGTCATCGTGTTTGACCGCCGCCGCGAGCATGTCGACGCCTCCCTGCTGCAGCGGTCTTTCGGCGATGTAGGTCTTGAGGACAGCGTTGACAGCGGCTATCTCACCGACCAGGTAACGCGCGAAGTCGAGCGCGTGAGTAGCGATGTCACCGAGGGCTCCTGACCCAGCCACCGTCCTCTGAAAACGCCATGACAGGGGCGAGTCGGGATCGGCGGACCAGTCCTGCAGATAGGTGGCTCGGAAGTTGCGAATCTCGCCGATCGCACCCTCGGTGATCAACTTTTTTGCCATCGCTACGGCAGGCGTTCGGCGGTAGTTGAACGCCACCATGTGGATGACCCCAGCTTTGGCCACGGCGTCACGCATCGCTCCAGCCTCGGCACTTGTACGAGCCAGCGG
This sequence comes from Candidatus Dormiibacterota bacterium, assembly GCA_036380475.1. Taxonomy (GTDB): domain Bacteria; phylum Chloroflexota; class Dormibacteria; order Dormibacterales; family Dormibacteraceae; genus UBA10449. The sequence continues at coordinate 10,022 of DASVEP010000115.1, forward strand.
CTTCTCACAAATGATGTGCTTCCCAGCCTCCGCGGCCGCAATAGCGATCTGAGGGTGCATGTCATTCGGCACCGCGATGTCGATCACGTCAATCGACTTGTCCTCGATCACCCGCCGCCAGTCTCCGACCGAAGATTCGAATCCAAACCTTCGCGCGGCCTCGGACGCTGCCTCCTCGCTGATGTCGGCGATTACGCGGCGAACTGGCATCGCCGGCGGCGGCCAGAAATACATAGGCATAGCTGCGTAAGCAAGTGAATGGGCCTTGCCCATGAAGCCCGCGCCGATGAGCCCGACGTTGACCCGCTTCACGACTTTGCCCGCCTTACTTGCTGAACGCGGCCTGCAGGTCGTCTGGTGCGGTCGCGTGATAGACGGTCTGCCAGGCCTGCAAGACGTTGTCGCGGGTCACCGGCAGCGCCGACAAGGCAACGTATGGGGGAGCTTGCTTTCCGAGAAGCCCATAAGCGGCACAGTTGACTTCCGTAACGCCCTGATCGAAAGGCCGTTGAGCGCCCAGACCTTTGACAAGACCCTTCGCCGCGATTGATACGGCGGCCGTCAGGCCAAGATCCTCGGTCACAACCATCAGGTCTGGCCGGTTAGCTGCTCTTGCGGCGGCCATCACGCCTTGGGCGGGAACATCCCACACCGCCCAGATCGCCTGGAGGTCAGGATGCGCTGTGAGCATCGCAGCAGCAGCCTTTTGTGCATCGCCGGCGAAGTCCGGGCCGCTGATACCCTGCTCTTCGACAATCTTGATGTCGGGGTAGTTCTTCGTGACCGTGTCCTTGAATCCCTGGTAACGCTCCTTGGTGACGAAGAAGTCTGCGGCGTGGAACACCGTGCCGATCTTGCCCGAGCGATTGAGCAAGTCGGCCATGATGTAACCAGCAGCTACGCCGTTTCCATAGTTGTCCGCCGAGACGTCGCTGATGTAATCCTTGCCAGCCACCAGATTGTTTGGGACGTTGTCCATGAAAACCAGCTTCACGCCCTGATCGGCTGCCTTTTTGTAGGCAGCAGCCGTGGCAACGGGGTCGACGGGTATCGAGATGATGATGCTGGGCTTGCGCACCAATACGGTCTCGACGTCAGTGACCTGCTTGCCGGCGTCGAAGTTGGCATCGGTGACCGCAAGCAGGTTTATTCCTAGCTCAGCCATGCGGGCTTTCTGGCCCGCCACCTGGGCTGTCGACCAGTCGTTGCCGCCGTAGTGGAGGCAGATCGCAGCCGTAGCGTTCATGGCTTTGACCTTTGCGATGTCGTCTGCGGAAAGCTGGATGTCGGTTGCCGAAGAGGCCTGCTCACCATGCGGCCCGGTGCTGAAGACCTTGCCCGCGGCGAGTTGAGACAGCGCGGCTTTCGGATCCGGACCACGGCCTACGGAGGTGGATCCACCACTCGTGCCGCTCGGTCCACACGCGGCCAAGAGTGCATTGATGGAGCCCACGGTCGGAATCAGCAGCAACCCCGCACCACCTGCCCTCAGCGCCTGGCGGCGGGTGAAGAGCTTGCGAGCGAGACGATCCTTGTCGAGCATGCCTTACCTCCCCATAACAAATTGGCCGTCGGCGGGAACGTTGACTCTGGCGCCGGCTGATGAGCTAGCGAGGGCTGCCTCCAGGAGCACGAGAGGCCGATGCCCGTCTTCGAATCTGGCGAATGGAAGGGCGGGTGCTTGTCCAGCGATGGCGGCGTAGATGCTTCTGAGATTTCGCCGCAACGCATCCCGCCAGTCACTAGGCATTGGTTGGGTTCCGACAACATATGCAGAAAATCAACATAAGTCAAGCGAAATCTGCCGAAGTGAGTCGGGGTTCGGGCATAATGGCCGCAAGCCAGGTCTCTGACCGAGATCCTCCAGCCATCCCCAGAGGTTCATCAACGAGTTGTCACAAATTGCACGTCGAGGCCGGCAGCCGGCTTCCGACATGGGTCCGGGCGGGGACCGACAGCGACGCGGTGGTGGCGAGCTGGACAGTCTGGCGACCGTGCTGCGACTCATTCGATCCGGTGCTGGTGGCACGCGCCACGAGATCGAGACACTCTCCGGACTGGGCCGCGCCGTGATCGCTGACCGGATTGCGACTCTCACGGGTTTCGGGTTGATCGAAGAAGGCGATTTGGCTCCCTCCCAAGGCGGCCGAGCGCCTCGTCAGGTTCGCTTTCGAGGCGACGCTGGCTTTGTTCTCGTGGGCGCAGTTGGCAATGTCTCGCTCGGAGTAGGGCTGGCTGACCTGTCGGGACGCCTGGTCATGGAGCACCACGAGCGCTCCGGCATCGACATCGGGGCGGCCAATACCCTGGACCGACTCGAGGAGCTACTCGAGTTGGTGCTGGCAGAGCACCCAGAGGCGGGCCGGCTTTGTGGTATCGGCCTGGCGATCACTGGACCGGTCGAGCGGGCCAACGGGCGAGGCAGCGCGGAAGCGGTCATCCGCCTGGCGCCCGACTGGAGCGGGCATCCAGTTGCGGACCGCCTTCGCACTCGCTTCAATACGCCGGTTTGGGTCGACAACGACGCCCATCTCATGGCACTGGCCGAGCTGCGCGCCGGCCGCGGCGTTGGTCTCCAAGACCTGCTATTCCTCAAGGTTGGAACCGGCATCAGCGTCGGACTGTGCACTGACGGCCAGATTCACCGCGGGGCGCGCGGGTATGCCGGAGACATCGGCCACACGGTCGTGTCCGAGGATGGGCCGTTATGCCGATGTGGCAATCTGGGCTGCCTCGAGGCAGTCGCAGGAGGAGTCGCCCTCGCCCGCGAGGCCAATGCCGGAGCGGATGGTCGCAGCGCATATCTCGCCAAACTGGCTGCGACCGGCCGTCCCCTGACCGCGGCCGATATAGGGATGGGGGCCTACCACGGCGACCGCTTTTGCGTCGAGGTCCTCTCCCGGTGCGGCAAGCTCCTCGGTGGCACGCTCGCCACGCTCGTGAATGCCTACAACCCTTCGCTGGTCGTCGTCGGCGGTGGAGTCGCCCAGGCTGGTGAGATTCTCGTCTCGGCCATGCGCGAGACGCTCTACCGACGGTCGCGCTCGCTGGCGACCCAAGAGGTGACTATCGTGCGCTCAGAGTTGGGCCGGACGGCGGGGCTTCTGGGCGCCGCCCTCGGGGTCGTCGATGAGCTCTTCTCCTGGGATCGCCTCAGGTCATGGATCGCAGACGGACGTCCGGCACTTGAATCGACAGTTTCCTCGTCTCAACCGGTCCCGAAGCGAGATCTGGTGAGTGCTGGGCGGCCGAGCAGCCGCGCCACAACATGACCTCGAAAATCCGCGCTGATCGATGGGGCATGCGAGCATGAAACAAGCCGACGCACGAAGCGAGCCAAGGGACGGTGAGCTCAAGGATCATGAGTTCTTGGTCGGTTTGGGGCCTCACGGCGAAGTACCTGCATCAATCGGGCATCTCGACGTGTCAGACGAAGCGGCCGAGCGGGCGCGCACGCAACACTTCAGGGTCGCGCTCGTCCTTCACACAACGAAGAGTGACTGGGCTGCGCAGCAGGTTGCAGGCATCAGTGAGACGCTCGAGCAATACGGAGCCAGCGTCTCAATCGTCGTCGACTGTGAGTACCAAGCGAGCCGGCAGGTCGAAGAGCTCTACGCACTGATCCCGACGAGGCCAGACGCCGTCATCAGCATTCCGGTCGACAACTTGCTGACAGCTGATGCGCATCGAGAGATTGGGAGGGCCGGGGTCAAGCTGATCCTGATGGACAATGCGCCGACCGGCCTGCGCCCAGGCAAGGATTACGTCACGGTCGTGTCGTCGGACAGCCTTGGGAATGGCCAGGTCGCGGCCAAGATTCTCTCCCCGCACGTGCCGCCGGGCGGCTCGATTGGGATCGTGACCTTCGGTCTCAACTTCTTCGTCGCGAATGAGCGAGAGATTGGCTTTCGCAAGTGGCTGGGCGAGCAACGACCCGATGCGAACGTCAAGCGCATGCAGTTTGTCGACCTAGACACCGCCGGTGACCTTGCCCTCGACTTCCTTGCCAAGCATCCTGAGCTCGACGCCTTGTTCGCTGTATGGGACGAGCCTGCAATGCAGATCGTTCGCGCTCTTCGATCCAAGGGAAAGCGCATCCCGATGGCTACAATCGACCTCGGAAACGAAATCGCGATCGAGGTCGCAAACGGAGAGTTCATCAAGGGCGTCGCTGCACAACGCCCATACGATCTCGGCGTGGCGGAAGCGCTGGCGACAGTCCTCGCGTTGACTGGTCACGAGCCGCCTCCGTGGATCGCAGTGCCAGGACTGGCGGTCACGAGGTCGAACCTGGTCGAAGCCTACGAATCCGTCTGGCGCAGGCCT
>DASVEP010000116.1:0-10856 GCA_036380475.1 Candidatus Dormiibacterota bacterium
GGCCTGACCGCCGGTGTGTGGACGCGCGACATCAAGCTCGCGCATCGCATGGCACGCGATCTTCGGGCGGGAACCGTCTGGGTCAACACCTACAACCTGGTCAGCAGCGAAGCGCCGTTCGGCGGCTTCAAGCAGAGCGGATGGGGAAGGGAGAACGGCCCATATGCGCTGGAGTCGTTCACAGAGGTCAAGCAGGTTTACGTGAACCTGGCCGAGCAGTCGCCCGATTGGTATGGGGACTCCTGATGGCCACCGCGGTCGCCACCTCCGCTACCGAGATCTATCTGCCGCCGCTCGTCGTGTTCGGCCGGGGCGCCCTCGAGCAGGTTGGGATGCGGACCCGGTCCTACGGGACTCGAGCCCTGATCGTCACCGATCGCGGCCTAGTCGCAAGCGGCCTGGTAGATCGCGTCACGGGCGGCCTGAACGCGACCGGCGTCGAGTCGATCGTCTTCGCGGGTGTGGAGCCCAATCCCACGGTGCCGCAGGTGGAGGCGGGGCTGAATGCAGGCGCCGGTAGGGAAGTCGATGTCGTCGTCTCGGTCGGAGGCGGCAGCGCGCACGACTGCGCGAAGATGGTCGCGCTCGTCGCTGCCAACGGCGGCCAGGTGCGCGACTACGAGGGCTCTGACCGCGCTCGAGGCCCGGGCCTACCGCTCGTCGCGGTCAACACAACCGCTGGAACGGGCGCCGACGTGAGTCGATTCGCGGTGATCACCGACACGGAACGCAAGGTCAAGATGGTCATCGCCGACCGGCGGGTGATGCCTGCAGTAGCGATCAACGATCCGCTCACCACGGTCGGCATGCCGAAGGCGGTCACCATGGCCAGCGGGCTGGACGCGCTAACGCATTCGATCGAGGCTTACGTGTCGACGCTTGCGTCCGACCTCAGCGACGTCATGGCGCTGCGCGGCGTGGAGCTTGCGACCAAGCACCTCGTGCGCGCGGTCGATGCCGGCTATGACATCGACGCACGTGAGGGCATGATGTTGGGCTCGCTGTACGCCGGTCTAGCCATCAACTCCGCGCTTGTCGGCGCCACTCATGCGCTCGCTCACGCCCTCGGCGCCCTGCTCGATCTCCCGCACGGAGTCTGCAACGGCATCCTGCTGCCCCACGTTTGCGCCGCGAACTACGCCGCCCGCAAGCCGCGCTACGACAGGCTGGCAGCGATCATTGGCGGGTCGACGGACGGAAAACGCCTGCCGCAGCTGTTGCGCCGCATCGGCGACCGGGTTGGCCTTCCGCGAGGCCTCGCGGCGCTTGGCGTGAATAAGTCACATATCTCTGCGCTGACCGAGCGCGCGCTTGCCGACATGACCATGTCCACCAACCCGCGGCAGTTGAGCGGCGCCGAGGTGAGCGCCGTCTACGAGAGAGCTCTGTGAATGATGGAATGGCTCTCGGACTCCTCGAGGTCTATGGGCTCACGGCCGCCGTCGCTGTCGCCGACGAGATGGCCAAGGCTGCTCCGGTCGAGATCCTGCATCGGCAGGACATCGGGGACGGGTTGGTCACCGTGGTGGCAAGTGGTGGCGTCAGCGCGGTGCAGGAGGCGATCGCGGCAGGACGCCGCCTCGCCGCGAGTCATGACGCATTTCGGGCCGCGGTCGTGCTGGGCCGGCCGGCCGCGGGCGTGCCGGATCTCTTCTTCCCGCCAGGAAAGGGTGGCGCGGCGCCGCCTGGCGGCTCTCGTCCGCGAGCAACCGTCAACCGGACTCGAGTGCGGCGAAACAAGCCGCCCTCAAACCAAAACCTAGGAGGAAACGCAGGTGTCTGAGAACAGGAATACAGGTAACGCGATCGGGATGGTCGAGACGAGAGGCCTGGTGGCCGCGGTCGAAGCGGCCGACGCCATGGTCAAGGCGGCGCAGGTCACGCTCGTGGCTCGTCAGCTGGTGGGCGACGGCCTTGTGACGGTGATCATCAAGGGTGAGGTTGGCGCGGTGAAGACGGCGGTCGAAGCGGGCGGCACCGCGGCGCAGCGTGTGGGCGAGCTTGTCTCGCAGCACGTTATCGCGCGGCCGGACAACGCCATCGAGAGCGTGATGGTCGCCCCGTAGGGATAACTGGAGAGTCAAGGTCGTGACGACCGCGTCTGACGGCGCGCGCCTGCGGGCGCTCGTGCACATCGACCGGATGGGGTCCCAGTACGCGTCCTACTGGGCCCTGATGTCGCAGGGCAGCCTGCCCATGCCGGAGATGTCACAGCTGCTCGTCGAGGTGACGCCCAGCAGCCTGGTGTTTCCGATCGCCGACGCTGCCTTCAAGGCATGCGCCGTGCAGTCGGCGGGCACCCTTGTGGAGCGCGACTTCGGGCTCGTCGAGCTGCATGCGCAGCGAACGGACACGGTGCTCGAAGCCCGCGATGCGGTGCTGCGCGCGCTTGGTGTTGGAGTCGCTGACCGGCAGGCGCCGGAGCTGGTTTCGTCGCAGCGAATCAGCGCCCTCAACGCATACCACAGTCATCTGTTCAACAAAGTCCGGCGGGGGGCATGGACGCTGCCCGGCGACACCCTCTACATCCTCGAGGTCGCGCCGGCCGCGTACGCGTATCTCATTGCCAACGAGATCGAGAAGGCGACCGGGATGGAGCTTGTGCGGGTGGCCGGCACCGGGCTCTTCGGGCGCGTGATCGTCTCCGGCACCGACGCGCAGGCAGAGGTCGCCGAGCGGATCACCGATCAGGTGCTCGGCTCGGTGGCAGCCGATGGCGCGCGGAAGGGAGTGAATTGATTTGCAGCTGGCCCGAGTCGTTGGAAGCGCGGTCGCCTCTATGAAGGAGGCGACCATGACAGGCACCAAATTACTGCTCGTCGCGGAGGTCGGGCAGGACGTCAACCCAGGACCTGGAGCGCCGTACGTTGCCGTCGACCTGGTCGGCGCCGGCGAAGGTGAGCTCGTGTTGGTCGCGCGAGGCACGCCGGCGGCGCGTGCTGTCGGCCAGCAGGCCGTGGCCGTGGATGCAGCCATCGTGGGCATAGTCGACACCCTCCGCCGAGAGGGCAAGACGATCTACCAGAAGGATTAGCGGATTGGCATCGGAGGTTGAACTGCGTGCATTCGGGCAGGTGTCCCGCATGCAGCCGCGCTATGCGGCCTATGAAGCGACCGTCGCCGACGGCGATATTCCGCTCGTCGGGATGGCGCAACTGTTTGTCGAGGTCTCGCCCGGCAATGAGGTGTATCGCGTTGCCGACGCGGCCCTCAAAGCAACATCGGTACGTCCTGGCTCGCAGGTGGTCGAGCGCGAGTTTGGGCTGCTGGCGCTTCATGCCGACGACCCCGAGGTCGTTGTCGAAGCGGGGCGGGTGATCCTCGACCGGCTCGGGCTAGCGACGTCCGATCGGCTGCGACCGTCCATCGTGTCCGAAGAGGTGATCACCAACATCACGCCTTTTCAGGCTCAACTCATCAATCGTTTCCGGCGCGGCTCGCTGCTGGTGCCCGGGCAGACCTTGCTCGTGGTCGAGGTGACGCCGGCCGCCTACATCCTTCTCGCGGCCAACGAGGCGGAGCGCGCTGCGCAGGTTGACATCATCGATATCCGTCCGGTCGGCCGATTTGGACGCCTTTACATCGCCGGCGACGAGTCGAACGTTCGCGAAGCACAAGAAGGTGTGCGGCGAGGACTGGCCGGTGTCGCGGGCAGGGACGGGCGCTGATGCTGTGGGTCACCGTCGGCTCTCGTGCAGAGCTCGAAGAGCTCCGCCGTCGCCGAGTTGGCGACGTCTACGTGTTGCGCAGCGGGCAGACACAGATCTACGGACGGCCTGGAGACCGGCTTTGCGTCGCTCTGGAAGAAGCCGACTTGGCCGGCAATCCTCGTCAGGTGGTCGCCAGGCTGCCAGTGCGAGCGGGGGTTCTGACGCCGGCGTCGCCGGCTGGGCTCGCCGTGCTCGCCGAGGCGAAGGCGCGCGGACGCACCCCCCTGGCCGCACGCGTTCGCAACGCGGCCGAGCTCGAGGCCGCGGCAGCGGCGGGGGCGGGATTCGCTGTAGTTGAGGACGCGGGGCGAATGCCCGGCGATCGGCACGGCATCAGCGTGCTCGTCGATGGCGTGGAGCTTGTTCCGTTCAGCGCTGCGCCTGGAACGCTTTTGCGGCCCCAGACTGCTGGGCGCAGCGACCCAGGGCCGGCTGGAACTTTCGGTGAGGCGCTGGAGCACGCGGTCCGCGCGGCGGACCGCCGTGAGGCCGTCGTTCACGTGGCCGCAGGCCGCCGCCGCACGTACGCGCAGCTGAAAGACGACTCAATGCGGATCGCGCGCGCCTTACTTGAGAGCGGCATCTCGCATGGTGACCGTGTCGCCGTCTACGCGGGCAACATTCCCGAGTGGCCTGCCATCCAGCTCGGGACCGCGCTGATCGGTGCGGTCCTCGTTCCTCTCAACCCAAGCTATCGCGCTGAGGAGCTTGAATACGTTGTGCGCCATTCGGGCGCGAGCCTGGTGCTGGCAGCTCCGCGTGATTCTCACCGGGCTGACCTCGAAACGGTGCTCAGCAACCCCGAAGCTCCGAAGCTCGCCGTCTCGGTTGGGGACGGGGTCGGGTCGCCGAGGCTGACGAGTTGGACCGACTGGCTGGCGCCGGCCGGCAAGATTCCTGACGAGCGCGTTCAGCGAGCGATCGCTTCCGTTCAGACCGCCGACGTCGCTTGCATCCTCTACACGTCTGGAACAACTGGTGTCGCCAAAGGCGCGATGCTCACGCACCGCGGCATGCTGATGAACGCCGCTTCAGTCGGCGCTTCTCTCAAACTCGGCGCAGACGATCGTCTCTGCCTGCCTGTTCCGCTGCATCACTGCTTCGGTTGTGTCATGGGCACACTTGGAGCGCTCGTCTACCACGCCACGCTGGTGATCCCAAGCGACCGCTTCGATGCCGACAATGCCTTGAATGCGATCGCAGCCGAACGCTGCACCGTCCTCTACGGCGTGCCGACCATGTTCCACGCCGAGCTGGAGCGGCAGCCCCACGTGCAGGCAAACCTCAGCTCGCTTCGCACCGGCATTATCGCCGGCGCGCCGGTTGACGCCGACCTGGCGCGTCGCGTATCGCGTGAGCTGCACATTCCCGCGCTGACTGTGGCCTACGGTCTCACCGAAGCATCGCCTGTAGTCACCCAGACAACGATGGACGATCCCGACGAGGTCCGCCTGACCACGGTCGGCCGGCCCATTTCGGGCGCTACGGTCAAGGTGGTCGACCCCGACAACGGTAGGACGCTCCCTGCGGGCAAGCTGGGCGAGCTCTGCACGCGGGGTCCGATGGTGATGCGCGGCTATTACGGGATGCCGCAAGAGACGCGCGCGGCAATCGATCCAGGAGGATGGCTGCACACGGGCGACCTTGCGCAACGCGACGCCCACGGCTACTGGCGGATCGAGGGTCGCATCAAGGACCTGATCATCCGCGGCGGCGAGAACATCTACCCAGCCGAGTTGGAGGCGATCGCGCGCCGACATCCGGCGATCGCGGATGTTGCGGTGGTGGGTATCCCTTCCGACTACTACGGAGAGGAGGTGTTCGCGTGGGTCCGGCCGGCGGCCGGCGCTTCGATCGGCGCCGAGGACGTACGCCGCCACCTCGCCGAACACCTTGCCGCTTACAAGGTCCCCAAGGCGGTCGGTTTCATCGATCAATTCCCGATGACAGAGTCGGGCAAGGTTCTGAAAACGAAGCTGCGAGAGATGGCCACGGGCGGCCAAGCATCAAGCTCCGTGGCGAGGATCCCGCCGCCCCCGCCTGCATCGGTCGCTCTGCCCTGGTTCGAAACCAAGAGCGCGCTCGGCTCCGAGGTCGCCGGCGGACCGTCGGAATCATCGCCGCGACCCGGTTGGCGCCGTCCTGATCAACCCAGCTGGAGCGCTTCGGGCGCTCAACCGACAACCAAGGCAAAGGAGAAACCAGTGCCCGCAACCACCTCGAACAACGGCCGCAAGCGCGGAAAGCGCATCAAGCCCTGGGGCATCGGCACCAATGTGAGGGAGCAGATCGAGGCGACAGGCGAGAAACCGATCATGTACCAGGCGCTCGGCACGCCGGTTCGAGCTGAGCACCCATTCAATCTGTACAACGACATCCGCAGCCAGCCCGATGCGCTGACCGGCACATTCGAGACGGCCGGCGAAGCGGTAGAGGTTGCGCGGCGCCTGTACGAACGGAAGGCTGAGGTGGTCATCGGACTGGGCTCGGGCACATCGCAATACGTGGCCCAGGTCGCGAACGCCGCGTTCGCGCGGTTCGCGGGGTTGCCAGGGTGGGATTACGACTCGCTTGCGTTCCTGCGTTATCCACCGCCGCTCGACTACTCCAAATTGGCCGCGATGGCTTACTCGGGGAGCGGCAGCACTGTGGACACGGTCGCCGCGGCCAAGCGATCACGCGAGCAGGGCGCCTACACCGTCGCCTTCACTTCGGTCGACGGCAGCCCGGTTGTGCAGGCGACCGACTCGAGGATCCTCACAGCCGGCGGATTCGACACCGGCGGCTCTGACACCTTCCACTACACGGCGCGAGTGGCGGCTGCCGTCTACCTTGCTTTGGAGCTCGGAAAGCTCCGCCGAGCTGGTGCGCTTGACTACAACGAACTGCAGCGCCAGCTGCTCGAGACGCCACGGATGATGGCGGAGCGGATCGACGGCATCGACGCGCGCTGCCGAACCATCGCCGAGCGGTTCAAGGATGTGCGCGGCATCCTGGTCGTCGGCGCGGGCTCGAACTACGGCACAGCTGAAGAGATCGCGCTCAAGTTCGACGAGATGGCTCACATACCCACCAAGCCCATGCTTCCTGGCCGGCATATTCACGGGGCTCTCGGTCTCACCGACGAGCAGATCCTCACCGTGCTTATCGCCCCGCCGGGGCCGGGCTATGACGACATGGTCACGGTCGCAAAGGTGACCAACATGCTGAAGACGCCTGCCGTCGCCATCGTCAGCGATGACGATGACAAGATCGGCGACCTTGTCGACTACGTCGTACGCCTGCCGCTGAACGACGAGACGCTGTTCGCGGTCCTGGCGGTGCTGCCAGGGCAGCTGCTGCCTTACTGGTGCGGCGTGCTGCTGGGCCTCAACCCCGACACGCAGCGTTCCAACATTCCGAAGTACGCCCGCGTGTGGAACATGCTGTTCCCAGCTGATACCCACTGATGGAGCCCGCGGCGGCCGCGTCGCACCGAGCCATGGTCGTCGGTCCGGTGAACGTCGATCTGTTCATCCGCGGGCGCGCGCCGCTGGACGCCCAGATCCTCAATTCCTGGGTCGGGCCATCCGAGGTCGACCTGATGGTCGCGGGTTCAATCGGATACACGATCCAGGCGCTCCAGCGGTTGGGCGTGCAGGTCGACGTATGCACAACGTTCGGAGATGACGCCTTTGGCCGGTACCTGAAGCGAGCCATCGAGGCCGTTGGCATCGGCACGTCGCTGTCGCGAACCGCGCCCGGCGAAACCGCAATCGCGATCTACATGTTGTTGTTCGGGGGAAGCAAGCGCCCGATGACTTATCGCCTACCCAGCTTCGAACCATGGCCTGATCCGATCCCCATGGACCGTTTTGAGGGGCTGTCACTTGTGCACTGCGGTGGTCTGCTGCATTTCCCAGACATGTGGCACCGCAGCCTGGCCTCAGTGTTCGAGCGTGCCAAGGCTGCCGGTGTTATGACCGCCCTGGATCCTCAATTCCCATTGACCGATATGCCGGCGCCGTGGCTGCCGCATTTCGCCGACGTGCTCTCGCAAGTGGACATATTCCTTTGCGATGAGCGCGAGTCGATCAGCATCTTCGGCACGGACGACCCCGAAGCCGCCTTGAAAAGGGCGCTCACGTTAGGCCCGCGGTTGGCGGTGATCAAGCTGGGCGAGCGGGGTTCGTTGGTCGGGGATGGCCGCGAGATCGTCATGCAGCCGGCAGTCAGGATCCCGGTCGAGCAAGTGCGCGAGTCGGTGGGGGCGGGCGACGCATTCGACGCCGGCTTCCTGACCGCGCTTCTCAATGGAGCCGGCGCCGCTGAGGCGGCGCGGTTCGCCACCGCTGTGGCCGCGGTCACCCTCGCGGGGCGTGGGGGGGCGGAGCGGATCGCGGGCCCGGATGCGGTCGATTCCGAGGTGGCGAGAGTACCGGCGGCGACTCGCCGATGATCCTGTGCGTCACCCCCAACCCCGCCGTCGATCGCACGGCGCGGGTCAACCGTGTCGTGTTTGGGCAGATCCTGCGTCCGCTCGAGGTGCTGGCTTTGCCGGGCGGGAAGGGTTTGAACGTGGCCAGGGCGGCGCGCGCGCTTGGCGCTGAGGTGGTCACGTCCGGCGTCGTCGGCGGCCATGCCGGACGATGGATCGTCGAGGAGGCGGCCCGAGAGGGCTTGAACCCGCACTTCGTGGAAGGCGGGAACGAGAGCCGCACCGCCTATGTGGTCGCCGGCGACGACGGGCGCTCGGTGATCGTGTATGAGCGCGGCCTGGAACAGCCAGAAGCCGCGTTCGATGAGCTGCTGATGCGGCTGCGCAACGAGCTCCTCGCCGGAAGCTCGTTCGCCGTGTTCGCGGGCGGCCTGCCGGCCGGAGTGGATCCTAGCTTTTTGGGCCGCATGGTTGCCGCCTGCAACCATGCTCGGGTGCCGTGCCTGGTGGACAGCCACGGGCCCGGGCTGCAGGCCGCCCTGGCCGAACGACCGTCGATCGTGAAGGGGACCAAGGACGAGCTGGCCGAAACGGGCCTGGGCCCGGCCGACGGCGATCCGATGCGTCTCGCGAAAGCTGTGGTGAAGGCCGGAGCCGGCGCGTGCATCGTCACCCTGGGTGCACGCGGCGCGGTCGCCTGCAGCGGCGCCGACCGCTGGCGAGTCAGCGTTCCCGCGCAGCGCCCGGTCAACTCCGTCGGAGCGGGCGATGCGTTCACGGCGGGGTTGGTGGTGGCGCTGGCGGAGTCGTGTCCATTCGACGAGGCCCTCAGGCGGGCAGGGGCGACCGGGACCGCCAGCGTCTTCGAGCTTGGAGCCGGATTCGTGAATCCGGAAACAGTTCGGCAGCTGGCAGCGAAGGTTCGGGTCCGGCGCGTGGCGACGTGACCTTCGCCGCTGACCTTGAGCGGGGTGCTGTGGTCAAGCTAAGCGATGAGGCACTGGTGCGGCTGTATCGGGAGCTCGAGGCGCGGCGACCTGGAGCCCTGGGGTCGTCGGCTGGAGTAAGACCGCGCCGAAGGCCCTGGACCTATCGGGAGATCTGGAGGCTGGAGGCAGCCCGCGAGGAGATCAGCCGCCGAGGTCTCTGAGGATCTCTGCGGGTTCCTGCCCGCGGAAGTCGTTGATGACCAGATCGGCCATCGACAGATCATCGCGCTGCAGCGTCGTCGCGATGGCGACGCATCGGGCGCCGGCCGCCTTGGCCGAGGCGATGCCGAAAATCGTGTCCTCGAACACCACCGAGTCCTGCGGATCGACGCCCACCTTTCGCGCCGCACACATATAAGGATCGGGAGCGGGCTTGCCGCGGCTCACGTCGGCTGCCGAGACCACGGCGTCAAACACCGCGGTCAACCCCAGGGTTCGGAGGGCAAGTGCGACATTGGGCGCCGAAGCCGAACTCGCGACCGCCAGCCGCAGGCCGAGTGTGCGCGAGGCGCGAACGAAATCTGTGGCGCCCGGCACCTCGACCAACTCGCCCTCGGCCACAAGCGCGGTTTTGTCATCGAAGCCGGCTGCGATCAGCCCCTCGGCCTCGCCGGTGGCCAGCCGGAAATAGTCGATGAGGATTTCGCGCGTGCGGCGCCCGTGGATGGCGCGCGCGTAGTCGGCTTCGGGGATTGTCAGGCCGCGCTCGGCGGCGAAGATCTCCCAACCGCGCTTGACGATCTTGCTGGAATCGACGAGAACACCGTCGAGGTCGAACAGGAAGGCCCTGACTCTACGGCCTCGCATTCCCGGAGAGGCCTGCGACCATGTGCACGATCTCGGCGTGATCGGTGTTCGCCGTTTCCTTGACTGCAACGAGATGACCGAGGCGCATCACGGCAATCCGCGTCGACAGCGAGAAGACGTGATCGAGGTTGTGGCTGACGATGATCTGGGTGATCGAACGCTCCCTCAGCCGGGTGATCAGCTCCTGCACCCGCGCAGCCTCATGAAGTCCGAGCGCCGCCATGGGCTCGTCCATGATGAGGACGCGCGAGCCCCAGTGGACCGCGCGGCCGATGGCGACCGCCTGACGCTGACCGCCCGAAAGCCTGCGCACCTCCTGACGCACCGATGGGATGCGCACCTGAAGGTCGGCGATCGCGCGAGTGGCCTCCGCGCGCATGCGGCGGTTCGCGAGTATCGCCACCGGGCCGAGTCGATAAACCAGCTCGCGGCCCATGAATATGTTCTCCGCAACGTCGCGGTGGTCGGCCAGCGCCAGGTCCTGGTGCACTGTCTCGACACCAAGCGCTCTTGCGGTCGCCGGCGAGCTGAAGCGAACCTGGCGACCGCTCATTTCCATGTGGCCGGAATCCGGTTGCAGCACGCCGGACAGCATCTTGATCAGGGTGGATTTGCCGGCACCGTTGTCACCGACGATTGCTGTGACCGTCCCAGCGGGAAACTCGATCGTTACGTCCTGAACAGCGGCGACGCCTCCGTAAGCCTTCGAGACGGATCGTGCGGCCAGCAAAGGCGGGGCGGTCTCAGTCAGCGTCCCGCCGAGTTCGTGATCCATCGAAAGCACCTTCATTGCGGATGCGGATCTAGTCAAAAAAGCCGCACGTTTGTGCGCGTATGAGGGCGATGGAAGCGCTAGCCCGCCTCAGGAGCTTGCTCGCTCAATCGGAGATCTCGGTGATCAGCGTCCACGCTACATAGACGTTCCAGCCGAAC
>DASVEP010000117.1:0-2460 GCA_036380475.1 Candidatus Dormiibacterota bacterium
GTGAACCTGCGGTCGGGGGTCACGATCTCCGAGGACTCCGCGATCGTCCAGGCGGCCGCACGGGCCAAGCCCGCGGTCGTCAGCATCGTCACGCAGACGCAGCCATCGGTGAGCGCCGGCTCGGGGTACCTCGCGACCAGCGACGGCTACATCGTCACCAACGTGCAGGTGATCGCCCACTCGAGCACGCTGACTGTGCTTCTCCTTGGCGACAGCAAGGCGCATCAAGCACGACTCGTGGACTACGACTGCCAGACCGGTGTGGCGGTGATCAAGATCGACCAGGTCAGCGGCCTGCCGACCCTTGCCTTCGCGGACCCGACCTCGCTGGTGCAAGGCCAGGTCGTCGTGGCGGTGGCCGGCCCTCTCAGCGGCGCTGCACTGCCCGGTCACATCAGCGCGCTGCACCGCCCGATCAATGTGACGGACGCCGTGGCTTCGGAGCGCAGCGTCGAGATCAGCGACACGATCCAGACCGATGCGGTTATCGATCCCAGCACCGCGGGCGGCCCGCTGCTCAACGTCGGCGGCCAGGTCGTCGGTGTGTCGATGGCGGCGCAGGCATCGAGCCAGGGTTTCGGCCTCAACACTGCTGACATCCAGGACGACGTGCAGCAGATCCTGACGAGCGGCCAGCTCGTCGTCGCCTCGCTCGGAGCGACGAGCACGGTGCTCAGCCTGCAAGCGGCCTCGCTCGTCGGCTCGCCTGAAGGCGGGCGCCTGGCATTGGTAGACAGGACCGGTCCGGCTGCGACAGCGGGTCTGCAGCCCGGCGATGTGGTCACGCAGCTCGATGACGTCACAGTCGACGCGGCCCATCCGCTGCCGATGCTCCTGCGATCGCGATTCCATCCCAACCAGCGCGTGAACGTCACCTATACGCGTGGAACAGCATCGACCCAGGTGCAGCTGACCCTGGCCGGCGCGCACCCGACCTGTTGATGGCCGAGCCGCAGGGGACCGGTATACGGAGCCAGATCGGTCTCGCGCTAGCGCGAGCTGTTGGCGAGCTGGGCGTCGAGGGGGAGCTGCCCGATCTCGAGCTCGGGCGCGCGAAGGTGACGGAGCACGGCGACTACGCGAGCCCGGCCGGCCTGAAGCTTGCACGCGCGCTTCGCCGGCCGCCGCCGCAGATCGCCGAGGCGATCGCGAAAACGATCACGGTTCCGGACGGTGCGGCGACCGCCGAGGCCGATCGAGGCTATGTGAATTTCCGCCTGACGACGGAATGGCTGCAGCGGCTTGTGACCGTCACCGCTTCCAGCAGTGAGGCTCATGCTCGAGGCAACGTCGGGCGTGGCGAGAGCGTCCAGGTTGAGTTCGGCAGCATCAACCCCACCGGACCGATGCACATCGGCCACGGCCGCGGAGTCGTTCTCGGCGATTCGATGTGCAGGCTCCTCGAGTTCACCGGCCATAAGGTGCAGCGCGAGTACTACGTCAACGATCAGAACACGCAGGCGCGCAGGTTCGGCGCCTCGGTGTGGGCGCGAATGCATGGCGAGGAGCCTCCCGAAGGCGGGTATGCGGGCGAGTACGTGACCGAGCTCGCGGAGATGGCCAAGCGCGAGCTTGGCGATGTCGACTCGCTTCCTCGAGATGAAGCCGAAACGAAGGTGCGCGACTACGCCATCGGGGTGATGGTCGAACGCATCCGCGCCAGCGTCGCGCGCTTGAACGTGCGTTACGACGAGTGGTTCCTCGAGTCACGACTCTGGACCGAGGGACTGCCGCAACAGGCCATCGCGCGCCTGCGAGAGTCTGGCTTCCTGAAAGAGCGCGACGGCGCCCTTTGGTTCGGCGAGGCGCTCGAAGAAGAGGATGGCCTCGGCGAGCAGGTGACCTCGAAGCAGGAGCAGAAGGAAGAGGACCGCGTCGTGATCCGCTCCAACGGTGAGCCGACCTACTTCGCGTCGGACCTCGGCTACCTGCTCAGCCGTTTCGAGCGCCGGCACTTCAACCGGGTCGTCGAGGTGTGGGCCTCGGACCATCACGGCTACGTCCCACGCATGAAATCCGCGGCCGCGGCGTTGGGCACCGACCCCGTGCGACTCGTGATCATCCTTCACCAGATGGTCAACCTCAAGGAAGGAAAGATGTCGAAGCGCGCCGGTCGCTTCGTCACGCTCGATGAGCTCATCGACAAGGTCGGATCCGACGCTGTTCGCTACTTCTACCTTCTGCGCTCGCCGGATACGACGATCGAGTTCGACCTCGAGCTCGCGCTGTCGCAGAGCAATGAGAATCCCGTTTACTACGCGCAGTACGCGCATGCGCGCCTGGCCAACGTCGAAGCTACGGCGCGCGAACGGCACTCGCAGCTGCCCGAGCGCGCCGATATGTCGCTGCTCGTTCAGCCCTGGGAGCTCGACGTCGCGCGACAGCTCGCGTTCTGGCCCGACGCGGTCGAGGACGCGACCCGGCTTCTCGAGCCGCACCGCATTCCTTATTACGTGCACG
>DASVEP010000118.1:0-2486 GCA_036380475.1 Candidatus Dormiibacterota bacterium
ATGCGTCCCTGCCGCCCGACGCGGGCCTCGGCCTCGAGCTGATTGACGAGATCGACGGTAGTAAAGAAGCGCCCACGCGATCCCGCGCGGATGCAGCTTCGCGCGATGGCGATCGCCAGATGCGTCTTGCCGGTTCCGGTCCCTCCAACGAGGACGACATTGCGTTGCTGGACGATGAAGCCGCCGGCGGCGAGGTCGCGCACCAGAGCTTCATTGACCGGCGTATCCTTGAAGAGGAAGTCCTCGACGTCCTTGGCCAGCGGCAGTTTGGCAACGGTGAGTTGGTATTTGATTGAGCGCGCCTGCTTCTCCGAGATCTCCGCCTTCAGCAGATCGCCGACGAAGCGCTGCGGCTCATGCTTGCGCTTCACCGCCGTGGCCAGCGTCTCGTCGTATGCGCTCCTCATCCCGTAGAGTTTGAGGCCGCTCATCATGTCGAGGACTTCGGTTCGTTCCATCGGTTAGCCGCTCCTGAGTTGATCGTAGCGGGCGCAATCGGCGACCGGGGCGTGGTGAAGCCGCAAGGCGTCAGGTGTCAGGATCGTCGCTGCCGGCTCCGGATCGCGCTGGCGCGCCAGGATGTTGAGAATGACGTCGGCCGAATGCACGCCATCGGACAGCGCCTGCAGGCAGGCGGTCTCGACTGCGGATAACCCGTCAGTGAGAACGGCAGCGAGGATCTTCACCATCTGCCGGTCGCCGTCGCTCGAACCTGCAAGCTTGCGCCGGGTCCGCTCCATCGCCGTCGGCAACACCCAGTCCTTGAATGGTGCGCCGTTGCGCAAGGCACCCGGCTTGCGCGCCAGCACCGGCACATAGTGCCAGGGGTCGTAGATCGTGCCGCCGCGGCCAAAGCTGCGTCGATGCTCCGCCACGATCCTTCCGTCCTGGCGGACCACGATGCGATCGGCGTAGGCGTGGATGTCGACCGGGCGGCCGACGGCGCTGGCGTTCACTGAATACTTGTTGTTGTCGAACCGGACCAGGCACGTCTTCGACACGGCCGCCGGTAAAGCGTGGAATCCGTCGAAACGTCCGCGATAGGGGATGAGCCTCGGCCGCTCTTCTTCGAAGATCTCCCAGATCGTCTGCTCCGGCCGCTCAGGGTGAGGGTGCGCCTTCGCCCAGGAAAGACACTTGTCGAGAAGCCAGCCGTTCAGCTCGTCGTAGCTATTGACGCGCAAACGCGGCGTGAAGAACCGCTCGCGCACCAGGCCAACCTGATTCTCGACCTGACCCTTCTCCCAGCCCGCGGCCGGCGTGCAGGCAACCGGCTCGACGAGATGATGCGAGCACATCTGCAGGAAGCGCCGATTGTATTGGCGATCCTTGCCGACGAAGACCGTCTCTACCGCCGTCTTCATGTTGTCGTAGAGGCCGCGCGCGCAGGCGCCCCTGAAGAAGGCGAAGGCGCGCTCATGCGCGTCGAACACCATCTCCTGCGTCTCACGCGGATAGGCGCGCACGAACATCATGCGGCTGTGGCAGAGGCGGAGGTGCGCAACCTTCACGGTCGTCGTCGCGCCGTCCAGCACGACGACCTCGTGGCTCCAGTCGAACTGATAGGCTTCGCCTGGCGCAAAGGTCAGCGGAACAAATGCGCTCGCCGTCGCGCTCGTGCGCTTCTCTTGCCAAGCAATTGCATAGCGGCGGACCGCAGCGTAACTGCCCTGGTAACCGAGGTTGCGCAGCTCCTCATATAATCGAACCAGCGTCAGCCGCTCGCGCGCGGCCTTGCTCTCGTTCTCCTGCAAAAGCGAATCAAGCCGTTCCCGCCAAGGCCCTATCCGGGGAAGCGGCTGTCGTGAACGCTCATAATGAAATTCGGTCGCGTTCGAGCGGATGACCTTCCGCACGACCTTCCGCGATACCCGCAACTCGCGACAGATCTCCCTGATCGGCTTGCCATGCGAGAAATAAGCCCGGCGTATCTTGGCGATCGTCTCCACAACCAGCATTCCAATCGCGGCCTCCCATCATCCGGGAGGCCACTGTGGACCCAACGCCGCGGGGTCCGGATTGAATGCAAATCACCCCGTAGCGGGGTCCCTATTCCATGAAAAAACACAGCCACCCCATCC
The DNA here is from genome assembly GCA_036380475.1 of Candidatus Dormiibacterota bacterium. Lineage (GTDB taxonomy): Bacteria > Chloroflexota > Dormibacteria > Dormibacterales > Dormibacteraceae > UBA10449. The sequence continues at coordinate 2,082 of DASVEP010000118.1, forward strand.
GGTGCCGCGAGGGCCTGTGCTCGTTCGGCTGTCGCGAGGCGCTTCTCGATCTTCTCGCGACGCATCCCGAAACCATGGAGTGACGAAACGATCATCCGATAATCGGCGCGGATAACCGAAGTACCGCCTATAGCTGATCAAGGGATTAGGCTGACCGTGCGGACGAATAATGAATAGGCAGGGGAGGTAATTTGCCGCTGTCTCGCCGTTCGAGGCGGCGATGCAAAATTGTTGTGGCGTCGGAGAACCTGTGCTAAATTGCTACTTGTCATTAGCATTTCCTTCAAAGGCCCAGGTGAGGCGCACTGACCTGGGCCTTTTCGCGACTGGGTCATCTATTGTTTTCTTGCGTGCCCCAGCGCTGGCCGGCAAACTCTGAGCCGCGGCATGCCGCAGGAACTCGTT
>DASVEP010000119.1:0-5720 GCA_036380475.1 Candidatus Dormiibacterota bacterium
GGTGTGGTGGTAGCTGAACGACCACTGGGTATACGCGACCAGGTCGTTGAAGCTCTGGAACTGGCCGCGGGCGAAGAACGGATACCAGGACACGAGGTAGATGCCGGCCGGTATCACCACCAGCGCAACGGCCGCGACCGCCACGTAGGTCGGCAGCATCATGCGTGACACCACCGGGCCATGGTCGCGCCGCCACGACAGAAACGGCCAGCCGCGCGGTCCGAACTCGAAGTTGAGCCTGCGCAACACGATGCGGGCCACGAGCCAGAAGCAGATGCTCAGCCACGCGGCGAGCACGATCCATTTTGCCGCGATGCCGATGCCGAGGACGATGCCGAGCGCGAGCAGTGACACCATCGACGCGTTGAAGGACCGGCTCTGGATGTGCACCAGAAAGAGGAAGTACGCCGTGAGAATGAAGAAGATCGGAAAGATGTCGATCATCCCGATGCGGGATTGCAGGAAGAACATCCCGTCAAAACACACGAGCGTCGCCGCGGCGATCGCGAAAAGACGATTCGGCCACAGGCGTCGGGCCAGCAAGTACATCAAGGGAACGCACAGCGTCCCGAAGATGCAGACAGCAATCCGCCAGCCGAAGGTATTGAAGCCGAGGTCGACGATGTTTCCGGTCGCGCCCTGGTACTGGGCGCGGTACCACCCATAAGCCCATTCGCCTGCGCCGATCATCGTCTTTGCGAGTGGTGGCTCGGGGTCGAAGTAGTTGTACGGGCATGCGCCTTCCGGGCGCGACGCGAGCGGATCGTCGGTCATGGTCGGCCGGCAGAGTTGCATCCCCTTCAAGTCGTTGTACGCGTCGACCGGGAAGTAGATCTCGTCGAAGACCTGTCCATGAGGCGGTGAAAGAACACCGTTGTTGTCCGGGTACCCGCGATTGAACGGGTAGGAGAGGCCGCAGAGCTTGCCCGGGTTACCCGCCGGGTCGATCGGCGTGCTGGACACGCAATCTGAGATGAATGGACCCTGGAATGGATGCAGGAAGAAGTCCGGCATGATCGGGCTGTAGAAACGGAGGACGAACGCGACGACGGTGAATGCGAGGATCGCGAGTAGATCCCAACTGTCGAAGTAGACGGGCTGCTCCCGTTCTGTCGTCTTGGCGGGCCGCGACTCCGGCCGGTCTAGGACCTCGGTCCGCCCATCACTCACCGTCGCCGCTTTCGACGCCTGCCTCCGCCAAGGTTCTGTCCAATCCGGTATGGCAGGTGCGCACTGATCTCCCATGAGGCTGCATCAGCGTCAGGAACGGGCATCGCGATCGTGTCTTCGTAAAAGAGTCGCGAGCCTAAACGCTTTTTCATGGCGGCGAGCTGCTCCTCGTCGCCTCGGATGCGCACGAACAGAGCCGGCTTGTCGAGGAGCGGTCGCATGATCCGCGCGATCTTCGTCCGTCTAGCGTCCTGGAACGCGACCCTCAGCGGCTGCACCTTCACCATGCGAATGTCGTCGTAATCGATCAAGACGTTGGAGAAGAGGGTCGAAACCTTCAGCCCGCTGTCGAGTGGCTCCACGAAGCTCCGCCACCGATAAACGAGGAACGCAGCCGCGAGGAGCAGTCCGACGGGGGCATAGAACAGCCAGATGATGTTGTTGGTGCCCAACGGCTGGCGGGAATAGATGACCACGCCGACAGCGATCACGCCAACGACGATGAGCAGGCCGGCATAGAACCGCTGCCATCGCCATAGCTCTTCGGCGTAGAGGATTCGCTGCCGCCCCCGAGCGGGACGGGTTCCGTTTGAGCTCAAGCTACTGATTATCGGGTAGCGGGCCGTTGGGACCGGGCGCCGACCGGATGGTTAGTCCGTTATTGGCTTCCAGGTCCGGTTGAGGCTGCCGGTCGCGTAGCCCTCGAGGTCGAGCGAGATGAACTTGTACCCGGCGCTCCTCAGCGCACTGACGACCCGGTCCCGCTCCGAAACCAGGCGCGCAATCTCGGCCGGCTCGACCTCGATTCGAGCTATGTCTCCGTGATGGCGGACCCGCACCTGCTTGAAACCCAGCGCCTTGATCGCGGCCTCGGCCGACTCGATCTGGCGCAGCGCCTCGACTGTCACCTCGGTGCCGTGCGGGATGCGCGAAGAGAGGCAGGCGAACGAAGGCTTGTTCCAGTTCGGCAGCCCGAGTCGGCGTGCCGCGGCTCGGATCTCGGCCTTTCCGAGTCCGGCCTCGAGCAGGGGAAAGCGGATGCCACGGCGGACAGCAGAGCCATGACCGGGCCGGTGATCGCCGGCGTCATCGGCAGTCGCGCCATATGCGATGTGACTGAGCCCGAGGTCACGACGCACCGGCTCTAGCGTCTCGAACAGCTCTTCCTTGCAGTGGAAACAGCGGTCCGGGTTGTTGCGCCGGTAGGCGTCGAGCTCGACTTCGGTGGTGGTCACCTCGACCAGCCGCGCTCCCAGCTGACGCGCGAGCGTACGCGCCTCTTCCTGCTCCGATTCCGGGTACGCGGGCGAGCTCGCCAGCACTGCGACAGCGCGATCGCCCAGCTCGTCGAGCGCGACCTTCAGCAGCAATGAGGAATCGACGCCGCCTGAGTACGCGACCAGGACAGAGGACAGGCCGCGCACGATGCCGCGGGCGGTTTCGAGCTTGGTCGCGTCGTGCCGGTCGAGCTGGATCATGTCCAGGTGGACTGTACCCGACGGACGGGATGCAGCTCGGGGTAGGCGCCTTTAGGGCGCCGGTCTGGGCGCCGAGACGAAGGCACGGGTGGCCCTAGGAGGAGCGCATCCTGACGCGTGACGACGACGGGCCGGGACCCGTGACGCACGGATCGGCGTCCAGAACCTCGAGATGCGCCCGGCCCGGCGGGGACAGGCCACAACGAAGATTAGACCGCCTGGGCTTCCGAAGGCTCCATCGCGGCCGTGCCACACCAGGCCTCGTAATCGATAAGGGCGTGCACGGTCGGGTTGTCGCCGCAGAGCGGGCAGCTCTTGCTGTGGGGCAGCTTGAGCTCGCGGAACGTCATGTCCTCGCCCTCGAAGAGAAGGTAGCGGCCGATCATCGAGCGGCCGATGCCCAGCAGGTACTTGATCGTCTCGAAAGCCATCATGCTGCCGATGATTCCCGGCAGGACCCCGAAGACACCTGCTTCGGCGCAGCTTTGAACCTCGCCAGGCGGCGGCGGCTCCGGGAAGAGGCACCGGTAGCAGCCGGTGCCTTTTGCCGCGTCGAACAGCGCGAGCCGGCCCTCGAAGCGGAGGATGCTGCCGTGCACCAGCGGCTTGGCCAGGAAGTAGGCGGCGTCGTTGGCAAGGTAGCGGGTCGGGAAGTTGTCGGTGCCGTCGACGATGATGTCGTAGGGCTTGAAGATCTCCATCGCCGTCTCGGAGTTGAGGTGCTCGTTGATGGGCACGACCTCGACGTCGGGGTTCAGGTTGCGGAGGGTCTCGGCGGCCGAGTCGACCTTGAGACGGCCGATGTCGTCCGTGCCATGAAGTAGCTGGCGCTGCAGGTTGGAGGCGTCGACGCGGTCGAAGTCGACCACGCCGATCTTGCCAACCCCGGCTGCCGCCAGATACATGCCCGCGGGCGAGCCGAGACCGCCGGCGCCCAGGAGCAGGACGCTCGAGCCCAGCAGCTTGCGCTGGCCCGCGCCACCGACCTCGGGGAGGATGAGGTGCCGGGCGTAGCGGGCAACTTGATCGGGAGTGAAACCTTTGGTTGGGGCCATCTGCAAATCACTATACCCAGGGTCGCTCCGGGCTTATTCCTATAGTGAATAGCCCGTGGAAACCGAATACCTCGACGAAGAACAGGTGATCGCCCTGTACAACAAGGTCCGCACTGGCAAGCGGACGTGGCCGACCGGCATCTGGACCTCCCCCGCCGCCCTCCAGTACGCCGTCACGATCTTCGACTACTGGATCCACAACGTCATGGGCTGGAAGGGATGGCCCGACGCCCGGGGTAAGGTGACGCCCGCCCTGCTGGAGGAGCACCGCCTGGCCGACCTGGTGGAGAGCGTTTTCGTCCCCGAGTTCGGCGACGACTGGCTCGATTTCGAGATCGTGCTCAACGAGAGCATGCGGCTCTCGGAGGACGAGGCGTGGGCGCCCGACGTGGCGGACCGCCAGGAGCGCGTTGAGTCGGCATTCGAGCATGCCTTCGAGCAGCTGATCGGTTCGTCCAAGCAGCAGCCGAAGCTTCTCCCCACGTACCACCGTTTCCGCAACCACCTCCTCCGCATGTGGAGCGCGTTCCAGGAAGCGCAGCACGAGCACGACAAGGCGGAGCGGGAATCTGCCGAGCGGTTCTGGGCGCCCCTGAGGCTGGTCCGCAGCACACGCGCGCAGGCGGCGGAAGCGTGGTCGATCGTGAACGTCGACGACGAGCGACGTGGCGAGGTCACGGTGGTGTGGGGCGAACCGCATCCCTACTGCCTGGTCGTCCTCGACGACGCGATCGAAACCGGCGGCTGGGAGCAGGTCATCTACCGCCTCGAGCAGGAGATCCTTGTCGAGGAACCGGGAGTTGTCAGCTACGCCGTCTGGCACAAGGGATTCGTCGGCGAGTACTACCGCTGCGCGGATTGTGGCGAGCTGCACAGCCAGTTCGACGAGGACGCCGGCAAGGAGCTTCGGTTGGACGACCTGGAGCCGCCCGACGAGCGCTAGTCGACCGTCACGGTGTAGTTCTTTCCTTCCCAGCCCGTGAAGTAGTGCGCCGTCCAGGCGAGCGTTGCGCCTGGAGCGAGCTTGTTGGACGGGATCTCGGCGACCCAAACCCCCAGCGTCGTGTCTATGGCGTCCGACTCCTGGAAAGACTTCCATTCGTCGAAGCTGTAGTGCACCGTGCCGGGTCGAGGCAGCTGCACCCTGAGCCGCCGCCCAGCCGCGATGCGCTGGATCTGATGCTTGTGCGACCACACAAACGGCGGCTCGTGCGCCGTGCCCTCGGTGTAACGGTGCCGGGCCGGAAGGACGATGTCGGGAAATCCGGCAAGCGCGATGGTCACCAGTAGCTCGAGATATTCGGCGTGCGCCCAACCCAGAGGGGCGACCGAGCCGGTCGCTTTGCCAAAGTAAAGCCCGCGGCCAGGGATGTCGGCGCCATCCCAAACCTGCTCTGGCAGCATGAGACCGGGACCTGCGAAGCCCTCCAACGTCCGCACGAGCTCAGCCGCCGGCAGCCCCATAGAGAAGAAGTGACGCGCGCGTTCGCCGGTGAGGACCGGCCACGGCCGTCCGCGGCCACTGCCGTCCCACGGCGAGCCGTCGTCATGCTCGCCATACAGGTCACCGTCGTATCGATGCCATGAAGGGCCCGGCGGGAGGCTGACTTTCAAGGTCGCGTCGACGCCCTGCAGGCTGCGGAGGATGCGCTCGTCCTTCGGACGCCTGAGGCCATATCTCACCAGCTCGAGAAACTCGGGCGCCGTTGCACCTTCAGTGGGGCGATGGTCGGGATCGCCGGCGAGGCGGACGTACTGGCCGGCGGGCGTCGAGCACCATGTCTCGACACGATCGTTCCAGTAGTCGGCAACCGCTCGAAGGTGACTGGCGGCGACATGCTCGCCCGCCTCGTGCGCAAATTCGCCGGCAACGACCAGCGCCGCTATACATGCGGCGAGGGTCGACGGCGAGAGCCCGCCAAGGTCTTCCCAGCGGTCGAGCTGCGTCAGCGGTCCCTCGCGGATGATGAACTGAGCCGCCGAACGGACCATCACCGGGTAGGGATCATGGTCCAGG
>DASVEP010000120.1:0-6284 GCA_036380475.1 Candidatus Dormiibacterota bacterium
TTGCCCCCGTAGCCCAATGGCAGAGGCAGCCGGCTTAAACCCGGTCCAGCGCGGGTTCGACCCCCGCCGGGGGTACCGGCACTAGAATCGTCATGAAGTGCCGACCCATCTCGAAGAGGACCCGGACGAGCCCGACGAGCCTGAGCAGCCCGCCCCGGGGGATGGCGCCGCACCTGCAACCAACATTCCAAGCGTCGGTATGCCGAGCCGCGAGTGGGAGTACGCGACCCACGTCCTCACCGTGACCGAAGTGGTCGACGGGGGCAGCCTGGTCAAGGTTCTCAAGGAAGCCGGTGCCGATGGCTGGGAGCTGGCCGAGGTGGTCGATGGAGGGGAGAAGCGTGTGCTCCTGATGAGGAGACCGAAGCGCACGTCGCGTGAAACGCGACGCGTCGGGTTCGCACCTCCCGCGCAAAACTGAGCGGGCCGGCGCCGCGACGGAGGCGGCGCGTGCTGGTGGTCGAGGACGATGGGCCGATCAGAACACTCGTCGCCGAGGTCGTCCGCCTGCAGGGCCACGACGCGCTTGAAGCCGCCAACGGAGCCCAGGCGATCGAGCTCGCCTCTAGCGGCCAACCGGACCTCGTCCTGGTCGACTGGGTCCTCCCCGACATCAGCGGCACCGAGGTCATCCTGGAGCTGCGGAGGCAGGGCCTCACCGGTCCGGTCGTCATGCTGACGGCACGCTCGGCCAAGATGGACGAGGTCGTCGGCCTCGAGGTCGGCGCCGACGACTACATCACCAAGCCTTTCGATTCGCGCATCCTCGCCGCGCGCATAAACGCCCATCTACGGCGCGCCGCGCTCGCCGAATCGGGAGGCGGACGGGAGGGCCTGCTTACCGTGGGCGCACTGCAGATCGACAACGCCGCGCGCCGCTTGAAACTGGGCGATGACGAGATCCCGTTGACAATGACCGAGTTCAATCTCCTGGCCGTGCTCGCAGCGAATCCGGAACGCGTCCTGACACGCGCGCAGCTCAGGGACAAGGTGTGGGGTTATCCCCATGACCTCGACGATCATTCCGTCGACCCGCACGTGCAGCGGCTTCGCCGCAAGCTCTCGGAGTACACGAACACCGGAGTGAATCTCGAGGCTGTTCCCGGCCTTGGTTACCGTCTGTCGGTTCGCTCCGTTTCTGATTAGGTGGATAGAAGACAAGGGACAGGCGACCAGCGGCCGATCGGCATCTTCGACTCAGGTGTAGGTGGCCTCACGGTCCTGCGCGCGATCCGCGAACAGCTGCCCATGGAACCGACGATCTACGTGGCCGACCTGCTCCATTTCCCGTACGGCCCCCGGTTTCAGGACGAGGTCCGCGGGTTCGCGATCGACATAATCCGCTACCTCGAAAGCCGTGACGTGAAGCTTGTCGTCATCGCATGCAACACCGCGACCGCTGCTGCGCTCAACCAGGCGCGTGAGCTGTTCGAGGTTCCCATCGTCGGAGTCATCAGCCCTGGGGCTCAAGCCGCGGTCGAGACGACGAAGAACAATCGCGTCGGCGTCATCTCGACCGAAGGCACGATGCGCAGCCAGGAATATCTACACGCGATCAAAGAGCTCGACCCCATGGTCGGCGTCTACCAGAAGGCATGCCCGGAGCTCGTCGACATCGTCGAGTCGGGCGAGGCGGACTCACCGCGTGCCGAGGCCGCTTTGCAGCGCGACCTCGAGGACATCGTGCGGCTTGGCGCCGACACCCTTGTGTTGGGGTGCACGCATTACCCGCTGTTGAAGCCGGCGATCACCCGCGTGTTTCCCGGCCGCTTCCAGCTCGTCGACTCGGCTACGACGACCGCCGCCAAGGTGGCGCGCCACCTGGATCACTCCCGCCTGCGCGCCGTGGGCGATTCGCCGCCGCACGAGATCCTGGTGACGGCTGTTCCCCAGCACTTCGACCGGATCGCGGCCCACCTCTTCGGAGACCGCATTCGGGCGCAGGAGGTACAGATTTGGGAGAAGCAGACGACGTAACAGTCTTTGAGGCACGGCCGAAGGCCCTCGCCGGATCTTCGCCCCCATTGCGGCCCATCTCCGTTGTTGCGACCTGCGCTCCTCGCTTACGCATCCACGGATGCGCGCGCTCCGGTGCTCGGCCGCGCCTCGGATCTAGGCCACCCTGGGGGCGAATCTCTCGCCGAGGTCTTCGTCCGTGCCTCTGACGAACTTGTTCGGTCCGGTGACCGATGACCTCGCAGCGATCGAGTCCAGCCTGCGCACGCTGATCGACGCAGATCCAGACGTGGTTTCCGGCCCCATGGCCGACCTGTTTGCCGCCGGAGGCAAGCGCATCCGGCCGGCCCTTGTGCTCCTGTCCGCGAAGGTTGGCGCCTACGACCTCAACAGGCTCACCCCGGCCGCAATGGCCGTGGAGCTCACACACGCAGCCACCCTCGTGCACGACGACGTTATCGACCGCGCGACCACGAGGCGCGGCCGCCCGACGGTTGCGGCTCGACTCGGAGACGAGCCCGCCATCGTGGTCGGTGACTATTACTTCGCAAAGTCATACGAGCAGGCCGCCAACACACAATCACCCGAGGTCGTGACCATCCTGGCCGATGCCGTCATGAAGATCTGTGCAGGTGAAGTACGGCAGCAGGCCATCCGTTATCACTACGAGGCAACCCTCGACGAATACATGCCTCGCATCGAAGCCAAGACTGCGACGCTGCTCGCGGCCTGCTGTGACATCGGCGCGCTGCTGGGCGGATTGGGAACCGGTCCACGCGGACACCTGCGCGATTACGGCCGCTTGCTCGGCCTCGCGTTCCAGATCGCCGACGATGTGCTCGATTACACCGGGACAGCGGATGAGGTCGGCAAGCCGATCGGTCACGACATCGCCGAAGGATTCGCAACCCTGCCGCTCATGCTCGCGATGGAAGAGGCTTCAATTGCTTCTCGCTTGTCACCGCTGATGCATTCCGGTGGCAAGGTGACACAGACCGAGGCCGAGCAGATTGTTGCTGTCGTCCGTTCGAGTCGCGGACCAGAGCGCGCGATCGAACGTGCGGAATCGCTCGCAGCAGATGCGCGGCGCGAGCTGCAGACGATCGATGGCGGTGCGGCGGCCCAGACGCTGTCGGCGTTGACCAAGTACGTGGTATCTCGAAAGCTCTAACCTCTTCCTCGTGGGTCCCGGGAGCAGGGTCAGGCTCGTTGGTGTCGGTCCCGGACACCCAGGCCTGGCCACGGTGCAGGCGGTCGCTGCGATCAAAGAGGCCGACATCATTCGCCACATCGACGGTTGTGGCGCTGGATTGCTGCACCTGGCACGGACCGGGGCTGATATCGGCCCGTTCGATTCCGTGGACGAGATCGTGCGTCTGGCGCGCATGGGTCGCAATCTCGCGATTTTGTTTCCAGGTAACCCGTACGCATTCTCGAACGGCAGCGAGATCGCCGAGAGGCTGCACTATGCGGGCGTCGATTTCGAAGCGGTGCCGGGCATCATTCTCGAGCTCGCCGCCCCGGTGATGAGCGGAATACCGCTGACCATCGAAGGCCGGTCGGCATCGATTGGATTCGGGCTGGTCAAAGGCGCCGAAACCGTCGTGCTCCGGCTGGCTTCGGGCTGGTGGGAGTCGGGCATCACCGCGCTGCTCGCCGACGGTCGAAAGGCGGATACACCGGCCGCCCTCATCCTCAACCCCGGGCAGCCCGGCCAGCATCGCGTCGGCGCACCGCTGGGTGAGCTGGCGCGCAAGGCGGCGACGTACGGCCTCCGAGGAGACGCGTTGCTTGTGCTGGGGCCAGGTGTCGAGATGTCCGATCAGCTCGATACCCTGTCGAAGCGCCCTCTTCACGGCCGCAGGGTTCTGATCACGCGGGCGCGACATCAAGTCGATCCGTTCAGCCGGTTGCTGGTCGACATGGGCGCAGCAGTGGTCGAGATCCCGACGATCGAGGTCCGCCCGATGCCAACCGACGAGCGGGTGCGAATGGCCATCGCCAACCTGTCTCGTACGGCCCTCGTCATCTTCGCGTCGGCCAACGCCGTCGACATCTTCTTCACGATGCTTGTCGAGACCGGCGCCGACGCCCGCGCGTTCCATGGGTCGAAGCTCTGCGCGATCGGCCAGGAGACGGCTGAGATGCTCGAGAACCACGGGCTGCGACCGGAGCTTGTCACCTCCGAGTACACGGCCGAAGGGCTCGCGAAGGCGCTGGAGGGCTGGGAGATGGAGGGGATGCGCGTCCTTGTGCCGCGTGCAGAGGTTGCGCGCGACGCTTTACCATCGCTGCTCGCAATGCGAGGAGCCGAGGTCGAGATCCTTCCCGTTTATCAGGCGGTCTGCCCGGCGCAGGCGGGGCCGGCGCTGCTGCGATTGTTCGGCACTGAGGGCGTGGACGTGATCACGTTCACGAGCTCGTCCACAGTGGCCAATTTCGTGCGCGCGTTCCCGGACGATCGGCTGCCGGCGGTGCTCGGCGATGCCGAGGTCGCCTGCATGGGCCCGGTTACGGCCGACACGGCTCGGAAACTTGGCCTGCGGGTCGACATCGTCGCCCGCGAATACACGACGCATGGCCTTGTGCAGGCGATCGTCGAAGCGGCCGCGAGGCGATGAGCAAGTCGAAACGACGCGTCGAGGTCGCGCCCCGGGCCGAAGTCGAGGCCATCGACGTCCCCGAGGCGTGGAAGAAACGGCCGTGGGTGCCGTACCTGATCATGGCCATCCTGGTCGCCGCGGTCCTGGGCTCGGGCCTCGCGCTGCAGCAGGCCGTTGCGCCGCCGCGGCCCCTCGCCCTCGCCGACTGCAAGACCTCGGTCGCGACCGGAGTTCAGACCTTCATCGCGGCGCAGCCGATCTGCATCCTGCCCAACCACAAGTACCAGGCGACCGTGAACACCACCCAGGGCGTGGCCGTGATCGAGCTGCTGCCGGACACGGCGCCGGTGACGGTAAACAACTTCGTCGTCCTGGCGCTAAACGGCTACTACACCGGCAGCCAGTTCTGGAAGAGCGAAACCTGGGTCATCCAGGCCGGGGACCCGAAGGGCGACGGAACCGGGGGTCCGGGCTACAACCTCCCGGAAGAGCCGAACTCCTTCCTGCCGTGGGACCTGGGCTCGGTCGGCATGGCTCGCGTCCCCGGGGGCCCGGTCAACGGCAGCCAGTTCTTCATCACCAAGGCGGCCTGGCCGGGCAACGGGCCGACGGCCACCTACAACCGTTTTGGCACTGTGGTGAGCGGTATGGACAAGCTCCAGGGCGTGACCACGACGGACAAGATCAACTCGATCTCGATCACAGTTATCTGACCTCCAGCTGACCCCCGGCTGAGGGTGGTGTAACAAGGCCGGGTCTATAATCACCGGGATGCAGCTGCATTGGTTCTACATCGTCGGTCTCCTGGTCATCGTGCTCATCATCTTTGGGCCAGGCCGGCTTCCCGAGCTCGGCGGCGCGGTGGGGAAGGCCATGCGCGAGTTCAGGAAGGCGACCTCAGAGATAACGAACGAGGTCACGAGCGCCACCAAGGAGGCAACGTCGCCGCCTTCGAACCCGACACCGCCGGCGGCTCCTCCAACCACTCCGGAGAGCTCGGCCGCCACGGGCTCGCAGTCCGAGGCCACCTCTCCGAAGACCTGAGGCCCGTCGGTTGGCCCTTCTAGACAGGGTCCTTCAACGCGCTCCTCGGGCCGACGTGCCGGTCGAAGAAGAGCGCATGTCGGTCATCGAGCACCTCGAGGCGCTGCGGCGCGCGCTGATCATCTCGCTCATTGCATGGGCGGTAACGACCTTCGCCTCCTTCTTCATCTCGGGCCAGGTGATCGGGCTGCTGATCAAGAGGGCGGGCATCGGCCACGCGTACTACCTGCAGCTAACCGGCGGCGTCGTCCTCCAGCTGAAGGTCGCGCTGTACATCGGACTCGTCATCGCGGCGCCGGTCGTCATCCAGCAGATCTGGTGGTTTGTAAGTCCTGGGCTGCACCGCAGCGAGCGCCGGTTCATGGCGCCGCTGATCGTCGCGACGATCGTGTTCTTTGCGATCGGCGTTGGAGTGGCGATCTTCGCCCTTCCGATTTATGTGAAGGTCCTCAATTCTCTGTCGCCCCCGAACACCACGTACTTCCCCGACATCGGCGAGCTGATCAGCTTCGTGCTGATCATGGTCATCGGCTTTGGCATCGTGTTCGAGCTGCCGGTTGTGCTGTTCGTGCTCGGGATGGTGCGCATCATCAGCTCGAAGTGGTTGTACAAGAACCGCGTGTGGTGGTTCTTGGGTCTCGGTCTCGTCGCCAACTTTCTGACCCCGGGCGTGGATCCGTT
>DASVEP010000121.1:0-6343 GCA_036380475.1 Candidatus Dormiibacterota bacterium
CTCCCAACGCTTCCAGGTCTCCCGGCGCCGGCGTCGCGTCATGGGGTCAATGACCGCGGCCCGGACCAGGCAGCGGTAGACAGCTGACTCCGACGGCGCGGACTCGACCCGCTTGCGGGCCAGCTCGAAGGCGATTCGGCGCGCTCCCCAGTAGGGGTGTGCCCGGCGCATCTCGAGCACCATGGCTTCGACACCGGGCGAGGTTTGATGCGGGCAGTGAGCTGGCCGGTGCGACCGGTTATTCAGGCCTTCCAGTCCGTCCCCTTCATAGCGCGCCAGCCAACGGTGCATCGTCCGCGAAGAGATGCCCCAATCCCTGGCCACCTCGCCCACTGTCCGACCGTCGCCGATTACCGCCAGCACTGCCTTGTACCTCTGCTCAGTCACGCTCATCTCCCTCATGCGCGGGAGCGTGACAAATCAGCCGAAGTAGCTGTGACGCATCACCCGAAGGTCTGTGACACATCAGCCGAAGGCCTTTTCTGACCTGTCAGCCGAACTTGCACATCTAGAAAGTGCCCCCGGAGGGAATCGAACCCCCGACCTTGACGTTAGGACCGTCCTGCTCTATCCCCTGAGCTACGGGGGCGCGTGACGAGTTTACTTGCGAGGCTCAGCCGGCTTCAGATTCGCCCCGAACGACCGTAACCTCTCAGCGGCTTCACAGGTTTCTCACATAGAGGATTGAGTGGTGGGGCGCAGCCTTACGGCGATGGAAAACACCAGTTCGGCACACGAAAGGGTCAGGGCTCGCGACCGGGCGCTTTCCCTCCTCAACCACGTGACCGCCGGCGTTGCTGTCGCCGGCATCGCGGGGGTCGGCATCTTTGGAATGGTCAGCGCGATCACCATCCCAGGGGTCTCAGCCTCTACCAAGGCCACCACGAACACCTCGAGTGCCACGACCAGCACCAGCTCCACAACCTCGAGTTCGTCCACCTCCTCGTCCAGCGGGCTCGCGGCTTCGTCAGGGACCGTCAGCTCCTCTTCGAGCACCCCCGTCGCCGTCTCCGGCGGCTCCTAACGGTGCGTCCGGGAAGGCGCTCACCAATGCATCGGCCCATTTCCGCCGAGCGCCCTGCGGGCGCTGACGCCCGCGTTACGGGGCCTGTCGCGTCGTCGTCACGCATCAAAAGATGCGCTCCTCCTCGCGACACCCGTGCCTTGGCGTCGGCGGTCTGGGCCGCGCCTTGGCGAGCTTATTCCCAGACACACCGTAGCCTTCTTCAGTGAGCGACACGCTGCTCTGGTACACCACCAGGGGTGCCGGAGCTGTCTCGATGGTGCTGCTCAGCGCCGTCGTTGTGCTCGGGATCCTGTCGACGATGCGATTTGGCAGCGCCGGCTGGCCGCGGTTCCTGACCACAGGGCTGCACCGCAACCTATCGCTGATGGCGGTGGTGTTCCTGGCCCTTCACATCGTGACGGCCGTGGTCGATCCGTTCACGCACCTAGGGTGGCTTACGGCCGTCGTTCCGTTCTCCTCTTACTACCGGACGCTCTGGCTTGGCCTCGGCGCCATCGCTTTCGAGCTGATGGCCGCGATCGTCATCACGAGCTTGCTGCGTGAGCTGATCGGCCAGTGGGCGTGGCGCGCCATCCACTGGCTCGCCTATGCATCCTGGCCGGTTGCCGTCCTCCATAGCTTCGGCACTGGAACCGACGCCCTCTCCGCCTGGTTCATCGTGCTCTCGGTGATTTGCGTGGGATCGGTCGCGGTGGCGATCTTCTATCGCCTAGTGCGGCCCTCGCCCGATCCGCTGTCGGCCGCGCGCGGCGAGTTTCGTGCGGGCGTGTCGAGAAGGCCAAACCGGTGAGCCGCCTTCGTCTTCTTGCTGGACCCGATCTCGGTTCGGGTCCCGAGGGGTTCGCCGATCACACCCGTAGGCTCGGGGCGCCCGCCGTTTCCGGTCGCGCACTCATCGAGAGCCTGGTTCGCAGCGGCCTGACCGGACGAGGTGGCGCCTCGTTTCCCGTCGGCCAGAAGTGGCGTGCGGTTGCCGCCTCGAAAGGATCGCGTGTTGTCGTCGCCAACGGCGCGGAGGGCGAGCCGCAGAGCCACAAAGACCGGCTGCTCATGGCCACCCGTCCCCACCTCGTTCTCGATGGTGCGTTTGCGGCGGCCCGCACTCTGCGTGCGAGTCAGGTCGTCGTCTACGTCGGCGAAGAACACGGAACTGCCTGGAACGCAATGGCGCAAGCGCTTGCCGAGCGGCCCGAAGCGGAGCGCAGGATTGGCCGCATGACCGGCGCGCCGCATCGCTATGTCGCGGGAGAATCGAGCGCGGCGGTCCATCTCATCGACGCAGGTGTCGCAACCCCGACCACCACTCCCCCGCACCCACGGGAACGCGGGATCGCCGGCGCACCGACCCTCGTCCAGAACGTGGAGACGCTCGCGAACATCGCCTTGATCGCCCGGTACGGCGATGAGTGGTTTCGATCCGCCGGCCGTCGCGGTGGAGTTGGGACCGTCCTGATCACCCTCGCCGGCGCCGTCAAGCATCCGGGTGTCCTCGAGGTCGAGGCGGGCACGACGATCGAAGAGGTAGTGACCATCGCCGGTGGCATATCGGAGGCGGCGTCTGCCGTTCTGCTCGGGGGCTACTTCGGCTCGTGGGTTCCAGCCGCCCAAGCGTGGGAGCTGCCGCTTGACGGCCCGACGCTGAGGAGCAACGGACTGAATCTCGGCTGCGGCGTCATCGGGGTGCTGCCCGCGAGCCGGTGTGGCGTGTGTGACACGTCGCGCATCATGCGTTACCTCGCCGAGGAGAGCTCGGCGCAATGCGGGCCATGCTTCTTCGGATTGCGCGCATTGTCAGATGCGTGCAGCCGGATCGCCGAACGCGGCACCAATCGCGATGACATCGCGCGGCTCAAGAAATGGTCTGTGGAAGTCCCGGGACGCGGTGCCTGCAAGCACCCGGACGGGGCCGTGATGTTCCTCCGTTCCGCGCTGTCGACGTTCGCAGACCAGTTCGCCTCGCACCCCGCGCACTGGAGGCAGCAGCCTGCATGAAGACGGAACTTCACATGACGATCGATCGCATCAAGTGCGATGGTCATGGGCTCTGCGCCGAATTGCTTCCGGAGATGATCCGCCTCGACGACTGGGGCTATCCCATCATCGCGCCTGGCCCCGTCCCTGGACGGCTTGCATCGCACGCACAGCGCGCGGTGGCTGCCTGCCCCACCCTCGCGCTGGCGCTGCGGCGCACTGCTCCGTCGAAATGAGCACCACGCTGCTCGGCATCGTCGACGATCGAGCGCTCGGCACCTCGATGCGGGTCGTCGTGACACGGCCGGATGGACTCGTCGCCGCCAAGGCGGCCGCGGATCGGGTCATCAAGGCGATCGACGAATCCGCGAGCAGGTTCCGCGCCGATAGCGAGCTGAGCCGGGTCAACGCCGAGCCGGGCAAGCGCGTTCGCATCAGCCCGCTTCTGGCGCAGGCACTTGCAGCCGGCTTGCGCGGCGCAAAGTTGACGGGCGGAGCGGTCGACCCAACCGTCGGATCTGCGGTCAGGCTCGCGGGCTACGACCGCGACTTCGCGGCGATCCCCGCCGACGGTTCGCCGATCCAGCTTTCAGTGACCCGAATTCCCGGCTGGCGCGCGATCGAGTTCGACGAGGCGTCGCGGACCGTTCTCATTCCGAACGGCGTCGAGATCGATCTTGGAGCCACCGCGAAGGCTCTGGCTTCGGACCTGGCCGCGGCTGCTGCGTGGAAGGCAGTTGGCTCGGGCGGCGTGCTGGTGAGCCTCGGCGGCGACATCGCGGTGGCGGGCGAACCGCCTCTCGAAGGGTGGGCCGTACAGACGAGCGAGGACAGCAATGCGAGGATCGACGACGACGAGGAGACGATCACGATCCAGTCGGGCGGGATCGCCACGTCAAGCACGACGGTGCGCCGCTGGACGCGAGGCGGCGTCGTCCTGCACCACATCATCGACCCGGCGACGGGTTTGCCGGCTGACGGTCCATGGCGGACGGCGAGCGTGGTCGCGGCCACCTGTGTCGACGCCAACATCGCGTCCACGGCCGCGATCGTGATGGGCGAATCAGCGGTGCCCTGGCTCATGGCCAACCGCCTGCCGGCAAGGCTGGTCGACCGCCACGGAATTGTCCACCGGATTGCCGGATGGCCCGCGCCCGAGGCGCATGCGAGTTGATTTCATAGGCTCGTCCCAGCAACCTCTCAGCAAACTCCAAGGCATTCGAGGCAGGATGAACGCGTGAGCACGGACGGTTTGCGCTCGGGCGCCCCGGCGGCCAATGGAGCCCGGGTCCTGGTCGTTGATGACGAGCCGAACATCACCGAGCTGCTGTCGATGGCGCTCCGTTACGAAGGCTTCACCGTCAAGACCGCGGCGACCGGACGGGCCGCCATAACGGCTGTCACGCAGTTCTCACCGGCCCTCGTGATCCTCGACGTGATGCTCCCGGACATCGATGGCATGGAGGTGCTCAAACGCTTGAATGCAGGCGGTCACAAGGTTCCGATCATCTTTCTCACAGCCAAGGACGCGACCGAGGACAAGGTGCACGGCCTGACCGTCGGCGGCGACGACTACGTCACGAAGCCTTTCAGCATCGAAGAGCTGATGGCCCGCGTGCGCGTGGTCCTGAGGCGGCATGGCACCGCGGGCCCCGAGGGCGGCAAGCTCGCGCTGGCGGACCTGGAGATGGACGACGAGGCGCACGAGGTTCGTCGCGGCACGCACATCGTCGAGCTCACCACGACCGAGTATCGATTGCTGCGCTATCTGCTGATCAATTCCGGACGCGTGCTCACGCGCAGCCAGATCCTCGACCACGTTTGGCATTACGACTTCGGCGGCGACGCGAGCGTGCTCGAAACCTACATCAGCTATCTGCGTCGCAAGGTCGACCGCTTCAAGCCGCAGCTGATCCAGACGGTGCGTGGCGTCGGGTACGTACTCCGCGCGCCCCGGACGTAGCCCGTGACGCAGTCGCTGCGCGGACGGCTCCTGATCGGAGTCCTCTCGCTTGTCGTCATCGGCCTCCTGATTTCGGACATCGCCACGTACGAAACTCTGCAGTCCTCCCTGTTCAATCGCATCAACGACCAGCTGCAGGCACGATCGACGGTGGTCACCGCCGCTAACGTCCTGAACAATCCGGATTGCCGTCCACCCCAAGCGGCAGCGGCAACCGACTTTCCGTCAAACACCGTCACGGAATTGCTCAATACGGACGGCACCGTTTTCAGGGCTTGTCGGGTCGGTCTGTCGACCTCGGCCGCGCTTCCTGTGCTGCCGAAGACATTCCATAACTCGGGTTTCGACAACCCCACCACTCCGATCACTGTCGGCGGCACCGGCGGGGTAACCCACTACCAACTGACAAGCTGGTCTGAGAACTCGTTCGGCGGGCAAACAGTGGTCTTTGCGATTCCGCTGACAGGACTTGAATCGACGCTCAGCGACCTGTTGTTTCTCGAATTGAAGATTGGGTTGGCGGTGCTGGCGGCAACCGTCATCCTGGCGCTGCTGATCATCAGCTTCAGCCTGCGCCCGCTTCAGAAGATGGGCAGGGTTGCTCAGGACATCGCTGCCGGCGACCTGAGCCGCCGCGTGGAGCCGGCAACACCGAAGACCGAGATCGGCCGCCTAGGCCTTGCGCTGAACGCGATGTTGGGCCAGATCGAAGCCGCCTTCGCCGAACGCACTGCATCCAACAGCCGCCTGCGCCGCTTTGTGGCGGATGCATCGCACGAGCTGCGCACGCCCCTGACCTCGATCCGCGGCTATTCGGAGATGCTGCGCCGAGGCGCCGAAGAATCGCCGGCGGATGCGGACCTGGCCCGCAGGCGCATCGAAGAAGAGTCGATCCGCATGACCGGACTCGTCGACGACATGCTCGTCCTCGCCCGCCTCGACCAGGGCCGGCCGCTCGAACAAGAGCCGGTAGACCTGCAGGCGATAGCGAGCGATTCCGTTGCCGACGCTCGAGCGGTCGCTCCTCAGCGCGAAATCAACCTCACCTCCTCGGGTCGTGTTGTCGTCAATGGCGACGACACGCGGCTACGCCAGGTTCTCGGCAACCTCGTCCGCAACGCGCTCGTGCACACACCTCCGCAGACGCCAATCGATGTCAGCCTGTCGACCGAGGACAGCGTCGCGAAGCTGTCGGTCGCGGACCACGGCCCTGGCATTCCGCCTGAGGACGTCGACCGGATATTCGAGTCGTTCTACAGAGCGGACCCAAGCCGCAGCCGCGACAGCGGCGGCTCGGGGCTGGGCCTCTCGATCGTCAGCGCCGTGGTCACCGCGCACGGAGGCCACGTCATCGTCCGCCAAACCGAAGGCGGCGGAGCTAC
>DASVEP010000122.1:0-4949 GCA_036380475.1 Candidatus Dormiibacterota bacterium
CGGCCACGACGGCAGCATGTCGACGATCCACTCCAACTCCGCACGTGACGCCCTGTCCCGCCTCGAGACGATGGTGATGATGGCGTCCATCGACATCCCCTTTGAAGCCGTGCGCGCGCAGATCGCGTCGGCGGTGAACCTAATCGTCCACCAGGCCCGCATGCCTGACGGACGCCGCAAGATCGCGCAGATCGCCGAGGTCGTCGGCTACGACTCCAACGGCGCGATCCTGCGCGACATCTTCAACCTCGGCATGGGATCTGACCTTCGGCTCGAGTACAACGCCACCGGCTATGTCCCGACGTCGCTGGACAAGGCTGCCTTCTATGGGGTGCAGGTAGACCGGGACCTCTTCGACCCGGTCAAGGCGCGATTCGTCCCCGCCGGCTCGGACAGCATGATGCCGGTCGTCAAGGACCCGATGATGAGCGGGCAGCGCGGAGGCGGCGAGAACGTCGTCCGCCAGGTCGTGGTCGTGCCGTTCAGCTCGGACCGGCCTGGCGACTCGAGACAGCAGCAGACGCACACGGTGCAGTCGTCCGACACATCCGCCCCCCAGACGATGCAGTCCACGCCGGAGATGCAGGACGAGATGCGCAAGCTGATCGACGCCGCGCGCTCTGCGGTCGCGGACCTCCAGGCGGCGGCGCCGGCCGCGAGTTCGGCCCCGCCCCCGCGCCAGCAGGCGCCGCAGTACGAGCCCCAGCCACATTTCGACTATCCGCAACCGCCGCCGGCTCAGCCCGGCGTGGCCCTGCCGCCGGAGCTCATCGCCGCCGCGCAAGCGGCGCTGGCCAACCCGCAATCCCAGGCCGCAGCGGCCGGTTCGATGGGCTCGGCCGAGAATGCCGCGGCTGCATCGCAAGCGCTCCAGGCCGCCACCGCGATGGCCCGCGCCAGCACCGCCCTAGGGAACATGGCGGCGGCCGCGTCGAGCGGGTTCGCCGGCATGCTCCCCATCACCCACTCGACAGGCCCGAGCGGGACCGGCGCCAGTCGCCGCATCCAGGCCGTCGTCGAGAGCCTCATCACACGCAAAGGCCTCAACCTTCGGCTCGCCCCAGCCATCACGCAGGCGTTCGAGGGTGCCGAGCTCAAGGCGAGCGACTACGCGGCCCCGAACAAGCTGAGCAAGGAGTCGGCCTCGCGCGAGCTGCGCCAGGCTGTCGAGTCGGGATTGCTGCAGCTGGTCAAGTATCCGCAGGGCGAGGCCGGGTTCCGGGCCGACCCCGGCCTGCTGCGTCAGGTGGCCGAAGGTCTCGGTCAGCCCGTCAACGCGTCGCAGGCGCTCACGCCCGAGACCATCATCAGCAGCCTTTCCGCCGGTCAGAGTGAAGGCACCGTCACGATCATGTTCACCGACGTCGAGAACTCCACCCAGATGCTGTCGAGCAAGGGCTTCACGGTCTCGCACGAGATCATGAAGGCCTACGAATCGATCATGGAAGAGAAGATCACCGAGCATGCGGGCCGCCGCATCAAGGGCCTCGGTGACGGCGTCATGGTCAGCTTCGGCTCCACGCGCCACGCGGTCGAGTGCGCCATCGAGATCCAGCGCGCAATCGCCGACTACAGCAAGCAGAACCCGGAGCGCAAGCTGAAGATCCGCATCGGCATCAACACCGGCGAGGTGGTCGAGGAGGCGGGCGATATCTTCGGCGCCGCCGTCAACGTCGCCGCGCGCGTGGCGGGCAAGGCCAAGGGCGGCGAGATCCTCGTCTCGGAGGTCGTGCGCGAACTTGTCGGCCCGGTCTCCGAGATGGTGTTCGGCTACCGCGGCCGGTTCAAGCTGAAGGGATTCCCCGATCGCTTCCGGCTGCATGACGTGACTCCGGGAGAGGCGCCCTCCACGACCCCGATCATTTCCAGCGGCGACGGTTTCGTCGGCCGTGAGCAGGAGCGACTCGACATCCGGATGGCGCTGGACCGCGCCGCGACCGGGTCGGGCGGCATCATCTTCATCGCGGGCGCGCCGGGCATGGGCGCTACGCGACTCGCCGCAGAGGTTGCCGCGGAGTCGGCAAGAAAAGGCTGGTGGGTGCTCAGCGGCCGCTGCGCCGAGCAGGATGTTGCGCCGCTGGGGCCGTTCCGCGAGGTGCTCGCGGCTGCGGTTGCGAGCACGTCGACCAAGGCGCTCCAGGAGGCAGTCGGCACCAACGGGCCTCTTCTCGCGCAGCTGGCGCCCGGCCTTCGGCAGAAGGTTCGCGGTATGGGCCCTCACGCTGGGGTTCCGGACAATCAGCTGCGGGAGCAGCTTTTCCGGGCCGTCTTCGAGTTCCTGACCGAATGCCAGGGCTCCAAGCCGCTGATGATCCTGCTCGACGACCTGCAGTGGGCCGACGACGAAACCGTCCTTCTCCTGCGCGACATCGCCGAGCGTTTGGGCGGGAGCCGCGTGATCATCCTGGGCACCTACTGGGAATCCGAGCTCGACTCGGCGCGTCCATTCACGACCGCGGCGTCGCGGCTCCTCCGCCGGCGCCGGGCGCAGCGCATCGCGTTGGGCAGGCTTTCCGATCGCGAGGTCGAGAAGATGATCGCGGGGCTGGGCGACACGCCGTTGACTCCGGTTCAGATCATCGGCATCCAGGCGGCGACCGAAGGCAACCCGCTCTTCATCGAGCACTCATACCTCTACATGGCCGAGTCGGAGACGATGCTCGCCGGCCGCGGGCGCGTGCAGGCGAGCTTCTCGGAAGAGGACCTGGAGCTGGCCAACAGCGTGCGCGGCATCATCGGCCGGCGCCTCGAGCGGCTCAGCGAGCCTGCGCAGCGAATGCTCGTCGCTGCGGCCGTCATCGGGCGCGATTTCGACATCCCGTTGCTCGAAGCCTTCGGCGAGCTGTCCGGGCACGAGCTGCGCGATGCCATCGACGAAGCGACGCGGGCGCATTTCCTGCACACGGCGGGAGAGAATCGGTATCGGTTCAGCCACGACCTGGTGCGCCAGCGTGTGATCGCCGTCCTGCCGTTGCCGCGCCAGCAGGCATATCACCTGGCTGTGGCAGACACGCTCGAGCGCAGCTACGGCAAGAGCGCCAGCGAACGTGCTGCAGAGATCGCGCACCACCTTTACCAGGCCGGGACCTCAGCGGATCCGATCAAGACCTCGAGCTTCCTCGCCCAGGCGGCCAAAAACGCCATGGCGGTCGGCGCTTTCGAAGAGGCGCTGCGCCTTATCGAGCGAACGCTGCAGCTGCTCCCTGGTGACAACATCCGTGAACGGGCCGAGGCGCTTGCGATTCGGGGCCAGGCTTATTGGGGCCTGGCGCGAAACAGCGACGCGAAGGCGGCCTGGACCGGGGCCCTGGGTCGCTACGAGGAGCTCGGCGACACCAAGTCCGCATCAGACATCCACGGGCGCCTGCACGAGATCGGCGCTGATGGCGCCGTGGCTGCTACCCAGGCGAGGCCGCAGCATGCCCCGCCCGACCACGAAGCCGAGGTGGTGCCAGAGCCGGCCCCTGATCGGGTGTAGGTCGAAGGTCAGCCCGTGAGCTTGGCAGCGGGTGGCACGGGCGAGTACGAGGGGCTGCTGACGATGAGAGGGAGCGCCCCGCTGAAGCTGATCACGCTGGCGATGATGCCCCCAGTTGCCTCCGCGCGGAATCCGACTCTCGTCGGGATGTCGAGTGAGGCCGACGGCAGGTAAACGAGCCCAATGTAGGCGGAGTTGCTGGCGGCATCCATGAGATTCGCGCAGGAATTGGCGGGAGCGTGCCCTGGCCCCGGCTCGTAGATCGCGATCCAGTTGTACTGGTAGCCGCTGAAGATGAAGTTATCGCCGTTGTTTGTATCGACCAGGCAGCCGCCGGCCGGGATGTATATAGAGACGGCACCCGGAGTGACCGGGCCCGGACAGTTGGCAAGCACGGCGCCGACCGTATCGCACTGGTTCTCGTTGGCGCGATCCCCATGCGGCGGCACGCCGCGGTCGGGGTTTTGATTTACCTGCCTGGCGCCCAGGGGCGCCGTCTCGCCGTCGGGCGGAAGCGAGCCGATCACCCCAGGACCCGCGCCGGCGTTGAGCACGAACGCGCCCAGAAGCGCAGCGTCGAAGATCGCCGACTCGTTCCCCAGGGTGCAGCCCCCGCCATCGAAGTCGGGACACGGCCTGGTATTGCCGTTCTGCACCGGGCCAACCACCGGGATTCTCCCTGCAAGGCCGAATTGACCAGAGCATCCGCCGGATGGCGCCGCGTAGACGTTGTATGACTGTGCGCCCGGCACGTTGCTGATTTGCACCTGGATGGCCTGCCCTGGATTGATCCGTACCGTTTGGCAGTACGAGGGCGCGCTCTCGCGTTTGTAGTTGACCCCGTTGTACACATCCGTCCTTGTGGAGGTCACCTCGATCGCCCAGGTGCCCAACGGAATCGCGCTGCCGCCGACCGCGCTGATCTGAAAAGCACCCGCACAATTGACACCGTTGGTGTTCCAGAACTGCCGTCTGGCACGCCTCGTGTTGTCGGTGTCGAGGGGTTCGTCTGGGGGCTTCAACTCATTGCTCGCGAAATCCCCATCGTTGGTGATACCGCCCACCATTTCGTATACGCCCCCGCTGAGAAACCAGCACTGGTTGTTGTTGAGGGTCGGGTCAGTCGAGTAGACCCCAGGCGACAAGACCACGTCGATACCAGGCGTGCCCTGGCTGCCTCCAGCAACACGCGGCGGTGGGTAGTTCGGATCGACGAAGTGATAGCCCGTTCTGGTTACGCCGGCTACGTTGGGGAACGTGCACGGTGTGGCTGTGTCGCTGGGATAGCAGTTGTTGACCGATCCCGACACACTCGGCTGGCACCGAGCGTAGATGTCACCGGCCACCGACATGCTGCCGCCACTAACAGATATCAGCCCGCTCGAGACAACGTCTCCCTGGACGTCAAGGGTGCCACCACCCGACACCGAAATCGCACTCCCGGGCTGGCCCCCACACCCTGCCTGACTCA
>DASVEP010000123.1:0-2877 GCA_036380475.1 Candidatus Dormiibacterota bacterium
GCTGGCTGCACACCAGCTGCCGATCGAACCGGACATAGTCACGATCGGCAAGGGCCTTGGCGCCGGGTACACCCCGCTGGCCGCGGTCGTGTGCCGCGAGCACATCTATGACGCGCTTGCGGAAGGGTCGGGCGAGTTCGATCTCGGCCACACCTGGGACGGGGCGCCGCTGCCCTGCGCAGTCGGCTTGGCGGTGCTCGAATACATCCAGCGACACAAGCTGGTGGATCGCGTGCACGACCGCGGCCCACGATTGCGCGAGGAGCTCGAGACCGCTTTGA
This sequence comes from Candidatus Dormiibacterota bacterium, assembly GCA_036380475.1. GTDB lineage: Bacteria > Chloroflexota > Dormibacteria > Dormibacterales > Dormibacteraceae > UBA10449. The sequence continues at coordinate 282 of DASVEP010000123.1, forward strand.
AGGGATCGCGAATCACCGGAGAGATTCGGGGGCGTGGATTCCTGCTCGGCGTGTCGCTTGTCGACCCGAGGGACGGCAAGTCGTTCCTCCCCCACGAGCTGGATGTCGCGACGGTGGTTGACGACACAGCGTTCGACCTCGGACTTCTGGTCAGCTCGACGCATTCGACGCCGGACGGGTTCGCCGGCGACGAGGTGCTCCTCGCTCCCGCCTACACCAGCACGGACGAGGAGCTGGACGAGATGATCGAACGCTTCAAGGCCACGATCGATTCGGTGCAGCAAGCGGTCGAGAAGAAGCTGTGAGCGCCATCGATGCGACGGCCAAACCGGTGAAGCGCTTGGAGCACGAACCAGCGCCGTCCGCTGAAGGGGGCGAGTTCGTCCTCCTCGGCATGCCCGACGTCAACGGGTCGATTCGCGGCAAGGCGCTGCGGCCGGCAGCGTTCGAGTCGGCTCTCCGGCACGGCACAGTGATGACCGACCTGCTGCTCGCACTCGATCCCATCGACACGCCGATCAGCGATTACGCGAAGTTCGGCATCCGCACCGGCGCAGGCGACCTGATCGTGTGGCCCGACCCGGACACGCTTCACGAGCTGACGTGGAGGCCAGGCTGGAGGATCTGCCTTGCGACTCCAAGCTGGCCCGACGGGAGCCCGTGCGAGCTGGCGTCGCGCGAGGTCTTGCGACGTGTGCTGAGCGGCCTTTCGGAGCTTGGTTATGAAGCCGTCGCGGCCGTCGAGTACGAGCTGCGCCTGTTCGACGCCGAATCCAATCCGCTTTCGAGCGGCCTGAGCTACAGCCTCGGCGAGCTGGGAGGGTTCGACCGATTCATCCGCGCCCTGGTGCCGGCGCTCGAAGCTCTCGGCATCGAGCTTTCCGCCGTGCACACGGAAGCGGGGCCCGGCCTGCTCGAGCTCAACCTCGGCGCACGTCCGGCGCTGCGCGCGGCCGACGACGCCGCTCTTACGAAGATGGCGGTCAAAGACCTCGCGGCTACGATGGGCCTGCGTGCGAGCTTCCTCGCCAAGACCACGCCTGGCGAAGAGGGCTCGAGCGGCCACATACATCTTTCTTGTTGGAGCGATGGCGCCAATGCATTTCGAAGCGCCGACGCGCGGAGACTGCCCGACGCCTTGAGTTCGGCGATTGCAGGCGTGCTCGAGCACCTACCTGCGGCCTCGCTGCTCCTCAACCCGACGATCAACTCGTACAAGCGACTCGTGCCGGGGTGGTTCGCCCCGGTCAACGCGAGCTGGGGCGTGGAGAACCGCTCATGCGCTGTGCGGGCGATCGTCCGCAAAGATCATCCGGAGCTGTGTCGGCTCGAGTGCAGGCGCCCCGGAGCCGATGCCAACCCGTATCTCGCGATCGCGGCGGTCGCCGCATCCGCTGGGGACGGCATCAGGCGGAAGCTGACGCCGCCGGATCCTATCGTCGGCGACGCGTACTCGCGCGCCGAGCTGCCGGAGCTGCCGGGCTCGCTCGAGAGCGCGATCATGGCGTTCGGGTCGGACAAGGTGCTGCGGCAGGCGCTCGATGAGCGCTTCAGCGACTACTTCGTGACGTCGCGCGAGTGGGAGATCAAAGCCTTTCGTGGCGCGGTGACGGATTGGGAGCGTGACCGCTACATGAGAACGGTGTGATGTCGACGCTTCTGTCGAGAAAGGCGCAGCAGAAGGACAACCTTTGCGGTCCGTTCTGGGCGGCGCGGGTGCTCAACGAAGCGGGCTTCTCCGTCTGGGACGGCGAGGTGATCGACGAGGACCTCATCGCGCTGCGCGCGGGCACGATGCTGCCGGTCGCCCATGCGGGTGCGGACGTGCCGCCCGGCGCGGCCACCGACGCCACGTATCGCTACGCGCTGCCGGCAGCGCCCGTCGCGTGGTCCGGCACGTCGGCCGCGGGTCTCATCGCCGCCATCGAGGCGGCATCCGACGGCGCGCTGCGGTGCGTCCCGCTGCGCGGCGCGTGGGAGACGGAGCGGGTCGAACAGCTCCTCGATGAGGCTCGTGAGATTGGCGCGAGGTTGATCGCGAACGTGCGCACCGGGCGCCTCTGGGGCAGCCGGCCACCAGTCGACACGTTGCTCGCCGAGCTCGAGGGCAAACCGGTTCAGGATCCCGCCGCGGAGTGGGATGTCGGCCATTTTGTCGAGCTGGAGATGCTGATTCGCGGGCCCGTGCGCTCGCTGGTGGTAGTCCATGACTCCTATCCGACGCTCGGCTGGGACGGTCGCCATCTCCAGCCGCCGCGAGTGGTGGTCGAATCGCTGTTGCGCGGCGATGGCCGTGAGGGCGGCGTGCTGGCGGTGGTTCCCGCGTCGCGCGTCGACGCCGTGAGCGCGCTCGCCGCAAGGATCGGCCTCGAGATCGGCGTCTGGAACAACGGAACCGGGGGGGGTTGACGCAGATGGCAATCGCTGAAGACAAGTCCACGTCCGTCGACAAGGCGCTCGCCGGGTGGAAGGAGCATGGAATCCGCAATGTCCGGTTCGAGCTGCCGGATATGCACGGCACGAGCCGCTCGAAGATCGTCCCGATCGCACATGCGGCGAGCTATTCGAAGAACGGCCTGAACATGTACGGCGGCGC
>DASVEP010000124.1:0-22452 GCA_036380475.1 Candidatus Dormiibacterota bacterium
CGCCGACCAAGGGCCCAGGAAATACAGCATCGCCGCGATGTAGACGATCGCGTGGATGCCGAGGAGGACGAACTCCAGGCGGCGGTAGCGTGACTGCTCCTTGATCAAGTAGCTCAACCCGGTGTAGTGCATGCTCCAGGCCAGGAAGGTGGTCAGCGGGAAGAACAGGTATGCCTGGTACTCGGCGGCCAGCCTGCCCGCGCCCCGTCGCGCCTTCGCCTGCTCGTCCGTGTAGGCGATGGCGCCCACCTTGATATCGGGGTCGAGGTCGACATCGTTGGGGTTGCCGTGGTGGCGGTTGTGCTTCTGGACCCACCACCCGTAGCTCATACCGAGCATGAGGTCCGCGGTGACCAGGCCTACGAACGCGTTCTTTGCCGGCGAGACGAACATCTGGCGATGCCCGGAATCGTGTAGCTGGAAGCCGAGCTGCCCCGAGACGATCGCGAGACCGGCAGCGGCAAGAGCCTGGCCCCACACGGTGCCGATGGTGAACAGGACCACGAGGCAGAAGATCCACAACACCATGTTGGTGGTGATGCTCAAGAAGTAGTATGCGGGGCGCTTCTCGAGCAGGCCTGCTTCCTGGATGCGGCGCTTGAGGATTGCGTACTCGGGTTCGTTCTTCATTCCGGCCAGGCCGCCCGAGTCCGCAGCCGCCGGCGTAAGTGTTGCCAACTAATGGATACCTCGACATAGGTTGCCGATCAGGGCATAACAAGCGACATAACTTCGCCACCGAATCTGGGGCGCGAATCGGGCATTCTCGGCGAAGGCGCAGAGGAGCGCCTTCGCTCAAAGATGCTTCCGCCGCCTAAACGAACAGGCTGGGGCGGGTCGGGTCGCGCCCCAGCCACAGTCTGCGGCGCTAGGCCGAGTTCTCGACGGTGTCCTTGAGACCCTGAAGTACCGGTCCCCAGTTGTCATTGGCCATTTTTTCGGCCTCTTCCTCGGTGGCGTTGTTGTCCTGGGTGAGCGTCAGCTTGGTGGTGCCGTCGTCGCCATCCAACCTGTAGGTGACAGTGTGGTAGTTCTCGGGCTTGTCCTCGCTGCCGCCCATCGGGCTCCAGTGCGTGTACTGGAGGACCTTCTGTGGCTCAACGGCCAGAACGGTGCCTTTGTCCTCGTAAGCCTTGCCCTTCCACTCACCCCTCCAGGAGATCGGGCTGCCCTCTTTCCAGTCCGTTGACATCTCAGTGCCGTGCATGTACTGCTTGACCTTGCCGGGGTCGGTCAATGCGCTCCACACGTCGCGCTTGGTAGCGTGGATCGTGACTTCCTTCACCGCCTCAAATCCTCTCGGCATTTTTTTCCTCCATTTGCAAGTTATGGCTCATTGCGGCTACCCGGATGACGAGCCGCATCGCCAAAGAAACGCCGCGCGGGCCAGGAGTTCCCAGGAGTGAGTTGTCGCCAAGCGCATGGTGCCGAGAGCGGGAGTCGAACCCGCACGAGGTTGCCCTCATCGGTTTTTGAGACCGACGCGTCTGCCATTCCGCCACCTCGGCGCGGCCCTGCTTCCCCATGCAGGGGAGGCTCGACAATATCATTCGCCGGTGCGACTCACCGCGGCTGCCGTACTGTGCCTAGCCCTTACCGCATGCGCTATCGGCCCGTCGGGAACCAACACGGCCAACACCGCCGCCTCTCCGACGGTCGATTCGGCAGCCTCGGGTCCCCGCTTCTCTCAACCCCCGGTGACGCCGCCTTCGCCACCGGTCACAAACCTCCCCGCCTTCGCATGCTCTGATTCCGGCGGGGGCAAGACCGGCGTGGCCAACGTCACGGCTGTGCGGGTCTCCGAGCCCGCCGATTACGACCGCTTCGTCTTGCAATTCGACGGGGCTGTACCCACCTACACCGTGAAGCTCCAGGCCAAGCCCACGTTCCCATCAGGAGGCACGAGCCAGACCGTCACCCTCAGCGGCACAGCGGGAGCTTTGGTGACTGTCCATTCGGCAACTGAAACGAACACCTACAGCGGTCCCACCGACATGACCCAGACAGAATTTCTGGTCCTCAAGGAGGCGCGCCTGACCCAAGACTTCGAAGGCAGCGTGTCATGGGGGCTGGGCCTCGCCCACCCCGCGTGCATGCGCACTTTCACACTCACAAATCCAGCGCGCCTAATCGTCGATTTCTCGACCGCAACCAGCTAGAGTCCGCGACCAATGGCCGTCCTGCCGCCTCCTCCGGCTACTGTCGTGCCTGCGCCCCCGGCCAAGAAGGGGGGCTGCGCCGGCTGCGGCGTTGGCTGCCTCGGCTGCCTTGGCGTTTTTCTCGTGGCGGTGGTGCTGGCGGTAGGCGGGACGTGGTATTTCCTCGTCGCCCAGGTCCAGGCAAACGTGCCGGCACCCGCTGCGCTTGTGGTATTCAGCGCGCCGGTCGACGTTGGCCGCAATGACTCCGGCTACCGAACGGCGGTCCCGGGTGAGACGCTCAGCGTCGGAAGCTCCGTGCGCACCGGGCACGGCGGTCACGCGGCAATCCAGTTTCCGGATGGCTCGTTCATCCGCCTGGCGTCGGACACAACGGTCACTGTGACCGCTGCGCAGCTGAACAAGGACGGCACTCTGCAGTCGGCCGGCATCACCCAGAAGGTGGGGCGCACCCTCAGCAACGTCCAGCACCTGATCTCTGGCGCCAACTTCAAGGTCGGCGGCCATTCCGTCAGCGCTGAGGTGCGAGGCACAGAGTTCGAAGTTCTGGTGCGGCCAAACGGGACCAACAAGATCTGGGTCTTCATCGGCACCGTGACCGTGCGCGGCAAGACCTCGGCAACGCTGACGGCCGGCCAGGAAATCGATGTAGACGCCAACGGCAATCTCACAAACCAACGCTCCAATCAGTTCGAGACCCAGGATCCGTTCCCAATGGAGGCGCAGTGCACTGCGGCCACGTCCACAACCGCCAACAACGCGGGCACGTCACAAACCGGAACCGTCGACAGCATCGCCACCGGCCAGTCCTCGGAACAGGACTACAACTCGCCTGGCGGCAACCTGACCGTGGCGATGTGCTATCCGGGCAGCCTGATGAGCGTCACCGTCACCGATCCGGCAGGCGGCCAGCACACAGCGCAGGGCAAGTCGCCTGTCGTGTTGAAGATCGCCAACGGCCCTCCGGGTCTTTACAAGGCTGTCGTGCGCGGCGTGGACGTCCCCGCGGGCGGCGAGCCATACGCGCTGTCATTCGCCACGGACGCGGCATGTGTTGAGGGCAACATCGACACGGGCGTGGTGGTTCGCAAGACGCTGAGCAACGCGCAGATCGCGCAGTCCCTTTCGCAATCTGGGGCCAGCGGGGTCACCCTTGAGGTGCAAGGCACCTCGCCCCACTCTGCACGCATCTACTACTCGTCGGACCTGGGCGGCACGCCGATCACATGGACGATCGACTTCTTCGCGGCAACTCCCAGTCTCGGCGTGGTGCTGACCGAGGTGACCGTCCACGGCGTCAGCATCACGACGCAGATCGTGTCTCGCCTGCCCCAGGCGGCCGGCCAGGCCGGGGTGTCCATCGATTTCACAGTCGACCGCGTCTACTCGTGCAACGGCCCCAGCGGCGGCATGATGGTGGTCGAAGGACACCGCTAGCCGCCGCTCCCGCTTGAGCGTCAAGCTGGGATCGATTCGAGTACCGAGGCGCTATCGTTCCGGCCATGCCCGCGGTGGCTGCCAAGCCAGTTCCGAAACGACGCGGCGGCCTCCGTTGGATAGTGGCGCTGCTTGTAGTCGTGCTTCTTGTCGCCGGTGGGTTGGTCTGGCTCAACGCCTCCGCGTCGGCCTCGACCAACGCGGTCGCGACCCTGACCATCTTCCTGCCCACGGCATCGGTCGCCCACAGCGGCGCCGGTTACGACACCGCTGCGTCAGGGGCAACCGTGATTCCCGGCGACAGCGTCAAGACCGACGCCAAGGGCCGCGCGGCGATCCAGCTGCCGGACGGCACGTTGACCCGGCTGGCCAGCGACACAGAGATCGCGCTGACGTCCGCGCACTTCGCGAAGAACGGCAACCTTCAGGACGCCTCGATCGCGCAGAAGATCGGGCGCACTTTCACGAATGTCCAGCACCTCGTCGGCGGCGCGACGTTCAAGGTCTCCGGCCAGGCTGCGACCGCGACCGTTCGCGGCACCAAGTTCGAGGTGTACATCAAGGCCGACGGAACCATGCTCGTGAAGCTTTTCGAGGGCCAGCTGGACTTCGATGGCAAGAATCACCTTCACCTGGTCGCGCCGCAACAGGCGACAGCCGACCCTGACGGAAACATCGGCCCCGCCGGGCCGATCGTGGCGGAACCTGGCGACCCATTCACATCGGAGGTCGCCGCATCCGATGCCACAGCGCAGGGGACGACCCCCGGCACGGAACAGGACTTCATCGGCCCGCCGCTGCACGACGGCGAGCAACAGCAGTACACCTACAGCTTTGCGGGCGGTGGCCTCGTCAAAGCTGCGCTCGGCTACCCGGGCAGCTCCATGAGGCTGCAGGTGAAGTCACCGGATGGACAGGTCTACAGCGATTCGCACGCATCACCGATCGTCGTTGTCGTCAACAACGGACCGGCCGGTCTCTACACGATTGTTGTCATCGGGGTCAGCGGTTTGGGCGCCAACGGCGAGACACCGTTTGTGAGCGTGGCTGCGTTGGAGCCGTGCGAAAGCGCAAACATCGGAGTGAACGGAGCGGTGCGCCGAGGCCTTTCGTCCCAGGACCTGGCGGGCAGCATCCAGGTCTCGGGCTTGTCCAATCTCAAGCTGATGGTCGACGGCGATTCGCTCGCCGGCGCGATCATCACCGGCACTGGCACATACAACGGTGCCGGCTGGAGCGGCACGGTGATTCTTCTCAAGCGCGGGAGCGGGCTGGAAGTCATCGCCGTCGGCGCCACAGTGTTTGGGCTCAAGGTGCCTGCGGAGCAGATCATGTCGCAGATAGCGACGGTGATCGGTCAGGATCCGTCGAACGTCAACGTTGGCTTCACAGTTGACCGGCTGTTCACATGCAACGGGGTCGTGATCATCGACGGACGCACCGCCGCCTAGATCGCGGTGTGGCGCCTAGTGAATCCCAAATATCGTGTGCGTGAACTTGACCAGCAACGACAGGCCCGCACCGTCTAGCAGCCACGCTGTCTCGGCGGCCCCGACGAGCAACACGAGCAGCGCGCTGAGGCCGATGCTTCCGCGATGCATCGCGGGCTGGAGCCAGTGCATGGGTTCAGGCGCGGCGTTCGGGTGCACAAGGGCATCCTCGAGGCGATCCAGCAGCTCGCCCGCGGTCGCCGGTCGGCGCGTGGGATCGCGGTCCATCGCAGCTTGGAGAATGGCCGCGAACTGGGCGGGCAGGTCCGGCGCCACGTCGTGGACCGTGGGCGGTGGCTCGTACAAGCGCCGGCTCAACGTTTCGATCCAGCTCTTCGAAGAGAACGGCCGCCGTCCCGTCACCGCCTCGAAGATCACGGCCGCCAGCGAGTAAACGTCGGCGCGCCCATCCACCTCGCGACCGACCAGGCGCTCGGGCGCAACGTAGTCGGGGGCGACCGGGCCGCCTGCGCTCGGACCGGTGTTGAATGACGCGACGGTGCCCAGACCGAACCCGGTCAGCAATGTGCGTCCGTCATTGGCGAGCAGGATGTTCGCCGGCTTCACGTCGCGATGCACCGTCGCCCGCGAGTGCGCGTAGTCCAACGCGCTCGCGATCGGTCGCAGCAAACCGATGATGCCGAGCGCGTCATAACGAACACCCGAGCCCAGCACCTCGTCCAGCGTTTTGCCGGGGATCATCTCCGTCACGAGGTACGGGCAATCTCCGTCGTAAGCGAGCTCGTATAGACGAGGGATCGCGGGATGCTCGAGGGCGACATACGAACGAAGCTCGAGCAGGAACCGTCTGGAGAAGCTGACCTCGCGCGCGACCGCCGGCTCGATGGTTCGCAGCGCCACCCTGCGGGGCATGCGCGGGTGCTCGGCCTCGTAGATCACGCCGAGGCTGTCCGTCTCGATTTCGCGCACCACGCGGTAGCCGCCGACGTGAAGACCGTTCTTGTTCGAGGCCGGTTTGGGTCCCGCTCCGTTCCGGCTCCCGTTATCCGATGCCATTCGAGACTTGAACTTTAGCCACTAAGCCGGGTACACGCTCTTCAGTACCTGCCCACAAGGTTGTCGCTCCCCACCCGGCCGGCTCGCTTCGCGAGCGGGCCGACCTCCCCACGTGGTGGGGAGGTAACGTGTCGGCGAGAGGATTTGAACCTCCACGCCCTTTCGGGCACCAGCTCCTAAGGCTGACGCGTCTGCCATTCCGCCACGCCGACATCTCGGCCAAAGTATCCCCTCTCCCCTGCGGGGAGAGGGTCAGGGTGAGGGCTACCGCCGGATGATCAGCGCGTCGCCCTGGCCGCCCCCGCCGCATAGGGTGGCTGCTCCGGTATGGAGGCCGCGGCGCTTCAGCTCATACGCGAGCGTCAGCACCAGCCGGGCGCCGCTCGCCCCGATCGGATGGCCGATGGCGACCGCGCCGCCGTTCACGTTGACCTTCTCCTCATCAAGCTCCAGCATGCGGGTGGCGTTGAGGGCGACGGCGGCGAAGGCCTCATTGATCTCGACCAGGTCCAGGTCGCCCGCCCTCAAACCAGCCTTTTTGAGCGCGTTGCTCAGCGCGAGCGCCGGCACGGTGTGCAGCCACGCATAGCGATCGGCGCTCATGCCGTGCGCCACGACCTCAGCGAGCGGCGCCACGCCCACCTTCCGCGCACGGTCCTCCGACATCACGACCACCGCCGCCGCGCCGTCGGATATCTGTGAGGCATTGCCCGCAGTGATCGTCCCGTTCGACTTGAAAGCGGGCGCCAGCTTGCCGAGCGAGTCCACGGTCGTGCCCGGCCGGATTCCCTCGTCTCGATCGATGATGGCCGTCGATCCTCTCTTGTCTTTCAGCTCGACCGGCATCACCTCTTCCGCCATCACGCCACTCTCCCACGCCTGATGCGCACGAACATGGGAGCGCGCCGCCCACTCGTCTTGCTCCTCGCGGCCGATCTCGAGCTCGCGATTGACCTCGTCGGAGCTCTCCCCCATGTGCTGCTTCAGGAACGTCGACCAAAGTCCGTCATGGACCATCGAGTCGACCATCTCGACGTTGCCCATCCGGGCGCCGAATCGTGCTTTGGGGACCAGGTACGGGGCCTCCGACATCGACTCCATCCCACCCGCCACGACCACCTCGACCTCGCCCGCGCGAATTAGCTGGTCGGCGAGTGCGATGGCGTTCAGGCCTGAGAGGCACACCTTGTTGATCGTCAATGCCGGGACTTCTGGCGGAACCCCGGCCTCGATGGCCGCCTGCCGGGCTGTGATCTGGCCCGCGCCGGCCTGCAGCACCTGGCCCATGATCACGTAGTCGACCTCGCGGCCCTCGATTCCGGCCCGATCGAGCGCCGCCCGGATGGCCCAAGCGCCGAGGCTAACGGCAGGCACTTCCTTGAAAGCACCGCCAAACTTGCCGATGGGGGTGCGCGCGCCCGCTACGATCATTGATGCCACAGCCGCAGTCTAGGGGGACCAGGCAAATACATGAAGAACGCGCTCTTGATCATTGACGTCCAGAACGACTTTGTCGAAGGTGGCGCGCTGCCAGTCACAGGCGGGAAGCAAGTGGCGGCCATGATCTCGAGGCACCTTCGCCACTTCAAGCAGGAGTACAACTTCGTCGTCGCCACGCGCGACTATCACGAAGACCCCGAAGGGCACTTCTCCGACCACCCCGACTTCGTCAACACGTGGCCGCCCCACTGCGTCATCGGCACCCCAGGCGCGGCGCTCTGTGTTCCGATCTTCAACCTCGTCCGGGAGAAGCTGGTCTCGACTGTTGTCGACAAGGGCAGGCACACCCCGGCCTACTCAGGTTTCGAGGCCTCGGATGCGCGCGGCCATCCCCTGCTCGATGTGCTGCGGGAAGCGCGCGTCGATCACATGGACATCTGCGGGCTGGCCACCGACTACTGCGTCCGCGCCACGGCGCTCGACGCCCGCAAGCACGAGTTCCAGGTTCGGGTGCTCGTCAACCTGTGCGCTGCGGTCAATCCGGAGACCGGGCTGCAGGCGCTCGAGGAGATGAAGGCCGCGGGCTGCCAGGTTCAGGCGGCAACCGCTCCTTAGACATATAAAGGAAGAGGCCGGCCGTCGCGGCCGGCCCCTCGATGCAATCTGCTAGCGGCGCCCTTTCGCCTTCGGCGTGGCGCCCTCATATTTGAAGGAGACGTTGAGCCGCACCCGGTAGCTCGCGACCTTTCCATCCTCGATGGTCACGTCCTGGCGCACGACCTCGGCGACGCGCAGATCGCGCAGCGACTTGGCGGCGGTCTCGATCGCGCTCTTGGCAGCCGCCTCCCAAGAAGTGCTGCTGGTCCCGACCAGCTCGGTCACTCGATAGACGCTGTCGGCCATTGACTGCCTCCTTCTTATTTGTGAGTTGAATCAGGCTCATTGTCGCGCACAACCGCCACCCGTTCCAGGTGGCGCAGGTCGGGTAGCGCGTCAGCAATCTTTGCGGCCAGCTCCACCGGCTGCTCGCCGCGAAGGTAGATCACCTGCTCGGTGACGCCAAGCTCGAGATATCGCCCGCAAATCTCGAGCAGCTCACGCCGGTCCTTGCCGTCCCATCCAAACTGCAGCGACCGCCGGATCTCTGATGGTTCGCGACCCACGGTGCCGCAAGCCTCGTCGAGCATCGCGGTGAGCTCCTTGACCCGCTCGGGGTCCCCGCCGGCGATGTTCCACACATCAGCGTGTCGAGCGACCAGCCGCAGCGTGGTTGCGCCTGAGGCCCCGATCCACATCGGCGGGTACGGCTTCTGCACCGGCTTGGGGTTGGCAATGGCGTCGGTCAGTGTGTAGTAGCGGCCTTCGAAATTGGTCCGCTCCTCGGTCCAGAGGGACTTGATCACGCGGAGCGACTCGCTGAGGCGCCCGACGCGATGCTCGAGGCCTTCGATGCCGTACATGGTGTGTTCGATCTCGGCCCACGCCGCGCCGATCCCAAACTCGAGCCGACCGCCCGAAAGGTGGTCGACGGTGACCGCCATCTTGGCCAGGACGACCGGGTGGCGATACGTGTTGCCGGTGACCAGGCAGCCGAGCCGCACGCGTTTGGTCGCCTGAGCCATCGCCGCTTGCAATGTCCAGCCCTCGTAGATGGGGCGGTCAGGACCTCCTTCCCCTATCGAGGCCAGGTGGTCGAAGTCCCAGACATGATCGAAACCGCCCTCTTCGGCGATGCGCCACACCGCCCGCAGGTCCTCGATGGTGGTGTCCTGGCCAGAGAGCTTGAGTCCGAAACGCAGCGGGTGAATCACCTCTAGTCGCCTCCGTGGAACTTGGTCGCGCGCACGCGAACGGCGACGTGGTAATCAACCGAGAAGGTCTGCGGCGTCCAGCCGTAGCTCTTGATCAATGACGCGTACTTGCGCATGTACGCCGGCACCTTGTGGGCGGGAGGCTGGCGTTTCACCAACTGCGCCGTGCCCTGGATGCGGACGATATCGCCCCCGTCGGATGTCGAGTTCAGGTGCATGGAGACGCTGCCGTTTCGCTCGATGTTCCGCACCTTCTGGCCGGGGAGCGAATAGATGAGGAACTTGTCGTCCTCGAACAAGAACCACACCGGCACGACCAGCGGCCGGAGGTCGGGATTCGTGGTCGCCAACCAGATGACGATCTCCCTCTTCAGCCGGCTTTGAATGTGTTTGCCCCGCGCGCTGTTGTCTAGAAGTTGGCTCACTGGGTAAGAATATGACCATGAGTCAGCAGACGAAGAAGACCGAAGCGGAGTGGAAACGCGACCTGACGCCAAATCAGTTTCACGTGCTGCGTGAGAAGGGCACGGAGCGTCCGTTCACCGGAGAGTACTGGGACACGACGACGCCTGGCGTCTACCTGTGCGCCGGCTGTGGCGCGAAGCTCTTCGAGTCGGAGACAAAGTTCGACGCCCACTGCGGGTGGCCGAGCTTCTACGCGCCGGCAGACGGCGCCCCGGTCGAGGAGCATGTAGACAGCAGCCATTTCATGGTTCGGACCGAGGTCACGTGCGCGAGTTGCGGCGGCCACCTTGGCCACGTATTCGACGACGGACCGGAGCCGACCGGGCTGCGCTACTGCATCAACTCGGCGTCGATCAAGCTCGACCCCAAATAAGGGGTCCCCGCGAACTCACGGCGAAGCCTCTGAGTTCGCGGGGCGGAAAGTAGACAAGAGCTTTCGGACGATCGGGCTTGGCTCTTTGGGCTGCCACGCCTTGTAGGCGTCGCGCAGCGGCACCGGCCACTCGATGTCAAGGTCGACACGTGTCCCGAAGCCGCCGGCCCCGGCCAGGACCCTGAGGGCGAGCCCGAGCACGCGGCGCTGCATCGGCTTGCCGCCCGGCATTCCGAATGGGTGGCCGAAAGGAAACTCGACCCCGACGATCCGAGGAGCCTGTCGCTCCTCGGCGACGGCAGGCATCATCGTGACGACCACCGTCGGGATTCCTTCCGCCTCGATCCACCGTGCCAGCACGGGCACGTTCGCGCAGCAGTCGGGTCAAGCCGGGGCGAGAACGAGTCCGTCCGCTTGCCGGTCGCGGAGCATGGCGACGAGCGCGGGGAGAGTTTCGTTTCGCCAGCCCTCCAGGCTCCGCTCCTGATAGCCCATAACCGAGATGTGCTCGGACGTCGCGCTCCCAACTACGCCCTCGGTGGCAAGCTCGCTCAGCAGGCGCGAGGGCAGCGCGATCTCCGGGTCAGATCGGATGTCCTCATCGTTGATGTGCAGATGCGAAACCGCGAGGTCGCCGGCATTCGCGGCAGCGGGGATGGACCGCCACGACGGGTCTCCCCACTCCGGGTTGGACTGCTCTCGCTCGACGTCGAATGACTTCTGCGCGGCCGCTACGTAAATGCCGGCGGAGCTTAGAAGGGCGATTCGAGACGCGTCCAACCGCTTGGGAAACGGCGCCCACACTGGCGCCTCTTCGCCTGGGAACGGACCGCGCCCTTCATACAGCGCCCGAAAGCTGCGCGGCAGGAACCTGTAGCTGTCGACGATCAACGCTAGACGCCAACCAACGTGCCGGTCACGACCGGCATGACCGCGCCGCCGACCTCGATCCGTGTGGGAATGTCGCCGTCCTTCTCATATGCCAGACGGATCTCGACGATGCTCCTGCGGCCCATCTTCACCCCCTGTTCGCTGACGATGGCGACATTGTTCGAGCGAGAGACGAGCCCGTACTTCACTGCGAAAGCGCCAAGCGGGCCGCTGCCCGAGCCCGTGGCTGGGTCTTCCGCGATATCAAACACATGCGGGGAGAACATGCGGCTGTAGAGCCGGTTAGAGCCCACCGCCGCAAACAAGAAGACGGGCAATGGCTCGCGACCGGCAAAGGCGCTTTCAAGGCGCCCCCTGTCCGACACAGCCGAATCGACGGCACGCGCATCCTTCAACGCGACGTACAGGAACATGTTGCCGGTGCTCGCGGCCTGCACCGGTACTGCAGAAACGAAGTCGCTCTCCTCGACACCAAGCGCCGCCGCAAGACGACCACGATCAACGAAGACGTCGCCGAACGTAAGAGGAGGATGGGTCATCCAGAAGGTGAGCCCGTTCGCGCTGCGCTCGCCGCGCACCGGCACCGGGCCGACACCCTCCTCGAGCGTGAACTCCAACCCTCCGCCAGGCACGAGGCCCTGCGTCGACAGCACCCACGCGGTGCCGACGGTGGGATGTCCGGCAAAGGGCAGCTCGTTCCCCGGCGTGAAAATGCGAACCCGGGCCGCATGACCTGGTTGCTCCGGCGCCATCACAAAGACCGTCTCGGAGAAGTTCATCTCGCGGGCCACACGCTGCATGACATCGGCCGGTATGTCCACTGCGTCGAGCACGACGGCCAGCTGGTTGCCGGCGAGCGCTCGATCGGTGAACACGTCGACGATGTGTATCGGATAACCCATGTTCGTCTTCTCCTTCAACCTCCGGCCTGGCTTCCTTCCTTCCTTTCAGCTACATACCAATTGCAGATACCAGCGCGGCCAGGCCAAGGACGATGATCGCAAGACCGCTGACGGCGCTGATGCCGCGGACTACGCGCGGGGTGATACGTGCGCGCAGGCTCGCCACCACCGCCGCGAGCACGCACCACCAGGTGACCGACCCGAGCAGGACGCCGGCGACGAGGAGCGCCGGTCGCGAATATCCGCCACTCAGTCCTGCTCCGAGCGCAGCTGCCAAGGCCGCGAACGAGATGATAGTGGCCGGGTTGGTGATCGTCAGGCCGAGGGTCGAGATGTATGCCCAGGCCAGGCCGGCGCCATTGGTGGCGGCAGCCTCAAGCGCCCTGGGCTTCTCGAGGACGATGCGGGCGCCGAGAAATACGAGCAGCGCCCCACCCGCGAGCGCAAGCCACCGTCGCTCGCCGGTGAGCGCACTTGTCACCACGCTGAGACCGAACGCGGCGATGGCGGCATAGAGGCCATCCCCAGTCGCGACGCCGAAACCTGAGAAGAGCCCGCTGAGCCAGCCCTTGACGAGGGTGCGCCTAAGGCAGAGGAAGAAGATCGGGCCGGGCGCCGCAGCTATGGCGAATCCAAAGGCGAAGCCCCTTACCAGCAGGCTGGCCACCCGAACCTCTCATGGCCAGAATTCTAGAGCGCTTCCCAAGGGGCCTTCCTTTAAGAGCGCTTAACGTGCCCTTAACCCGGGCTGGGGTATTCTGCATGCTCTCATGGAAATTCTGCGCAACATCGCACGGCGCAAACTGCGCAGCACGCTGACCATCTCGGGCATCGTCATCGGCGTCCTCGCACTCACGACGATGGGAGCGCTGGCAGAGAACTTCAACGCGCTCATCGACGGTGGCGTTAAGTACTTCGGCTCGAACGTACAGGTCGGACCACCGGACGGCCAGTCGACATTCCTGCTTCCCCTTTCGAAGATCGATGAGATCAAGGCGGTCCAGGGGGTGTCGGCGGCCTTCCCCGGCTACACCTTCAACGCGAAGCCCGGCGCTCCTCCCAGCTTCAGCTTCGGGGTCGGCGACACGATCGTCGCCGGCGATCCGGATGAGGAGAACTGGACTCCATTCAAGACCACGGTCGCGAACGGCCGCCAGCTCACGCGGAGCTCCGTCGGGGAGGTTGTCCTCGGCTCGACGATCGCGAAGGAGTTCAAGAAGAACGTCGGCGACACGGTCGCACTCCCGGTCAAGCCACCCAACGCCAAGCCTGATTTCGTCAACCACAACTTCACGGTCGTCGGCATCCTCAACCCGACGCTGACCGCGCCCGATTCGTTTGCCTACATCAGCATCTCCGACGGCCAGATGCTGCTCAAGGACAGCCTTCCGGGCCCGCTTCAGTCTGCCCTCGACGTCAGCCAGATCACCGAAGGCATCACGGTTTACGGCAAGCCGGGCACCTCCCTAAGTGACCTGGACGCGATCGCCAACCGGATCAACTCGCAAGTGACGGGCGTCAAGGCGACCAAGCCGAGCGAGCTGGTGAACGCCTTCAAGTCCGGTGGAGCGATCTTCACGGGCATCACCACCGCGGCGGCGCTTCTTGCCTTGATCATCGGAGGCCTGTCGGTCGTCAACACGATGTTCATGGCAGTGGCCGAACGGGTGCGCGAGATCGGGCTAAAGAAGGCGGTCGGGGCAACGACTCGGAACATCATGGGCGAGTTCCTCCTCGAGGCGACCTTGATCGGTGCATTGGGAGGAATAGTCGGTTGGGGTCTCGGCGCGCTGATCACGACCTTCGTCAACTCCACCACGCCGCCAGGCCAGTCGACGCTGTTTCTTTTGACCGTTCGCCTGACTGTTCTGTCCATCGGATTCGCGATCGCGCTTGGGGCAGTCGCCGGCATCCTGCCGGCCTGGCGCGCGGCGCGTCTCGACCCCGTCACCGCGCTGAGGAACGAGTAGCACGCGATGGCGAACGTGAAGCTGGAGGACCTGCGCAAGCACTACAAGCGCGGCGGCGAGGTCATTCGCGCCCTGGACGGCGTCAGCCTGGAGATCGACAAAGGCGACTTCGTCGCCGTGGTCGGGCGCTCGGGCAGCGGCAAGACGACGATGCTCGACCTGATCGGGCTACTCCTGCGCCCGACCTCCGGCCATCTGATCATCGACGACGTCGACACCGCCAAGCTCAGCGACAGCGATCGCGCGCACATGCGAGCGCTGAAGGTGGGCTTCGTCTTCCAGGAGTACAACCTTCTGCCCGGTCTCAACGTGCTCGAGAATGTGATGCTGCCCCTTCGCTACGCGAAGACGCCCGGCGATGGCCGCGCACGTGCTCTCGAGCTGCTCGAGCGAGTGGATCTGACCGATCGGATCAAGCATCGCCCGAGTGAGCTCTCCGGCGGACAGCAGCAGCGCGTTGCGATCGCCCGCTCGATGATCAACAAACCGTCGCTGATACTGCTCGACGAGCCGACCGGGGCGGTCGACACCGAGACGGCAGAGCAGCTGGTGGCGTTGCTCCAGCGCCTCAACAAAGAAGACCAGGTGACGATCATCGTCGTCACGCACGACCTCGATGTCGCCGCGCAAAGCGGTAGGCAGATCCGTCTCAAGGACGGCAAGGTGCTGGCCGACGAGCGTGTGGGAGCACCGATCCCAGTCGCGTAGTGTGATTGGCTGATCGTGAAGATCGGCCTCGGCCCGGAAGCAAAGCGCCTGTTAACGTACGCCGCCATCGGTGCAGGTCTGGCGATCGTGGCCGTAACCGCGGTGGCGGCGTTCGGCTCGCTTCAGCTTCCGTTTGTACCGGCTCCGGTCACCAGCCCCGTGCCTGCTCTCGATTGCACGCCCGGCCCATGCGCCAACCTGCAGGGCTACACCCTCTGGGTGACCAATCTGAATTCACAGGGCAACGTCGTCACGATGCAGATCACGTTTCGCAACTCGAGCGACTCCACGCACGCAGCTCCCGCCGACCTCGAGCTCATCGACTCTCAGCGGCATACCTCTTCACCAAGTTTCGACTTACCTGGCTGTACCCAATGGTCCCGTCACGAGTTCAGCAACGGCGCCATATATGGACCGTTGACCGTTTGCTTCCGAGCTTCCACGACTGCGCCTCCCCTCGTGCTGCGTTGGTCACCGGATTTCGGTTTTGTCTGCTGTCAGACCGACATCAAGCTGACCTGATCCGCATGGCGACGTCCGGGCGGTTCGTGATCAGGACTGCGACGCGGGGGTCATGCATGAAGGACGCGATGCCGGCGTCGTCGTCAACAGTCCAGACCCAGGCGGGCATGTGCGAGCGGGCGCAGTAGTCCAGCACCCAGATGCTCGCCAGGCGCTTGTTGGTCGCCGCGAAGTCCGCATGGCAGCGCCGCAGCCGACGTGCTGGAAACAGCTCGCTCAACCGAACCCGGACATAACGCAGCGGCCATGCCCCAGCGAGGTCCTCACCCAGAGACAGGCCCGCACTCACATCGGGAAACTGTTCCTTGATCGCCAGAATCGAGGCATCCGGTCCTGTGAAGACAACCTCGCTGTGCGAACAGCCGGCCTGGATGCGGCGGACGAGAGAAGCCTCATCCCCTTCCTCCTTCACATCGACGTGCAGCCCGACCTTGCCGTCAACCATATCCATGACTTCGTCGACCTTCAGCAGGTCGTCGCCGAGCTCATCCTTCAGGGCCCCATACGACAGCTCGCGCACGGGGCGACCCGACGGGGCGCCGTCGTCGTGAAAGTTGACATAGACGCCGTCGGACGTGCGCCGCACGTCGATCTCGACGAAGTCCACGCCGAGGGCGATCGAGCGCCTGTAGTGTTCTGCGACCGGCAATCCCGGAATGCCGCACTCGCCGGCGTGAGCATCGATCAAAGGTGCCATGACTTGCCACACGCAGCTTGATGCATCGACACTGAGGCGATGAGCGCAAACCCGGTGGTCGCAATCACAGGTGCGACCGGCGCCATCGGCTCTGCGACCGCGGCGGTGCTCGCGAGACGCGGGGCAAGGCTCCTGCTGCTGGGCCGCCCGTCCGACCGACTGGACGCACTGGTCGCAAAGCTGGATCGCGATAACCGTGTGTCCAGCGTTGAGGTCGACCTGGCATCGCGGTCCTCTGTGCGTGCCGCCGCGCGCACCATCACCCGCACGGTTACGCACGTCGACGCGCTCGTGCATACCGCTGCGGTGTTCACGTCCGAGTATCGGCAAACGGCCGACGGCTTCGAGCTCATGCTCGCCACCAACCACCTCGGACCATTTCTCCTGACCAACCTGCTGCGTGACCGGCTGGCGGGCAACGGTCGCGTCATCACCGTTTCTGCCCCCTCGTCGACGCGTGTCGACATCGACCAGCTCAGGTCCAAAGCCGGCTTCCGCCCACTGCGGACCTTCGGCGCGACGAAGGCCGCCAACCTCATGTTCACGTTCGAGCTCGCCAGGCGCGCCAAGAGATGGGACGTGCGCGCGTATGCGTACCACCCGGGCCTTGTGCGATCCGAGCTGATGCGAGAGGCGTCGAGGCCGGTCCGCCTGCTCTCGCGTCTTGCGTCGCGCGATCCGCGCCGTGCCGCCGAAGACCTTGCGGAGCTCGCCATCTCGCCGGCGTTTGCCGGCACGACCGGGTGGTTCTTCAAGGCCGGCCGCCGGATCGAGGCACCGAAATCCACGCTCGATCCCGAGGCGCAAGCGAATCTCTGGGCGCAGTCATCCCAACTGGTTGAGCTCGACGCCTCGGGCTTCTGACAATCTCCGCCAGACGCTCTTCGCCTCTTCACACCGCGTTCACAACCTCCCGGAAACATGAGCGACATCGAATCACTCGTGAACAAAGGAGTTACGGCAATGGGACGCGGTATCGGTTTTCTGTGGGTGACGCTGACAGGCATCTTCCTGGCAGTCGTCGGCGTCATCGCGTATCAGGCAGGTTGGGCGGCGGGAGCGGCGACGCAACTGCCGGCCGGGACGGCAGGCGCTCCGTATTACTACTACGGTCCGCACGACGGCTTCGGATTCTTCGGTTTCTTCGGGTTCCTGTTCGTCCTGTTCCTCCTCTTCGTGCTGTTCCGCCTGGCGCGGTTCGGCCGGGGCTGGGGCTACGGCGGCTGGGGCTACCGCGGAGGCTGGGGCCAGGGTGGCTACGGAGGCGGCCACAAGGGTGTCCCGCCCTTCATCGACGAGCGGATGCAGGAGTGGCACAGGCGAGCGCACGGCGAGCCTGAGCCGGCGCCACCGACGGACACCAAGACCGTCTGAGCTGAGGCAGGTCCGGCACCGGGGGCGACGTGCCCTCGGTGCTGTTCCGATCCCTACGATGGACCCGGTGACGACCATCCTGGTCGTGGACGACGAACCAAGGATCGTCCAGCTCGTCCGCGACTATCTCGAGCACGGTGGGTTCACCGTGCTCGTCGCGTCTGACGGTCCATCCGCGCTGCGAACCGTGCGCACCGGCCGGCCGGACCTGGTCATCCTCGACCTCGCCCTACCCAAGCTCGATGGTCTTGACGTGACGCGCGCCATCCGGCGCGACGGCGAGGTGCCGATCATCATGCTTACTGCTCGAACCGAGGAATCGGACAAGCTGGTGGGTCTCGAGCTGGGCGCGGACGACTACATGACCAAGCCCTTCAGTCCGAAGGAATTGGTCGCGCGCGTCCGGGCTGTGCTCAGGCGGGCCGAGGGGATGCGACGGCCGACCGATGTCATTCGAGTCGGAACGGATGTGGAGCTCGACGTGCCGCGGATGGAGGTGCGCATCGCCGGTCGGCGCGTGGACCTCACGAAGACCGAGTTCCAGATCCTGGCGACGATGGCGCGTCAACCTGGCCGCATCTTCACGCGCGCCCAGCTGCTGGATGCGGTGAAGGGCGTTGCCTTCGAATCCTATGAGCGCGCGATCGACGCTCACATCAAGAACATCAGGCGCAAGATCGAACCTCGGGCGGGCAGGCCGCAATACGTGCTGACCGTGTTCGGAGTCGGTTACCGTTTCGCCGAGCCTGCAGACAAGTGACAACCGCCTGGGGACCACCTCCCCGCCGCCGGCCGCCATGGTGGCCGGAAAATCAGCCGTGGCCGCCACCGCGCCGATGGCGCCGCGGGGGCCTGCCCTTTTTCTGGCGCATGGGCTGCTTCATCATCGGTGTGATCGCGCTTGTCGCGGTCGCCGGCGGAATCGTGACGGCATTGGTGGGCACGATCCTCAGCTGGGCGCTGGGTCCGACTGCGTTTCGCCCGGGCACCGCCGAGGTCGTCCTCATCATCACCTTCCTATTGCTTGGCTTGATGGCTGTCGTTGCACAGCGCGGGATCCGGCGGTTCTCGCAGCCCATGGACAACCTGATCGACGCCGCAGGCAGGATCGAGAAAGGCGACTACTCGGCGCATGTGCCGGAGAGCGGGCCGCGTGAGCTGAGCTCGGTGGCGCGCGCATTCAATGCGATGTCGGCTCGACTGAAGGCCAGCGACGAGCAACGGCGCAGCTTCCTGGCCGACGTCGCCCATGAGCTGCGCACGCCGCTGTCCGTTATTCGCGGCCAGGCCGAAGCGATCGCAGATGGCGTCTATCCGGGTGACTCAGAGCACGTGATGCCCATCCTCGACGCGACAGGCACGCTTGAAGTTCTGGTCGAGGATCTCCGCACCCTCGTCCTCACTGAAGCCGGCAGCCTGGTGCTCAATCGTGAGCATGTCGAGCCTGGAGCCCTGGTGCACGACGTGCTCGCTTCATTCGAAACTCAGAGCGAGGCCTTCGGCGTCAGCATGGCCTCGGCGATCGAATCGACCGTCCCCATGGTCGACGTCGACCCGGCGCGCATCCGCAGCGCCCTGGCCAACGTGGTCTCGAATGCGATCCGGCACACGCCTCCCGGGGGATCGATTCGGATCGAGGTCCACCCAGCCGGCGGCCAGGTGGCGATCACGGTGCAGGACACCGGTGAGGGCATCTCGCCCGACATCTTGCCCCGCGTGTTTCAGCGCTTCGTGAAGGGGCCTGGCTCGACTGGATCCGGCCTGGGCCTGGCGATCACCCACGACATCGTCACCGCGCATGGCGGGACCGTCGACATCCAGAGCACCGTCGGCGCGGGCACCACCGTGAGGATCACGCTTCCTCCAGCCGCCTCAGCCTGATCTCGCGACGGGAGCCTGGGCGCCTCATTCGGCAGGCAATTTTGAGCAAATCTGGAATGATTGTGTAGTACTTGCCTAAGTCAAAAGAAGCCACCGCCGCGCGCCCGACTGGCACCCGGCTCCCCGTGCGCCGGCGGCCGTCGCAGCCGCTCGCGGGCGAGGACCTGCGGACCACCCGGTGGGAAGACGCACGCCACTGGATGAGCATCTACGCCGACTTGCTGGAGTTCAAACGGGGGATCCTCGGACGGGTGCGCAGAGACATGGCGAGCCTCAATCCGACCGCCCAGACGGCAGCGGCCGCCGACCTGCAGATCATCGAAGACCAGATGCAGGGCTACCAGGAGCGGCTGGACCTCTGGTTCCGGCGGATCTGGGAGCTCCATGGATTGTGGCTCGACCCCGCCGGACGGATGATTCGGCACGAGGGCCGCGAGGTAGCCCTGACCAAGCGAGAGTTCCAGCTTCTTCAATTCCTACTCGACCATCCGCACCGTTTCTTCACCACTTCACAAATCCTGGGCCAGGCCTGGTCTGACCCCGCGCTCTTTCCGGAAGAGGTGCGCAATTATGTGCGGCGGCTCAGAAAGATCCTCTCCGACCTCGAAATTCCGGTAGACCTGGTCAACAAGCCCGGCCGCGGCTACTCGCTGGTTTTCCGCGCCGCGTGACGTAACTTCGCTGATCACTGGTCGATCGCGGCTTCGTATCGGCAATGTTGCTGATCTTTTTATGTCCGACCTCGTAGTTGTATGGCATGAAGAAAGTCAAACCCGCGAGTGCGCGGCCTGACATCGACGCCGCGGTGAGGGGTGGCGATTGGAGTCAGGCCATGGACGGCGAAGGTCCTACAGAGCATTCCACGCTCAAACAGGCTCTGTACTGGCGACAGATTTACTCCGAGATCCTCGACATGGAGGAGAAGGTGCTGGCCCGCATCAGGCAGCTGATGGTCACGCAATCGGACGAGGGCCGCCGGGAGGTCGAGCTGACCAACGTGCCCGTCGTGGTCGCGCAGGCGGAAAGGTTCCGGCAGCGCTTCGGCTATTGGGACGCCCGGGTGGTTCAGCTGGGCGGGGAATCTGCCGCCCAGGCATAAAAAAGCGCGTCAGGCCGCACTCAATTACTGAATTTGTTACGGCATTTCGACACGATGAGCGTGTGAAAAACTTTCGTCGAACTGTTGTTTCAGTGTGTCTTGCGGGGTTAACCCTCCTCATCTGGCCGGTGTCGGCCCTGGCGGCAACCGATCCAGGACTGCTCACCGCCGGTAACTTCGCCGTACTGGCCGGCACCACGATCACGAACACCGGTCCCTCGTGGATCACCGGAGCAATCGGCGCCGGGGCCGCGGGCATCGCGCCCGGAGCCTTCCCTCCCGGGACCTCCGGGCCTCAGCACGTGAATGACGGCGTCTACACGCAGGCCGAGACCGACCTGACCGCCGCGTACGGCGCTGCTGTACAGCCTTGCACTGCCAACTACACCGGCGTCAACCTGGGAGGCCTGACACTCGGCCCCGGCGTCTATTGCCAGACTACGGCGCCGACGCTCACCGGGACACTCACCTTGAACGGCTCGGGCGTCTACATCTTCCTGATCGGGACCACCGCCGCGCCGACCACGCTGGTCACGGCAAACAGCTCTCGCGTGATCCTCATCGGCGGCGCTCAGCCGTGCAACGTTTTCTGGCGCGTCACGAGCTCGGCTACGATCGCGCCGTCGACGACGTTCATCGGAACGATCATGGCCAACATCGCGATCACGATGCAGACCGGTGCGACGCTGAATGGAAGGGCGCTTGCGCGCACGGCGGCGGTGACCCTCGACACCAACCGCATCATCCAGCCCAGCGGCTGCGGTTATGGCGTGCCCGGCTATGTTCCACCACCGGGCGGCAACATATTGCCGGCCACCCTCGGGGTTCCCTTTGAGCTCCGCGGAAGCATGCCGTGGCTGCTCCTTCTTGCCCTGGGTGCCGGCGTCGGCGCCGCCGCTCTGGGCGTGAGTGCCAGGAGGCGCCGTCGCTTAAACGCGTAGCTAAACGGATGGCCGGACTCGACCCCGCTCGGTTGAGCCGCGTCCACATATCGCTGCAGACGCCGGGTGAGGCATCTCTGGCGTTCGTTCTGGTGGCCGCGCTCTTGTTCGCCTGGAGCGACGGCGCGCCGGATAAGTTCGTCGAAGCCGGCGTTCCGGCTGCGCCGGGTCTGGCGTCGCTGCAAGGCCTGGGCAACACCCTCGATTTCGGCCAGCCGGGCCAGGTGGCCACGAACAAGGTCGCCGCGATGCAGCCTCCGCCTCTCGAGCACGTGCCCACGGCTCAGCCCGTCCAGCTGCTGATACCGGCCCTGAACGTACACAGGGCGGTGGAGGTGGTCGGAGCCGGCCGATCGGGCGTCATGAACCTGCCGGTCAACGCCTGGAACGCGGGCTGGTACCAGGGCGGGCCGACTCCCGGAGCGCCGGGGGACGCCGTGATCGAGGGTCATGCCGGCTACCCGGGCCAACCGATGATCTTCGGCCGGCTGGTCCAGCTTCGACCGGGCGACCAGATCATCGTGGTGCTCAAGGACGGGAGCCGCCGACTTTTTCTGATGGAGTCGATGCGGACGGTCCAAGTGGGGACGACCCCGGACGGGATGGCCGAGCCTTACGGCCCCCCGCGCCTGACCTTGATCACCTGCACCGGCCACTTCGACGACAAGGCCTACTCCTACTCGTCACGGCTGGTGGTCGAGGCGCGCTACCAGGGTGTTATCTGAGGCCGTAAACCCGATGCTGCAGAAGAAAAAAGTTGCTGACTTTATTACGCCGCCTCCACGAACGTTGACTTCACCGAGATGTCTATTCAGGAAAGCGGTGCGAGTCCAGTATCGGCTTGACATGGAACAAGGAGTGACCCACACCTAGATTCGTCCCAATTGCTATCCCCTTCGTCGGGCCTCGCGGACCTTCCCCCCCAACCCCCCGCGAGGCCTTTCTTTTTGCCCCGGTATCGGCGCTGCCTACTTGTCGTGACGCCGTGCCTGCCTCGCCACCAGGCGGAGCTGGAGGATCCGGCCGGCGCCAAAGGCGAGGACCACAACCGCTCCAAGCACCATCGCGAACAGCAGCGCCACCGCTAGGGGAAGCTGTCCCTGGAGAAACAGGAAGTGGACCTCCACGTTCTGCAGGTTCTGCAGGATGAAGACGAGGATCACGACCAGGATGACGATGCCGATGACCAGCGCCGTCCAGGCGCCGCTGAGGCGAGTTTGCCGCTCGCCGGGGTAGGGTGGCCCCGACTCGGCTTCGTGGCTAGGGGTGGGGGTG
>DASVEP010000125.1:0-12524 GCA_036380475.1 Candidatus Dormiibacterota bacterium
ACCGTCCGTGCGGCGGCCGAGATCGCAGCCAAGCCCGCCAAACCCCTCGACAACGCCGATCTCAGCCATTTCTGGCGCAAACGGATGGTACGGGTGGTTGTCGAGCAAGCTTTGCAACGCGCTAACGACCAGAAAGCGGGGCTCGACGGTTAAGCTTCTAGGTCAATGTCGAAACTGATGCACTTCGGACGCCGGCAAGCAGGACAAGGAATGGTGGAGTACGCCCTCATCCTTGCCCTGGTCGCACTGATCGTGATCGTCGCGCTGATCGCGACCGGCGGGCAGCTGATCAACCTCTACTCGAACATCAGCGCCACGATGTGCAGCCACCACGTGGGGTGCTGACGGAGCCGCTTCGTTAGTCGGCCCTCGCCATCGCCGCGGCCGCAGCTGCTCTGCTCGCTTTCTCCCTGATCGAGTCCATGTCGCGACGGGCCAGCGCCTCGGCGGGAAACAGTGAGCCGGCGAGCCCCACGGCCTTGACCCCAAGTCGCAGGTAGGCCGCGATCTGATCTATCTCGATTCCGCCTGACACCCACAGCGGCACGCCGCCCATCGGGCCCTGCAGCGCGCGGATGTAGTCAGGCCCGCCGACCGGCGCGACCGGGAACACCTTGACGAGGTTGGCACCCGCGAGTCGAGCCTGGTAGATCTCGCTCGGCGTCAGCGCGCCGAGCACGCACAGGATGTCCTCCTTCCGGCAGGCGTCGGCCACTTCGGGCAGCACGACTGGCGTGACCACGAAGTCCGCCCCGGCCTCCTTCGCCTCGCCGACCGCTCCCGGGTCCCACACCGTCCCGACGCCGATCGGCGTCTTGCCAAGCGTGGTGCCGATGAGGCCGCGGATGATCTCGTACCAGGAAGGGACGGTGGTCGTGACCTCGATGGTGCCGATGCCGCCTTCGATGGCGGCCAGGCAGGCCTGGAAGGCTGCGTCGGGCTGCTCGGTGCGGATCACCCCACAGAGCCCAGTCGGAAAGATTCGCTCGATGCTCCTCACGCCTCGCCATTATCCCGCCCTCGGTTGAAGGGCCCCGGAACCCTTCCCTGTTTCTGGGCCGCGCTATGCTAGTACATACGTATGACCGGGGCCACTGATAAGGGGCCCCCGCGAACTCACGGCGACGCCTCTGAGTTCGTGGGGCTTTCGACCGAGAGCACCCGAGATCAGATCATCCATGCCGCGGCCGAGTCATTGCTCGAAAGCGGCTACTCCGGCACCAGCGTTCGAGCCATTGCCTCCCGCGCGGGCGTGGCGATCGGCAACCTCCAGTACTGGTTTCCAACCAAATCCGAGCTCCTGGTCGAGGCGTGGCGCTATCTGACCGCCCGCTCGGTCAACGAGCTCCGCACCGCCCTCAACCAGCTCACCGACCCGCTCGTGGTCCTGGAGATCGGCGTCGAATCGCTTTGGGACTCGCTCCGGCGCCTGGGCGACATCCAGCTCGCCGCTTTCGACCTCCTGGTCCAGGCGCCCCGAACCGAGCGGCTGCGTGCGTACCTTCCCGAGCTGTTCACCAGGTATCGCGAGGTCATCCAGGAACAGCTCGACAGGCTCGAGGCCGACGGCCGGATCAGGCTCACCGTACCCCGCGAGGTATTGGTCCCATTGGTGTTGAACACGGTCCTCGGTTTCGGCCTGTACTACGTGGTGACGCGCGACGATGAATCCTGCGTGCGGGCGCTGTCCGCCTTTCAGCAGCTCGCAGCCACCCTGGTGGAGCCCGTATGAGCGTCCAAATGATCGATCGCGAGCTGGACAGGCTCGAAGAGCTGTGGGCCGACGGGCTGTCCGACACGTACGGGTCATACCTCGAGGCGGTTACCGACCACGACGCTGACGCCCGGCCCAAGCTGGCGCTCGCGGCGGCGCTGATCGAGGTCGGGATCCGCCTCCAGGGCCTGGGCGGGCGGGCCGCGCCGCCGCCGACACTGCTCATGGGCGACCTTTGCCTGGCGCGCGCCTCCCGCCTGCTGGCCGATACCGCCACCCAGGCCGTGCAGGTTGCATTCGCCGAGGCGATCGAAGGCCTGTCGGCAGCAGCCGCGTCGGGCAGCCCGGGCAGGCCGGTGCGAGAGCTCCTCGTGCGCGCTTTTTCGGCGACCGCATGATCTCCGGCCGGCTCAACTTCAAGACTTCGCGCCCAACGGAGTTCATCGACCTGACCGAGCGGCTGCGCGAAGAGGTGCGCAGGTCAGGCCTGCGCGACGGCCGGATCCACCTGCAATCGCTGCACACAACAGTCGGGCTCGCCATCAACGAAAACGAGCCGTTGCTGCTCCGCGATTTTCAAACGCTGCTGGAGCGCCTCGCGCCTGAGGGTGCCGGTTACGAGCACGACGACTTCGCCCGCCGCCATGAGATCGCAGATGACGAACCGGTCAACGGCCACGCACACTGCAGGGAGCTGCTGCTGACCGGTTTCGCGACCCTGCTGGTGGAGGATGGCAAGCTCGTCATGGGGCGCTGGCAGTCGATCTTCGCGGTTGAGCTCGACGGCCCCCGACATCGGGAGCTGGCGATGCAGATCGACGGAAATTTCGTTGAGAAGGCCCCGGTCGACCGCAGCCGCGATGCTCAGCTTGTCGAGGTCGAGCTTGCGCGCCAGCTGATGATTGACCCCGACCCGGTCGCTCTGCCCATGCGCAGGCTGATGGAGGCAGGGGGCAAGCGCCTCCGCCCCAAGTTGGTGCAGCTGACATCGCAGGTTGGACCGCGCCAGGACCCGCTGCGCGCAGCTTCGCTTGCCGCTGCTGTCGAGCTCCTGCACAACGCGACCCTCATCCACGACGACTACGTGGACGAGTCGACGCACCGACGCGGCCGCCCAACCGTCGCTGCCGCCGAAGGTGCCGAGCGCGCCATCGCGGTGGGTGACTACTACTTCGCAAAGGCGACGCGATTGATCGCGGAGATCGGCAACAGCGGAGTCACATCGACGATGGCCGATGCGCTGGAAGCAATCTGTGCCGCGCAGATCGATGACGTTGCGCTGCGCGGCGCGTTTCCAGGAGACCACGACTCCTACCTTCGCGTTGTGCGCGGCAAGACCGCAGCGCTATTCAGTGCCGCGTGCGCGTCGGGTGCACTGCTCTCCGAAGCGCCGCCTGATGTCGTCGAGGCTCTGCGGCGATACGGCGACCTGCTGGGCGTCGCGTTCCAGATGGCCGACGACATGGTCGACTTCAGCGCGAGCTCTGGCAAACCGGTTGGGCTCGACATCAAGCAGCGCGTGCTTTCCCTGCCTTTGATCTACGCCGCGGAAGATCGCTCCGTCGGACCCGAGGTGCGGCGCTTGCTGGCGGGTTCGCTCGGCGACAAAGAAGTCGGGCGGGTCGCGGAGCTTGTCACCTCGAGCGGCGCGCTCGAGCGGGTGGGCGACGAGGCTCGCGGACTGGTGGACGCGGCCCTGGGCGAGCTCGAGTCGATCGAGCTGGACGGCCTGCGGCCGACGTTGGTGCGGCTCGCTCGCTCTGCCGTCGACAGGGAGTCGTAGCCCTCCGGCTGATCTCAGCCGGGCAAGGATCGTTCGGCGGTTTCGTTGAATGATTCAGGGTCTCCGCATCTCATTCGTATCGATCATTTGCGGTGCCCGGGGTGAGTTGATATGGACTCGAAAAGAGTCGCATTTCGTCCTGCCGCGCGCGTGGGGGTGGTCGCCGCGTCAATTGCACTCCTCGCGATTGTCATATCGCCAAGCGCCGCATTTGCCGACGCCAACCTTGGATCGGCGGCTGCGAACACGACCTGCAGCCTTCCTGGTTTGGACTCGGTTCAGCTCTCGTCCGGCGATCCCGCCATCAGCTATGTCGTGCCGGCCGGTGGAGGTTCGATCACATCATGGAACAGCCAGTCCCTGGGCTTGACCGGACTGGTCGGCCTGCAAGTGTGGCGACCAACAACGACAGCCGGAACGTATCAGCTCGTCGGTGCGAGCCCGCTCGTGGTGCCGACCGGCACCGCGGTCACTCTGGCGGCGCCGATTCCAGTGCTTGCCGGCGACATGATCGGGATGCACATCGAGGGCACGGTGGCGTGCGGTACTGGGACATCTTCAGGTTTGGACAGCTGGGCCTATGCATTTGGCCCCACGCCTCAGCCATCGGGCACCGAGGCGTTCAATCCGCCGAGCAATGCGTTCCGCATCAACATGTCGGCGACGCTCAGCACCTCCGGCGGTCAACCGGGACCGGGCTGTGATTCGATCGGCGACTCTCAAGGATCAGACAACTGCAAGCAGGACGACAAGCCAAAGGCTGACAAGCCGGAAAAAACTGATAAGGGCGACCACAGCGACCACAGCGACGTGATCGCAGCAGGTGACTCGTCGAACTAACTACGAACGGGGGCTAGCGTCCGCCTGAGACGATGCTGACCGTCCCGGCAGCAAGACCACGATGGCGGACGCCGGCCCATCCGGCCACGGCGGCGAGCGCTTGCAGCTCGTCCGCCGTCCGATATGAGTCCACCGTGTCGCTCAGGTAGCGATACGCATCCGGCTGACCCGACAGCACTCCACCGATAGCCGGCAGCAGCGTTTTCAGATAAACGCGGTAGGCCGCGCCGACGGGTCCCCTCGGCGGCCGCACGAACTCGAGCACCACGGCACGGCCGCCCGGCTTGACCACGCGCAGCATCTCGCGCAATCCGCTCACAGGATCAGCAAGGTTGCGCAAACCGAAGGCTATGGTGCTCGCATCGAAGGTCGCATCCTCGAACGGAAGATTCAGCGCATCTCCTTCAAGAAACTCGATGCCGGGAAACTCTGCACGCGCGACCTCGAGCATCTGCGAGCTGAAGTCAAGGCCGACGACGCGGCCATTCGTGCCTGCGATTCGGGCGAGCTGCGCGGTGAGCTTGCCTGAGCCGCACGCGACGTCGAGCGCCGAGCCCCCTGCTTTCAGCCCGCTCGCCTTCGCGGCACGGCGCCGCCAGCCGCCATCCGTACCGGCGGAGAGGACAGTGTTCACGAGGTCGTAACGGCGCGCGATGCGATCGAACATCGAGCGCACCGCCTGCGGGTCTCTTTCTGAAATGGTTGTTAGACCCTTTGCCAGATCGACGCGATGCCCTGGCCGACCCCGATGCACATGGTCGCCAGGCCGTACTCAACATTCCGGTGGGCCATCTCGCGAACCAGCGTGCCTACCAGGCGTGCGCCGCTGGAGCCCAGCGGATGACCGAGGGCGATCGCGCCGCCGTTGACGTTCACCTTCTCTTCGTCGAGCCCGAGCAGCCGCACGCACGCAAGCGATTGCGAGGCGAATGCCTCGTTGAGCTCGACGATCCCGATGTCGGAGGCCTGGAGGCCGGCCTTCTCTATAGCTTTCATCGACGACG
The DNA here is from genome assembly GCA_036380475.1 of Candidatus Dormiibacterota bacterium. GTDB lineage: Bacteria > Chloroflexota > Dormibacteria > Dormibacterales > Dormibacteraceae > UBA10449. The sequence continues at coordinate 5,342 of DASVEP010000125.1, forward strand.
GCACCGGGCCAATGCCCATGTAATCGGGATGCACGCCGGCCGGGGCGGCTGCGACCAGGCGCGCCAGAGGCTGCAGGTTGCGCTCGCGGGCCTTGCTTGCCGACATGAGCACCAGCGCGGTCGCACCGTCGTTCAGAGGCGATGAGTTGCCGGCGGTGACGGAACCTGTCTCGGCAAACGCCGGCCTTAGTTTCGCAAGCGCCTCCAGCGACGTGTCCTCACGCGGGCCTTCGTCCGCTGTGATCCGCAACGGCTCGCCCTTCCGCTGGGTAACAACGACTGGAACGATCTCCTCGGCAAGGCGTCCCGATTTCTGTGCGGCGACAGCGCGTTGATGGCTGCGCAAGGCGAAAGCGTCCTGGTCCTCACGCGAAACCTCGTACTTCTGGGCGACGCGCTCGGCGGTCTCCCCCATCTGCAGCGTCCCGTACATCTCGGCCATCTTTGGGTTGACGAGGCGCCAGCCAAGGGCGGTGTCGTATGCGGTCTGAGGTCCGCGGGGAAAGGCTCCGTCCGGCTTGGGCATCACCCAAGGGGCGCGGGTCATGCTCTCGACTCCACCTGCGACCACGATGTCGGCCGCGCCAGTCTGGATCTCGCGCGCGGCGGTGATGGTGGCCTGCATGCCCGAGCCGCACAGGCGATTCACCGTCTGGCCTGGCACCTCGACCGGGAAGCCGGCAACCAGCAGGGCCATCCGGGCGACGTTGCGGTTGTCCTCGCCGGCGCCGTTGGCGCAACCCAGGATGACGTCTTCGACCTCCGCAGGCTTCAGGTGCGCCCGCTCGCAAGCCTCTTTGAGCACAATCGCCGCAAGGTCATCGGGGCGGACGTCTTTCAGCTGGCCGCCATACCGCCCCATCGGCGTGCGTGCGGTCGCGACAACGACCGCCTCACGGAGCTCGGTCATTTCTTGGTGCGTTTGGCGAGGAACGCCTGGACGCCTTCGGCGAACTCCGGGCTCGCGGCTTGCGCCTCCTGCAGGTAAGACTCGAACTCCAAAGCTTCTTCGTAGCTCGACTCCAGCGCGTGGTTCACCGCGCGCTTCGCGGCTGCCATCGCCTGGCGCGGTTGAGACACAAGCTGGGCTGCGAGCTCGCGCACTTCGGCCTCGAGGCGGTCCGCCGGCACAAGGCGATTGATGATGCCGAGCCGGTGCGCGTCCGTGGCGGAGAGCGGCTTGCCGGTGAAAAACATCTCGTATGCGACTCCGGTGCCGGCCATGCGCGGGAGCAACCAGCTCACGCCGCCGTCGGGCGCGAGGCCGATGTTGACGAACGCCTCCAGGAGATACGCCTCGGGAACGGCAATCCTGATATCGCAAGCAAGCGCGTAGCTCGCGCCGATGCCGACCGCGGGTCCATTCATCGCCGCGATCACGGGCTTGGGCATGGTCCGGAGCCGCGTGAGCATCGGCATGTATTCGTTTCGCAGGACGTTGCCGACATCCTCAGGCGAGCGCATGCCGCCTTCCTGCGCCATCTCCGTGACGTCGGCGCCGGAGCAGAATGCGCGGCCGGAACCGGTGAGCACAACGACACGGACGTCGTCGTCCCGCTCGACCTGCTTGATCGCTTCGCTCAGCTGCTTGCGCGTGACCGCGCCGATCGCGTTCATCTTCTCGGGACGGTTCAGCTGGATCAGCCCAACACCGTTTTCGACATGAACCTTGATGTGGACGTCGACCTCAGTAGCCATTCACTACCTGCCTTTGAAATTTGCTTTGCGCTTCTCGAGGAAGGCGCGCATACCTTCTTTCTGATCCTCGGTCGAAAACAGGAAATAGAAGCTCTTGCGCTCCGTCGCGAGTCCTTCGCCGAGCGGCGACTCGAACGCCTTGAGGACTGACTCCTTGGCCATGCGCAGGGCCAGCGGGGCTTTTTCGGCGAGCTGGCGCGCGACCCGCTTTGCGACTTCGACCGTCATCTCAGCGGGGACGACCTTGTTTACGATGCCAAGCTCCTTGGCACGCGCGCCTGTGATCGGCAGTCCGGTCAGGACGGCTTCCATGGCCGCGTACTTGCCGGCGGTCCGGGGCCAGCGCTGAGTGCCGCCGGCGCCCGGGATGATGCCAAGGTTCACCTCCGGCTGGCCGAACCGGGCGGTGTCGCCGGCGATGATCATGTCGCACATCAGTGCGAGCTCGCAGCCCCCGCCAAGCGCATAGCCGTTGACGGCAGCAATGAGCGGCTTCGTGAAGGCTGTGATGCCCGCCCAGCGCCCAGTCTGGTCGCGGTTGAGCTGCTCGACTGCGGTCCGCTCGGCCATGTCGGTGATGTCCGCCCCGGCCGCGAAAACCTTGGGCCCGCCGGTCAGGACGACGGCTCGGACGCTCTGGTCGGCTTCGAGCTCGCGGAGGGCCAGGTTGACTTCGACGATGAGCTCGGGGCTGAGTGCGTTCAGGACCTTCGGCCGGTTCAGGGTGACCGTCGCGATGGGCGCCTCCACCTCGACCGTTATGTACTCGTACCCCATCCGGCCTATCATCCGCCATGTGGGGACGGCAACGTTAAGAGACACCTACGGCCGCGTTGCCGACGATCTCCGGATCTCGATCACGGACCGCTGCAACTTCCGCTGCATCTACTGCATGCCCGCCGAGGGCCTGAAGTGGCTGAAGCGGGATGACCTGCTCCGTTTCGAGGAGATCGCCCGGCTGGCCCGCCTGTTCGTCGAGCGGTACGGCGTGCGGACGATCAGGATCACGGGTGGCGAGCCGCTCGTTCGAATCAAGGTCGAGGAGCTGGTCGGGATGATCAACGACGTCGACCCGACGCTCGACATCACCATGACCACCAACGGCGTGCTGCTTCGTGAAAAAGCGCAGCTGCTGAAGGACGCCGGTCTCAAGCGCATCAACATCTCGCTCGACACGCTGCACATGGATCGCTTCCACGACATAGCTCGCAGCGACGCCTTCGTCCGCGTCATGGATGGCATCAAAGCCTCGCGGGAGGCGGGCCTCTGGCCGATCAAGCTGAACATGGTCGTGATGAAGGGGAGGAACGACGACGAGGTCGTCGACTTCGCTCGGCTCGCCCGCGATGAGGGCTACGAGGTGCGCTTCATCGAGTTCATGCCGCTGGACGGCGACAACATCTGGACCAACGAGCAGGTGGTGCCCAGCCGGCGCATCCAGGAGCAGATCGAGGACCTGTTCCCGCTGGTGCCCGTGGCCGATCCGCGACCGGGACCTGCAACGCGTTTCAAGTTCGCCGACGGCACGCCGGGTGGCGTTGGCTTCATCTCGTCGGTGAGTCAGGCGTTCTGCACGACCTGCAATCGCATCCGGTTGACAGCTGAAGGCGGCCTGCGGACGTGCCTGTTCTCCTTGCAGGAGACGCCGCTTCGCGATCTGATCCGCTCAGGCGCGTCTGACGATCATCTCGGCCGCGTGATCGAAACGGCGGTGTGGCGCAAGGAAGAAGGACACCTGATCAACCAACCGGGGTTCATCAAGCCGGCTAAGAACATGTCGCAGATAGGCGGGTGATACAGGAGCTTCACGCCGGGGCAACGAACCTTGCCTACAAAGCGATGCTGGAGCTCAGGCCAAACATCGGGCCGGAGACGGTTTTCACCGAGTATGTCGATACGGTTCTCAGGCCCGAGGGCTACCGGCTCATCGGTTTTTTCGTCAAGGACGACCTGCAGGCGGCTGCGGTGGCGGGTTTTCGGGTCATGCACATGATTGCCTGGCAGCACTTCCTGTACTGCGACGACCTGGGCACGAGATTCGAATATCGTCGGTTGGGATACGCGAGCCAGCTGATGGACTGGCTGATCGAGGAGGCCCAGCGCCTTCACGTCGACCAGTTCCACCTCGATTCAGGGGTGGGTCCCGACAGAACTGACGCCCACCGCCTGTACTTCAACAAGCGGATGCGGATCTCGGCGTTCCACTTCCAGCGCCCGGCCTGAACGTACCGAAACACCTCTCTCAGCGTTCGATATTCGTATGCGCCTGATTGCCCTGGCCGCCCTTCTCTTGCCGGCGGCCTGCAGCCAGCAGCCGGCTTCTGCACCATCTGCACCGGTGCTCGCAACCGCCAACGCATCGCCAACTGTATCCGCGGCTAGCTGCCGCCTGCCCGTCTGGTGGAGCGAGTCACCGACGGCCACCAGCGTCGACGTCCACGCTGCTTTCGTCAGCGTGCCGTCTGGACAGGTCACAGATGTCGGCGTGATCTCGCCGCTCCTGCCCTCGCCCGTCTCCGGGCTTGCATCAGTCCAGTCATTCGGCGCCACGTTTGATGCCGCTGCGAACAAATGGCTCCACGCCGACCGTCAGCTTCTATCGCCCGACCGGAAGCGCTACGCCTACTGGATGGGTAATGGTTCGAACAATGAGATTCACGTTGTAGACCTGACCACGGGCGCAGACCGCATCGTGTACAGCGGCTCGATCCTGTTCATCGTCATCGCTTTCACGCAGGACACGCTGTACCTGGTCCACGCCATCAATCCACGGCAAGGATCGTTCGAGCTCCTCTTCACCCTGGACCCTGCCGGCGGCGGAACGCCGACGCTCGTCACAGGAAGCGACCGCCACATGTACCAATGGGGATGGGTGCTGATCAGCGATGGCGCAGCGTGGGGCATCGACTACCGTGTGCAGGGCAACGCTTACGTCTATTCGATGTTGCGGCTTGACCTGACTACAGGCTCGGTCACGCAATGGCTCGAAGGCCCGCCTGACGACATGTTCTGGCCGCAGGGCACGGACGGCTCGCACAGGTTGTATGCCGGTGACAATCAGCAAAAGTTGTTGCGAATCGCGTCTCCCGGCAATGTCGACACGCTTGCGAATCCAGGGCCCGTGGCGATCAACGGAGGCATCGGCAGCCAGAGTGGGTTTGTCTCCGATTCGACCGGCGTTTGGTTCTCTGGGCAGGGGCGCGTGTGGTTGTATTCCGAAACCGCCATGCCGAAGGACTTCGCCGCCGGCCCGCCCAGCGGCCAGGTGTGGCCGGCCGGACCCTGTCTCTGATCGCGTCCTAAGCTAACGCTCGATGCTCAGGCCGGAAGAAGCGCAGCGTCCATACACCGTCACCGAGCTCGCCAATGAGATCAGGCGCGAGCTGCGTCCGTTGACCGCTCTTCTCGTGAAGGGCGAGGTGAGCGGCACCAAGCGCGGAACGAAGGGGCACTACAGCTTCGCGATCAAGGACGGACAGAGCCTGATCAACGGTTTTCTCTACGCCGACGACGCGCGACGAGTCAGCACTTTGCCCGAGGACGGCCAGGTGTTCGTGTTTCGGGGACGCGTCGATTACTGGGCGCAGTACGGGACCGTCCGCTTTGTGGTCGACCAGATCGAGTTCGATGACGTCGGGAAGCTCCGGGCCAGGTTGGAGGAGCTGAAACGGCGGCTCGAAGCTGAAGGTGCTTTTGAAGCGTCCCGCAAGCGGCGCCTGCCATTCCTGCCTCAATCGGTAGCGCTGCTCACGTCCCCGACCGGCGCGGTGATCCACGACCTTCAGGAGACGATCTGGGAACGCTATCCGAACATGGGCATCGTCATCTACCCGGTGCAGGTGCAAGGGGCTGCCGCGCCGATGAGCGTGTCGCGAGCGATGCGGCGCTGCAATGAGGAGGGGCTCGCCCAGGTGATGGTCCTTGCTCGCGGCGGTGGCAGCTTCGAGGAGCTGTACGCGTTCAATACGGAGGTGGTGGCGCGAGCGATTCTTGGTTCGAGCCTCCCGGTCGTGACTGCGCTTGGGCACACCTCCGATCGAACAGTCGCCGATATGGTCGCGGACTTCGAGGCGCGTACGCCGACCGAGGCCGGCGCTCGCGTGGTACCGAAGAAGGCGGACCTTGTTGCCCTGCTTCGTGAGCGGGAGCGACGTCTCGACCGCGAAACGAATCTGCGCCTTCAGCGCGAGACGGAGCGGCTCCAGGTCAAGAAGGCACGATTGCTGCAACTGCTGCCGGCAATGGTCCGCGTGCGCGTGGACAGGCTCGTGCGAGCGGCGGCGAACCTGGCCAGGCTGAGCCCGGTGCAGCAGGTCGCCCGGCGAGAGGAGGCGCTGCGCGAACGATCTCGCCGGCTGGATGCTGCCGCCATGGCGCGTTTGACCCGCAGCCGCAACGCGCTCGCATCGCGGCGAGCGGGAGATCGGTTGGAGCGGGCGATCGCAGAGCGATTTGCCGCCGCCAACCGAGGGCTCGCCCACAGGCGAGAGCGGTTGCTCGCGCTGAGCCCCGAAGCGGTGCTCTCGCGGGGCTACAGCATCACGCAGGACGAAGAGACTGGCGCGGTGGTCCGGTCGGCCACCGACACGAAGGTTGACCGCAAGCTGCGCATCCGGCTCGCAACCGGGCGCCTGGGTGCGCGGGTAGAAGAGGTCGAGCCATGAGCGAGCAGCTCACGTACGAGCAGGCGCTGGAGAAGCTGGACGCCAAGTTGAAGCTCCTCGAGGACGGCGAACTGTCGCTGGAGGACGCGCTGAAGGCTGTCGACGAGGCTCGCGTTTATCTCAAGGTCTGCACTGAGCGCCTCGAGGCGGCCCGCAAGAAGATCGAGATCCGCGCCGAACCCGAGTAAATCCCCTCTCCCCGGAGGGGAGAGGGCCGGGCTGGATCCCCCTCTCCCCGGAGGGGAAAGGGCTGGGCTGGATCCCCCTCTCCCCGGAGGGGAGAGGGCCGGGCTGGATCCCCCTCTCCCCGGAGGGGAGAGGGCCGGGCTGGATCCCCCTCTCCCCGGAGGGGAGAGGGCCGGGGAGAGGGAAACGCTGTAAAGAGCGTTGGCAGCAGCCGGGACAGTGCCGATGATCGGCTGGTATGCGACGCAACGCCTACTACCAAGAACGTGCCCGGGAGCTACGCCGCAACATGACCGACGCTGAACGACACCTTTGGTATTGCCTCCGCGCCCACCGAATGGACGGGCGAAAATTCAGACGCCAGCATCAGCTTGGTGACTACATCGTCGATTTCGTTTGCCTCAGTTCACGATTGATCATCGAGGTCGACGGTGGCGGACACGGAGAGGATGCCCAGGAGGCGCTCGATGCGCGGCGGACGGCCGAACTCGAGAAATTGGGCTTCCGTGTCCTGCGGTTCTGGAACACCGACGTCCTGACCGATGTCGGCAACGTGACCGAGATCATCTATGAGGAGCTAAATGGCGGCGGTCCGCCCTCTCCCTGACCCTCTCCCCTTCGGGGAGAGGGGACTG